>JBBQIR010000005.1:0-55252 GCA_038325105.1 Coriobacteriia bacterium
TACCTTGCCGCCCCGGGTCACGAGATACATCTCCTTGACCGACTTCGGCAACCGGCCCTCGAGTACCTTGAGCACCTCGGCGTCGAGGCCGGCGTCATCCGCGAACAGCGTACCGATGCGCTTCGGCACGATGTCGACCTCTCGCATGCCAAGGATTCGCTCTGCTGCGGGGTTCGCGGTGGCCATGGAACCGTCGGGACCCACGGTGATGACACCCGAGGTGATCGATCGAAGGATCGACTGCGTGTAATCCTGGATGTTCACGAGCTGTATTGCCCGCTCCTCGAGTTTCCGGTACGCATCCTCCAGCTGGTGGCTGACCTGCCGCAAGTCCGCTGTCTTCGCTTCGGCAAGGTCCCGTAGCCATCCGAACAGGATTCCAACGGCGAGGTACATGACGATCTCGTAGAGGTTGTCGATGCCCGAACCAAGCAGCCCTCCAAGAGAGACTGTGGCGTGAAGGGCGTACAGCATCGCCGCCGCGACCGCCGTAATCAATCCGCCGCGCCGCCCGAAGACGAAACCTGCGTACATGATCGGCAGGTAGTAGAGCTTCCGGTACAACAGGTGCATCGGCATCGCCTCGGGCGATGTGGTCGTGAACAGATGCAAGAACGTTACCGCCGCCAGCAGCACGACGATGAGTGCTACATCTCGCGCCAGAGATCTCTCTGCGAGAGCGTTCGAAGACGCGAATCCGTTTTCGCGTCGTTCCTCGATGAACTTGCCTCGTTTCACCGACGTTTCCTCGCCCAAGACGGTTCGATTCCGAGTTCTTCACGGTACTTGGCAACCGTACGCCTCGCCACATCGACGCCCTCAGCTGCGAGGGCATCAGCCAGGCGCTGGTCCGAAAGAGGGTGAGCCGCGTCCTCGCGCTCGAGGAACTCGCGTATCTTCCGCTTGACTGTCGTCGCGGCGACATCCAGACCCGACGATGTGCGGTACCCTCCTGAGAAGAAGTGCTTCAACTCGAACATACCATACGGAGTGGCCACGTACTTGCCGGTGACGCCCCGGCTGACCGTGCTCAAATGAACCCCGATCTCGACAGCGACGTCCTCCAGGCGAAGGGGTCGAAGGTCACCCTTACCGTCCTCGAAGAAGTCGTGCTGCGTCTCTAAGATTATCTGCGCGATACGGCTTACCGTATCCCTGCGACGATCGACGTTGCGCATAAAGGACTCGGCCGCCCTGATCTTGTCCTTAAGGTAGCGCCGCGTTTCATCATCGACATTGGACTTCGATCGGAGCATGTTCCGGTACCGGGGACTGACCCGCAGCGTCGGGACCGCCTCGTTGTTCGGAATGATGAGCCAGTCGTCGTCGAACCGTCGAAGAGTGACATCCGGTACCACATATGCGGGCGACTGCCCGGGAGAGAATGCGCCTGCCGGGCGCGGGTTGAGTTGTCGAAGTACAAGGATGGCTTCGCGAACCTCATCCTCGGTGACATGCTCTGAGCGAGCGATCTTTCGATGGTGGTTTGCGGCAACCGCGTCAAGGTGCCGTTCGACAAGCGCGACCAAGAGCGGTTCGTCCACACCGAGGTACGCGGCCTGTATCAGAAGAGCCTCCCGAACGGTGCGAGCGCCGACTCCGGGCGGGTCGAGCTGCTGGACCACCTGGAGTGCCGCCTCGGCGGTCGTCTTGTCGACATTGGCGATCGTGGCCATCTCCGCACAATCGCCGACGAAGAGGCCATCGCCATCGAGCGTTCCAATGATCGCAAGCGCGGCGCGGCGTACCTCCTCCGAGATGTCCACCATGTTGAGCTGCTCGGTGAGGTAGTCGTCGAAGGTCTGGACGCCGCCGACGAATTCCTCGGAATTCACTTCTTCAGCATTGGGATCGCGCGGCGCAGCGGAGTCGAGGTTCTCGAGTTCGTCGTACTGGTCGAGCCACTCGTCCCACGAGCGTTCATCGTCCTCGCCGTCGACCGGATCGGCCTCGCGCTCCTCATCAACCTCGTCCTCTTCAAGTTCGAGGACGGGGTTCTCGAGCAACTCTGTCTCAACGAGCGCCTGTAGCTCGGCGACCGGCATGGCAAGGATGGTCAGGCCCTGATACACCTGAGGTGACAGAGTCACTTTCTGGCGGAGTTCAGGTCGCTGCGAGAGTTCCATCAGAACCTCCATGTGCACGACCTCGCGAACCTGAAAAATCGGGCCGCAAGCAAACCTTATACCACAACGTATATTCCCACCTCAGCGCGAGATAGACCAGGACGCTAGTTCGCAGGCGGCAACGCGACTATTGAACGAGATGGCATCTGCGAGACCATGATGGCGGCCAGTACGAGCACTCCGCCGAGCATCTGCGTGACCGTAAGACTCTCGGCAAAGAGCACCCATGCGACCACTGCCGCAAGAACGGGCTCAAGCGTTGAAGTGACTGAGGCCTCCGTTGCCCGCAAGTGACGCAGCGCCTTAAGAAACGCGCCAAACGGCACAACGGTGCCGATGAAGGCGATGAACGTCACTGCAGCGAAGGTACGCCCGTCCCCGAGGGTCTCGAAGACAGGCGCCGGCCCACCGAGCACGATCCACCAGAAGAGCGTCGCCGCACCGAGTCCGTATGTGAGCAGCGTCCACGATGAGTACCGATGTGCCGCCCACCGGCCCATGAGCGTGTAACCCGCGAAGAACACCGCAGACGACAACCCCCAGAAGAGTCCGGCCGGCGACACCTGCAGACCGCTGCCGCCAAGTGCACCCACAACGAGCGCGCAGCCCGTCACCGAGAGCGTCACAGACACCGGCAGCGACCAGGTGAACGTATCACGGAGCACGGTGACCGAAACGATGAGCACGAGGATCGGCGCGAGGTACTCGAGCAGTATGGCGGTCGCCACGCTCGTCAGCGAAATCGTCTTGAAGTACGTGAAATGGACCAGCGCCAGACCGGCTATGCCGAAGAACGCGAGAAACGGCAGATCCCTCGCCCGCACTTTCAACGCACCGCGCCGGACGGTTACCACGTACAAGAAGAGCATGACGAATGCGAGTAGCGCCCGTGAAGCGGACAGCATGACGGGATCGATCGCTATCCCCAGAGGCGGAATCGGCCACTGGGCCGTGCGGCCGTCGAGTGGCGTGAAGAGCCACTTCGCGGCCAACCCTCCCGACGCCCAGCAGGTGGCGGCGAGTGTAGCGAGTCCGAATCCCATGAGTCGCTCACGCCGATCACCGATATGGCGAACATCGACGTTCGCTCGCATGTTCAGATCAGACCCTCTTCATGCTGCTTGGCGGTCTTGTCACGCTGATACGCGTCAAAGGGCTCGAGGTGCGCGATGACGTCAGCAACCTCACTGATTTCGTCACAAATCGCCTTCTCGACACGCTCGGCGGTCGCATGCCCCGCGGCCACGGTCACTGTGGGGTCGACTTGGATGTGCAGGTCCACAAAAACCTCAGATGCGGGGCCACGCGTCCTGACGTCGTGCACACCAAGTACGCCCTCGACTCTCAGGGCAACTTCCCTGATGGCCGAGGGCGCGATTCGCGCCTGGTCGGCGAGTGTGTCGTTCGCCGACTTGAAGACGCTCCACGCGGCGGCCACGATGAACCCTGCAACAACAAGCCCGATGAGCGGGTCGGCTATCGGGAATCCAAGCTTGACGGCGATGAGTCCGATGATGACTCCGACACTTACGAGAATGTCACTGCCTGTGTGGTTCGCGTCTGCGAGGAGGATCTCGCTGCGCAGACGCGTGCCTACTTTCCGCTCATAGCGGGTCACAAAAACGTTGACTGCGAGCGTCGTGAACATGATGCCGAATGACAGTGCGTCGACCCGGGGCGGCGTGCCGGGATTCATGAGCCGTTCGATCGCAGAACTCCCTACGCGCCAAGCGGCAATCATGAGCATGGCGCCGATGACTGCGGATGCGAAGGTCTCGTACTTGGAATGTCCGTAGGGATGATCTCCATCTGCCGGTCGCGATGCGATCGCCATACCCAGCAGCCCGATTACATTCGACGTTCCGTCGAACATCGAGTGGAACCCATCGGCCGTCATGGCGACCGAGTCGGTGATAAGCCCGTATCCAAGCTTCGCGAATGCCACGGCCAGGTTCAGACCAAGGATAATCCACAGCACTCGCCTGACTGCATCCGCGCGCGATCCTTCGGGTCCGACCACTTGTTTCTTGTATCCCATCGGATCCCTATCTGTTTGCTCGCGCATACCCCTAGGGGGTATAGTCGGCCAAAACATAATTGTACGTCATCATCACCTGCGAACAAGGGAGCGCTCCTATGAACACGCTTTCCGAGACCGACGCGATCGGCAACGAGGAAGAGCGGCGGCGCATCGTCAACCGGCTCAAGAGACTCGAAGGCCAGATTAGAGGCCTTCAGACGATGATCGAGTCGGGAAAGGACTGCGAGGCGGTGCTCACTCAGATCATGGCCGCGAAATCCGCCCTTAACCAGGTCGGCCTTCACATCATCGGCTACTCCATGAAGACGTGTCTCATGGAAGAGGGAGACAAGTCGAGGGACGAGCTCATCGATGAGGCGATCAAGGTGTTCCTGAAGTACTCCAGTTGCGTGCAGTAGCCTCGCTACGACGTCGCTTCATCCACGAGTCCGACGACCTGCTTTTCGACCACTTGAACGCGAACCGACCCGTCCTCGGTTCCAAACATGTCATAGAGGACAGCCGAACGTATCGCCGAGACGTACACGACCTCACCCTCCACGTACACGTGTAACCGGCACTGCAGTGATGAGGCGTCGCCCTCCGGGGTAGCGGAGTGAATCACGGTCGAGAGCTCGTAGATTCTCAGGGGCTGTATCGAAAACCCTTTCGAGGCGAGGGTAGCCTGCAAGTCATGTGCTCTGTCAACGACGAAGCCGTACGAGCGTATGCAACGCTCGACGGCTTCGACTGTCTCTTCGAACTTCCTATGGCATACACGCTTGTACGTGAAATCCATGTGCCACCGTTCCGTGGCGGGTGCGGCCTCACGGGCCGGGTTTCACGCTCACCCGAATCCTCCCGTGGGAGCGCATCCCACTGCGTCCGTTCTGACCTTCGTGAAGAACCCGCCGCCCACTCCCGCGGTGACCCGATTCGAACCACACACGGGGCACACCTTGTCAGCGTCTGTAAGAAACCGAGTGATGAAACGTTCGAACCGGTGACCACAGTCCTTGCAGCTAAGATCGTACGTCGGCATTTCCGGATCACACCAGTCCGAAAGCCCTGCCGAGGTCATCTGCACCACGTGCACCTACGACCTGCGTAACAAGACTACCACTCTCGAAGAGTGCGATGGTCGGTATGCTCATAATCCCGTAGCGCATGGCGACTTCCGGGCTTTCATCGACGTTGACCTTCACATAACGAACCGCGTCGCCGGTCTTTCCGGCGAGCTTCTCGAGCTCCGGAGCGACCATCTTGCACGGTCCGCACCAGGGAGCCCAGAAGTCGACGACCACTTTGTCGGTGACATCAAGAACCTCAGCCTGGAACTCAGACTCGGATATCTCCTTCACACGCTCGCTCATCGTTCGCTCCTTCGGTCGGATTGTCTGCTGCTAGTATACCCCCTGGGGTATGTCTGTCAACTGCGGTGTGGCTCTCTCTGCGTCGAAACGGTATTGTCGTCGTGGCTTCCTTGCTGAAGGGATTGTTCGTGGCGGATTGGATCCTGCTCTTGATCGGCGTCGTTATCATCGGCGCCTCGGTTCCCTACGCCATGGCGGTTCCCCAACGGTGGCTTCCGGTGCCTGTAGTATCTGGACTGTCCGGTGTTGCTGTGGCTGTGTGGAGCACCGGCAATCTGATACCAGGGTGGCAAACCGGACTCTCGGTCATGGCCGTCGTTCTGGTCGGGGCTGGCCTTTCGGCGGGATACTGGCTCGCATCGGCCTCACTCCCCCTCACGGTGCATCTGGGTGCCGACGCCCGGGCGAACCAGCCGAGCGTACGCGCGACCGCGACCAACACGGTCATCGTTCTCTCATTCGCCGATCCCGAGCGGTACCGCATCAGCCGGGCGGCATCTCACATCCGACAGTTACTTGACAGCGATGCGCTTACGATTCCAACGAGTGCGCTGCCCTTCGTCTTCCTGTCCGAACGGGCACGCTACCGGGCGATCGGTGACTACCTACCGGCCCGCGCGTCGGCGCTCGCAATCACCGAGCAGTTGGAGCGACTTCTTGCCACGTCGAGGTTCGACGGCGTTCTTGTCGCTTTCAGCGACGGATCGCCAACGCTCCGTCAGAGCGTTGATGCAGCTCGCCAGGCCGGTGCGCAGACAATCGTGGTGGTGACGCTCGGCCCGGACGGCTCACTTCCCGCACGAGAAGTGATACGCGAACTCGAATCCGTCGCCGAGCCCAAGTCCCCGTACCCGATTGTGACGTTTGCGCCGAGTATCTGGTACTCGGAGGAACTCGCCAGCAGGCTAGTCGCACGGATACTTGAAACAACGCGCGGCGTTCTTCCCGGAGAGGTGGGCGTCGCGCTTATCGGTGCGGGGCAACCGTCGGCATGGGAGGAATTCGACCACGGTTGGAGGGAGCGGGAGAACTACTTCAACCAACGTGTACGCCTTTTGCTCACCGAACACGGAATACAGGCGCAGAACGTTCGGGCCGCCTGGCTCGAATGGCAGTCGCCCGATGTGACGGAAGCGGTCCGCCATCTCGCCGCACTCGGCTGCACCCGTATTGTGATTGCACCTTCAACAATCCCCTGCGTGGCACTGGCAACCGCGCTCGACTTGGAGCACATGGTTTCTTCGGCACGCGTGGCTGATACCGTGCGCACAGTCACGCTACCGCCCTGGGGAGACGATCCGGCGTTTGCGGCAGCGGCCGCAGGGGCGATTCTGCGCACAACGAAGCCCGAGTAAGCCGGGTCGGTGAAGCGCAGGGCTACTTGGTTGCCTTACAGCGCTCCCAGTTCCACGACTGGAGCCGACGGATCTGCGGGTAGCGGAATGCGTAGCGAAGGGCAACGGAGAGTCCGCCTCGCGACGCTTCTGCGCGCGTTTCAAGATTGTTGATGCTCGTTCTGAGGTCGTCGGCGGTCGTTCCGCGGTAGACCGTATAGCCGTTGCCGATCGCCTTCAGAACATGCGCGTCCGATCCGCCGGTCGCAGCGATTCCCTGCCCGCCGGCGAACGCCTTCGCGGCGAGCTTGTTGGCGTAGATGAGATACGGCGACGAGTTGTAGACCTCGAGGGCATGGAACGCGACATCGTAGATCGCCTGGCCGACGCTCTCCAGACCGAACGGTCCGAACGCACGGTTGGCAAACGGGTGAGCGATGATTGCAACCCCACCCTGCTCGTTGATGCGGGAGACCGTCTCGGCAGCCGAGAGATTCGGGGGAATCGCTTCCTCCAGCCAGAGCCCGATGATGTGACCGGACTTCGAAGATATCTCCTCGCCAATGATGACCTCGAAGTCGTACATATCGCTCAGCGAGCGCGCAAAGAGAGCGCCCTCGATGGTGTTGTGGTCCGTGATTGCAATCGCTCGGAGATCGGTACGGTGTGCCACGTACTCCATGATCTCAGGAATCTTCGCCAGCCCGTCGCTGTGATTCGAGTGTATGTGAAGGTCGGCTTTGCTCCAGACCTCGTTCACGTGATACCCCCTGGTTCTCTGTTAGACCTCGCCGGTTATGAGCAAGTTCCGTACCGACGATGACTTCAAACATACCATGTATATCGGCTCAAGCGAGTTCGTTCTGAAGTATCGCCCGTTCCGTCAGCACCATTTCAGCCTTGTCGAGCACGTGTTGCGTCGCAAGATCCTGCAGTCGCTCCGTCGTGATACGCAGCCTACCGATGAGTGCCGACATCGCCCTCAGCGCTAGTTCGGGATCCTCGGAAAGGGCATCAAGAAAGGCAGTCTTGTCGTAGCAAGCGAGTTCCGTGTCTCCCGCCGCAAGCGCCGTCGCAGAGCGCGGTCGTTGCTCGATGATCGCAGACTCACCGAACATCTCACCCGGACCAAGTTCGGCCACGACCGTAGCAACGAGCGCGCCTTCCTTCCGGATACGCACCCCGCCACTGATGATGGCGTAGAGATAGAGTCCTTCGTCACCTTCGTTGAATACAGTGTCGCCGTCCGCGTAACGCACGACTGATCCACCCTCGGTATCGAACCGCATCGCCACTCCATCCTCGGAATAAATGCTTGGCTGAATACTACTCGTGAGACGCCCACTCGCCCAAACGCCTGACTCCTTCGGCCAGGCGATCGAGCGACGTCGCGTAGCTGAAACGCAGGAAGCCTTCGCCGCCTGGCCCGAAATCGATACCCGGCGCAACAGCGACCCCTGCCTCTTCGAGCAGGCGGCCCGAAAGCGCAAGAGAATCGCTCCCCCACGACCGCGCATCGGCGAAGACGTAGAACGCGCCGGTCGGCTCGGTAGCCACACCGAGTCCGAGCGCGCGAAGTGCGGGCACAAGATATCGCCGGCGCTCGTCGTACTGCTCGCGCATCCGTGCGACGTCCGGTTGCGCCTCGATGAGTGCCACGGTGCCGGCAACCTGTACGAAGTGGTTAGCGCACAAGAAGAAGTTCTGCTGGATGACCTCGGCGGCGCGCACGAACGTCCTCGGCGCGATCAGATAGCCAAGTCGCCAGCCGGTCATCGCGTACGCTTTCGAAAACCCGTTGAGGACGAACGCGCGGTCCGTGTACTCGAGGATGGAGTGCGACGGCCCGTCGAACTGAAGTCCGTGGTAGATCTCGTCGCTGACGATCCAGATTCCGGTTTCGGCGGCGAGCTGCGCGAGCGCGATCAGATCCTCCGGAAGAAGAACCGTTCCCATCGGATTCGCCGGCGAATTGATGACGATCGCCTTCGTCTTCGGCGTTATTGCCGCACGCACTTCGTCGACCCGGAAGCGGAATCCTTCCTCGGCGCGGACACATACGGGAACAGCAACGCCGCCGAGGAAGGCGACGTAGTTCGGGTACGCCGGGTAGCACGGGTCCGAGATGATGACTTCGTCGCCGGGATCGAGGAGTGCACCAAAGAGCAGCAGCATCGCCGGCGACGTTCCCTGTGTGACGACGATGTCTTCGGGATCTACAACCACCCCGTAGGCCGCCGCGTAGTGAGCCGCGATCGCATCTCGCAGGTTCGGAAGCCCGGCCGACTGCGTGTAGCCTGTATCCCCGGCCTCCATTGCGGCCTCGGCGGCCCGGGTGATGACCTCGGGCGTGGGAAAATCAGGATCACCGATCTCCATTCGGACGATATCGCGCCCTGAAGCGGCGAGCTCCTTGGCGCGCGCAACCACGTCCATAACCACGAACGGACGAATCGCTTTGGCACGGCGGGAAACAGAATCCACCGGCACTCCTCTCACAGTCGTGACTCGTATTGCTGCTGAATCCAGGTTGCTCGTACCTCAGCTCGTCTGAGTTCCACGTACCCAATGGTGCTCGTCGCGATGATTTCGTGAGGAGGCTCCTTGTCGAAGACAAGTCCCAGCTCCGACGCCCGGCTCCACAAGTCAGTGCCCGGCAGCACGTGAAGGGTCGACGTCTGAACCTTGCCAGGGTCGAGTTCGAGGCAGAAGCGGATGCCATCGAAGAAGTCCAAAACCGAGTCCCCGGGCAGGCCGATGATGAGATCGCACTCGACGCTGATTCCGGCACGCTTCAGGGCCGCGACCCCCGCCGAGAAACGTTCCGGATGAAACGTTCTCCGGCATTCAGAGAGCGCCGCTGCGCCAACGCTTTGCGGTCCGGTCTCGACGGACCCGACGCCGGCGAGAGATAGCAGTTCGGCTGCCGCGTCGTCGACTCGCTCGATATCAACCTCGACCGTGTGCAACCTGAGCCCCTTAGCCGCGTACGGCGCGAGCGCCGCAGAGAGCCACTCAAGCCGTTCCGACGTGAGGTTGAAGACAGGATCGATGAACGAGAACGATGACACGCCATGCGACCCGGCAAGCGTCTCGATCTCAGCCTCCACGCGTTCTCTAGAGAAGGATCGCACCCGGCCGTAGCCCTTGCCTTCGAAGCAGTAGCCGCAACGATGCGGGCAGCCCCGGTACGTCTCGAGGTACGCACCGCCTTCGACCGGGCTCATGACACCCGAGAGGTATGGCGACGGGATCGAGTCGAGATCGGCGATGAGCGCCCGGTCCGGAGCGGAGACGACGAACCCGTCGGGTCGGCGTGTCGATACGCCGCCCACCCGGCTCGCGTCGCGTCCGCGCGTGAGGGCGTAGAGAACCTCTGCGAACGTGATCTCACCTTCGCCACGAACGATCATATCGATCTCGGGGTGCGCCTCCAGCGTCGCCTCGGCGACCGGCCCGACCTCCGGGCCTCCAAGCACGATGCGCGTTGCCGGACTGGCAGCGCGGATGATCCTGCACAGATCGAACACCGCCCTGGCGTTCCAGCAGGTCACCGAGATACCGACGACATCGGGTTCGAGTGGCAAAACGCGATAGGCGATCCACCACGGGTCGACCTCGACGGTGAGATCGAATGTCTGGAAAGCTACGCGCCCCTTAAGGCGATCGTCAGATTGCGCGTACGCCCGGAGATACCCGAGAGCGAGCGACTGATACCCCGGTGAGTTGAGCCCGATGAGAACTGTCTTGAGAGGGCCAGTCATCGGCCATCCCTCTTCTCGACATGCGCGGCGTGACTCGCGGGAAGCTCGATTCCCGACACGCCGACCCACACACCGTTCACGACACCCGTGTCGCATGCCGCCGCCACGTGTGCCAACTGCGCACTCCCGGCTGACGCACCCTCGCCTCCAAGGAGCCTCACCGCGCCGACGCCGGCATCGACGAGTTCGGCGATAGCCGCAGGAAGGAGCGGCCCTGTGTGCCTGCATACCCCAATGACAGCGGAGACCGCGACCTTCACGCCCCGTGCCTCCGCAGCGCGGCGGAAGGCGCGAATGCCTGCGAGGGCCAGCTTCGACGGGTCGGCGAGCGCAGGCGTCTCGGACATCGGCTCATCGCACGGTACGTAGCGAACAATGATGTGACGCACGCCAACATGGAGTGCGCCCGCGGCATTCTCACCGGTGCTCAGAGGACCGCCCCCCGTCTCGAGCGCAAGACGCTCGACGCCGACTTGCACGGCGTAGGTCACGAGTGCCGGTAGCTCCGGATGAGCGAACGCCTCGGCGCCGCCAAGCACGAGGTTCGGTCCGGGAGCGCCAACCCAGCCCTCAACAGCCTCGTCGATTCGAGCTCGAATCTCGGCAGACTCCCCGAACACGAGACCCGGTCCGTCAGGTGCACACCGCGCACACCGAGGTAGCCCCCCTGTGCCGAGGGTGATGAATCCAAAGGGTATCAAGTCCAACCTCTCAGCCGGGAGTTCCTCCGGTCAAGTATAGACCGACGTGGTGGGTAGGCAGGAGGTCTACCTGCTAGAATCGCGATATGGAAACTCGAACCTCCTCACGGGTCTACCTGTCGAGCATCTTCGCCGGCGCAATCGTGCTCGGCCTGCTGTACCTGGCGCGCATATCGAGCTATCTGCTGTTTCATAGCCTGGCGGAGTTGTTCACGATCACGGTGGCGGCGTGCATCTTCATGATGGTCTGGAACTCGCGTCGCCTGATCGAAAACCAGTACCTGCTCTTCCTGGGGATCGCGTCGCTCTTCATCGCCGCAATTGACCTTCTTCACCTGCTGACCTATCCGGGCATGAGTGTCTTCGCAGGGCTTTCATCGGATGTGCCGACGCAGTTCTGGATTCTCGGACGCTCGATGCAGGCTGCCGCGCTCTTCATCGCGCCGTCGCTGTTCGGCCACAAGACGGACACGCGTGTGTGGACCACGGTCTGGGCGGCCATCGCGGTCGCGATGACCGCGCTCATACTCGGAACAGACCTCTTCCCGTCGTGTCTTGGGCCGAACGGACTGACGACCTTCAAGATCGCGGCTGAACTCGTTATCAGCGCGGTACTCCTGGCATCGCTCTTCAGACTGAGAAGCCATTCGGCTCGCTTCAGGCCGAGCGTTCTGCGCGCACTCTCATGGTCGGTTGGCGTGACTATTATGTCTGAGCTCGTTTTCATCCTGTACGCCGACCCTTACGGCCCGCTCAATCTCCTCGGCCACTTACTGCGCATCCTGGCTACTTACCTCCTCTACAAGGGCATCATCGAGACCGCGCTGGTCGAGCCGCATTCTGTGTTGTTCCGTGAGTTGAGCGCATCGAACGAAGCGCTCCGAGAGAGCGATCTGGTCATCCGCAAAGCAATGGCGCTGAGCAAGGCGATGAACGGCATCGATGCCGCGGTGAACTCGACACTCGACCTCGATACTATTCTCAGCCGTGCGTTGCTCGGCTCCGCTGAAGCTCTCGATGCCGATTCTGCGGCAATCTCCTACCGGGATGGTGCCGGGTGGGTCGTACGGCACGTGTACGGCCTCTCCGAGGAGTCCGTGGGCAGTCGGCTTGAGGCACCTGAGGCGCGTCACTTGTTCGCCGCTGCCGAGGGACGAATGCCGCTCATCATCGCCGATGTCATGAACGACGAGCGAGTCGACCCGGGACTCATGTCGCGGCTCGGCATCACGTCACTGCTGACCGTCCCGCTCACTGCCGCAGGTGACGTGGTTGGGGTCATCACGTTCCACATGCGGTCCGCCGCAAAGGCCTTCGACGTTGGCGGACGTGACTTCGCCGCACGGCTCGCGGTTTCGCTCGCGCTCGCCATCGAGAACGCGCGGCTCTATACACTGCAACGTGAGATAGCCGACACGCTTCAGAACGCGATGCTCTTCTTTCCCGATGAGCTGCCCGGCGTCTCGCTGGGGCATGCGTATCGCTCAGCTGACGAGCTCGCGCTCATAGGCGGTGACTTCTACGCCGCTTTCGAGTTGGGCGACGGTCGAATCGGCCTCGTTCTCGGCGACGTCGCAGGCAAAGGCATCGCCGCAGCGACGGCAAGTTCGATCGCACGCACCACCATGCACGCGCTCAGCGTTAGTGAGGCGCGTCCGGCCGACGTGCTAGCCGCGGCGAACCGCGTTTTGTTCCGACTCCTGCCCGAGGGTGTCTTCGCCACGGCGACGTATGCGACCGTCGACGTTAAGACGGGCGTCGTTGTGCTCTGCAGCGCCGGTCATCCCGATCCCTTCGTATGCACATTTAACGGGTGTCTTCGTCACGACGCTCGTCGCAACCGGCCGCTCGGCATCTGGGAGGACACGACCTACGAGGAGTTCTCGATCACCCTTAACCCAGGAGACAGTATCGTGCTGTTCAGCGACGGACTCCCCGACGCACGTCGCGGTAAGGAGTTCTTCGGTGAGGAGCGCATCGGGGCGGTTCTGGACCGACTGCGCGACGCCGCGCCCCAGTTCATCGTTGACACTCTCATGGCCGACGCCACCGAATTCTCCGGCGATCGGCATACCGACGACATCGCGATCATCGCGGCCACGATTCACCACGCCTGATCGCGATCCCGGTAACGCAAGAGCGGCCCCGATGGGGCCGCTCGCGTGTGCTCTGGTGTCGAAGGAGGGATTTGAACCCTCACGAGGTTGCCCTCACTAGGCCCTCAACCTAGCGCGTCTGCCGTTCCGCCACTTCGACGTGACCACCCCAGCAGGGGCAGCGAACGGAAGTATACCAGCAGCCTTGCGCGTCTGCCTAGTCCAAAACCGCTACAGGTTCCGAAGGTTCCGAAGGTTCCGAACCGAGACCGTCGCCTACAGGTACGGGGTTCACCGCGGCAAAATGACACGATGCCCAATGTCCGGAAACAACCTCACGCAGCTCCGGCTCCTTCTCGGCGCAGATCGTCTGCGCGATCGGACAACGGGTGTGGAAGCGGCAGCCGCTCGGCGGATTGACCGGGCTGGGAGGATCGCCGGGCAGGAGAATCCGTGCGCGGGTGCGCTGGACCTCGGGGTCTGGCACCGGAACCGCGGAGAGAAGTGACTGCGTGTAGGGGTGATGCGGTCGTGCGTAGAGGTCTCGCCATCCAGACACCTCGACGATCTTGCCAAGGTACATGACCGCCACGCGGTCCGAGATGTGCTGCACGACCGAGAGGTCATGTGCGATGAATAGGTACGTCAGGTCGAACTCGTCCTGGAGCTGATCGAGCAAGTTGAGCACCTGCGCCTGAATCGACACGTCGAGCGCCGAGACGGGCTCGTCGCACACGATCAGCTTCGGGCGAAGAGATAGTGCGCGCGCGATACCGATGCGCTGGCGCTGACCGCCCGAGAACTCGTGCGGGTACCGGTTGCCGTGCTCGGGGTTGAGCCCGACGATCTCGAGAAGCTCCTTGACGCGGAGAGTACGCTCGGCCCGGGTCCCGGACTTGTGGATGACCAGGGGCTCGGCCACGATCTCACCGATCGTCATTCTCGGATTCAGTGACGCATACGGATCCTGGAAGATGATCTGCACGTCTCGGCGAAATGCCTTGAGTTCGGCACCACGGAGCGACGTAACGTCGACGCCGTCGAAGTCCACGTGTCCCGAAGTCGGCTCGATGAGACGCATGATGCAGCGACCGGTGGTGGACTTGCCACATCCGGATTCGCCGACCAGGCCGAGTGTCTCGCCCTTCTCGAGGCTGAACGAGACTCCGTCAACCGCCTGAACAGCACCCGTCTGGCGCTGGAGCAACCCGGACTTGATCGGGAAGTGCTTCACGAGGTCGTTCACAGTAAGCAGCGTCATTTAGGCACTCACCCCCGCGCGCGTCATTTCTGCATGCGTGAACCCGGGATCGCCGGCAAAATGGCACGACGCAGCGTGAGTGCCGTCAATCGTGCGGAACGGCGGCTCCTCAACGAAACAGCGTTCCTTGGCATACGGGCACCGCGGGGAAAAGGCACACCCGGCGGGCACGTCGATGAGCGACGGCGGCTGCCCCTTGATCGGACACAACTCGCTCTTCTCGGTCATGTCGTGCGCAGGTATCGAATCCATGAGGCCCCATGTGTACGGGTGAAGTGGACGATAGAAGACCTCGTCGGTGGTTCCGAACTCCACCGGACGTCCGGCGTACATCACGAGAATCCGGTCAGCGATGTCTGCGACGACACCGAGATCATGGGTGATCATGATGATCGCGTTGCCGGTGCGCTTCTGAATCTCGAGCATGAGTTCGATGATCTGCGCCTGAATCGTGACGTCGAGCGCCGTGGTGGGCTCGTCGGCGATGAGGATGTCCGGGTCGCACGCAAGCGCCATGGCGATCATCGCCCGCTGCCGCATGCCTCCGGAGAACTGGTGCGGATAGTCACGTACGCGGTCCTCCGGATTCGGAATCCCGACGAGACGCAGCAACTCGATCGCTCGCTTCTCGGCATCGGCCCGGCTCATACCCTTGTGGATCACCAGCGGCTCGCCAATCTGGCGGCCGATGCGGTACACGGGGTTCAGCGACGTCATCGGATCCTGGAAGATCATTGTGATGTCGTTGCCACGAATCTTGCGGATTTCGTCGTCTTTCATCTTGACGAGCGAACGGCCTTTGAACAGGACGTCGCCTCCGACGACTCGCCCGGGAGGCATAGGTATGAGCTGCATCATCGTGAGCGCGTGAACCGACTTGCCGGACCCGGACTCTCCAACGACGCCAAGCGTCTCACCCTTGTCGAGCGTGTACGTCACACCGTCGACGGCCTTAACGATCCCGTCACGCGTGTAGAAGTGCATTCTGAGGTCTTTAACCTCGAGCAAGTGATCGGCCATGGTCAGTCCTTCATCTTGACGTCGATAGCATCGCGAACTCCGTCACCGAGCAACGTGAACGCGAGCACCGTGGACAGAATGGCCATGCCGGGCCAGAAGACGAGTCCGGGATTCACAATGAGGTACCCGCGGCCGGACTCGATCATTTTGCCCCAGGAGATTGCGGGGGGTTGAATCCCAAGGCCGAGGAACGACAGGGCCGCCTCGGTCAGGATGGCGCCACCGATCGACATCGTCGCGTACACGATGACCGGTGCTATGGCATTCGGTGCGATGTGCCGGAACATGAGGCGCACGTCGCTGGCGCCCAACGCCCTGCCGGCATCGACGTAGTCGTTCTCCTTCACGGACAATACCGATCCTCGATACAGACGTGCGAACGTCGGCCAGCCCAGTAGTCCGATGGCGAGAATCACGGGACCGATGCCCCGTGCCTCGGGTGGAACGATCGCCAGAATCAGAATCGAGAACAGGATGTACGGAAACGCCAGGAAGATGTCCGTGATGCGCATGATGATGGTGTCGATCCACTTGCCATAGAAACCGGCGACTGCAGCTAGAATCAGCCCGATCGTGAGACTGATCGCTACCGCGGTGAAACCGACAACGAGCGACGTACGTGCACCGTAAATAACGCGACCGAAGATGTCGCGACCGAGTTCGTCAGTCCCCATCAGATGGTGCGATGTGGGCCCCTGGAGCCTGTTCGCTGCGGCGGTCACCGAGTTGATCGTTCTGGGGTCTCCGAAGAAGTGCGGCACCCACAGGTCGGCCGTAATTGCGGCCAGGATCACGATGAGGATCCAAACGAGTGCAGCGACCGCAAGCTTGTTGCGACCGAGGCGACGCAGCGCGTCGCCCATGAGCGTGCGGCCCGCGAGCTCGTCGTGACCGATATGCGCCAGCTCTTCTGACACCGGCGGACCCGCGGGGAATCCGGCGCGACTGTCCTTGACACCGTGCTCCTCGTTGCGCCGGGTCTCATTTGAGCGCTTGCGGGGACTCATCAGTTATCACCTCCACCGAATCTGATGCGCGGATCCAGGAACGCGTAGCTGATGTCCACCAAGAGGTTCATGAACATAACCGCGAACAGGATGATAGTTACGCCTCCGTACACGATCGGGAAGTCGCGCCCGACAATGGAACGGAAGATCGTGTAGCCGACACCGGGCCAGTTGAAGACGGACTCCGTTAGAATGGCGCCCGATAGCATTGCGCCAAAGTCGAGTCCGATGAATGTCACAACGGGGATGAGGGCATTCTTCATCGCATGCCCCCAGAGTACCTTCCGGGCAGACAGGCCCTTGGCGTACGCCGTACGGATGTAGTCCTGACCGGTCACTTCCAGCAGCTGGCTACGCATGATTCGCGCCGCATACGCCGTGGAGACCGACGCCAGTGTGATTGAAGGCAGAATCAGATACACCCAGTCGGCGAACTCGCCGCTCGCACCTGTGGCGGGGAGATAGAATGCCCCGCCGGTCGCTTCCTTCATCCAGATGGCGAAGGTGTACTGAAGCATGATACCGAGCCAGAACACCGGCAGCGCGACGAGTATCGATGTCGAAAGCGTGACGAGTACGTCCCAGAATGAGTTCTTCTTGATCGCGGACACGATACCCGCGCCAACGCCGAAGATGATCTCCAGGATGATGGCCGAAAGCGCCAACTTCACCGTGTACGGGTACGTCTCGCCGAGAATATCGAGAACCTTGCGCCCATTGTAAATCGAGGTGCCAAGGTCCGGAGGGTCAAATTCAAGGGTGAGCCCACCAATCGCCCACCGTGCCGCTTCACCACGAGTGTAGGTCATGCCCTCTCGCGGACTGATGGTTGCAACGCCTTTCGGCGGGACTTCACTCGCGATGCTCGGAATGACGAGAGCCACGGTACCGGTCTGCTTGAGTGCGCCCTTGGGGAGATTGGGGTCAACCTCAGGGGTCGTGCCGTCGTAGTAGACGACGTGCACCGGCGAGAGCGCGGACAAGTAGTCGACGTACTGCGCGTACCAGGGTCGATCGAGTCCGAGGTTCTTCAGCAGTCGGGCCTTCGTAGCCGGATCGATTGCCTTCTCTCCCATTTTGAGCTGAATAGGGTCAGCCCCGGGGAGGTAGTTCGCCGTGAGAAACAGCAGCAGCGTTACGCCCAGAAACACAGGGATGAACTGGAGCACGCGTCGCGTGATGTACTGGAACATAGGGAGCCTTCGCGTCGGGTGTCACCCACAAAGGGTGGCAGGACGATCCCATGGGACGTCCTGCCACCCCCGAAGTGACGTACGGTCGTTCAGTCAGTACTACTCGGCGGCGGGCGCGTCGATCCAGACCTTGGTGAAGTCGCCCAGACCCTGGGCATCCCACACGAAGTCGTGGATTCGGCTCGAGCCAACACGTGTGTGCTTATAGAACATCAGCGGGGAGACAGGCACCTGTGCCTGAATCGACTTGTTGATGGCCTGGTAAGCAGAGATACGCGCGGCGTCATCGGTGACCGTGCGGGCTTCATCAAGAGCCTTGTCGACCGCAGGATCAACCATCTTCGACTTGTTGTCGCCGGACTTCGACTGGAAGAGCGGATAGAGGAAGTTGTCGGTGATCGGGTAGTCAGCGATCCAGCCGAGACGCGCAACCTGGAACTTGCCAGCGTCGAGCGACTTCAGGTAGACCGGGAAGTCAGCGGAATCGAAGACAGACTCGATACCGATGGCCTTCAGGTCAGACTGGACGATCTCCATGATCTTCTCGTGACCTGCCCCGCTGTTGAACGATAGTTTGATGGTCCCGAGACCCTCGCCGCCGGGGAATCCAGCCTCGGCAAGTGCTGCCTTGGCGGCCTCGACGTCATACTTCGCAAACTCCCACGCGCCCTTTTCATAGCCCGCGATACCCGGAGGCAGAATGTTGTCCGCCGGCTCACGCGTACCCTCAAAGACGGTGTCGCAGATCGCCTGGCGGTTGATGGCCAGGGAGATCGCTTTGCGGAGGTTCAGGTTGGAGAGGTCCTTGTCCGCCATGTTGAAGATCATGTAGTACGTGGCGTTCTCGGCACCCAGCACAACCTGGGTCTTGGGGTTGACGGTGTAGCCGTCAACGGACACGCCGTACTTGTCCTGGGCGATCTTGATCTTGCCCTCACCGATCGGTGCGAAGTCGAGGTTTCCGGCTTCGAACTCGGTGTAGGCAGCTTCAGTGTCCTTGAAGATCTTGAAGTCGACACCGTCGATGTACGGCTTCTCGCCGATGTAGTTCTCGTTGGCGACGACCTTGACGTACTGACCGTGCTTCCACGGCTCAGCCATCTTGAACGGACCGTTGCCTACCGGGAAGTCGCCGAAGGGAACCTTGGCGCCGTTGTAGTCGACGCCACCCTCAACGAGCGCCTGGGGAACCGGCGCCAGTGCGGGGTGAGCAACGACAAACGCGAAGTCAGCGAACGCCTGCGACAGCGTGACCTCAAGGGTCATGTCGTCGACGGCCTTGAGTCCGCTCATCTCGGTGGCCTTGCCACCAACAACATCGTCGTAGCCCTTGACGAAGGCCAGGTGGTACCCGATGACCGACGCGTCGACCTTGTTGGTCAGCGTGTTGACGGTGTTCGGGTTGACGATGCGGTTCCAGGCGTAGACGAAGTCCTTTGCAGCGACGGGGGTACCGTCAGAGAACTTCGCGCCGGCCTTCAGCTTGAACGTGAACACGGTCGCGTCGGCATTGGGCTCCCACGACTCTGCAGCCGCGCCCATGAGCTTCGACGGATCGAGCGGGTCAACACGAGTCAGGCTGTCGAAGAGCGACTGCTCAACCTCGGTGCCTTCGGACTCCTGCGTGTTGTACGGATCGATGTACGCCGGCTCACCAATGTAAAACGACATCGTTCCACCCTTGACGACATCACCGGAACCGGTGCCGTCGCCGTCGGTGGTCGTCTTGGGCTTACAACCGGTAACTCCGGCCATTGACACCAAGAGAACCAGTGCCAGGGCCAATGCCATGCTTACACGAAATCGCTTAGACAACTTTCAGCCTCCCTCCGGAACACGTACGTTCTTCAGTCGCACACTGTTGGCCAATCAGCGATCGCGCCTTCTCCATCCCTCCCTTGCGATCGAACCCGAATTGGCGGGCCATGGTTCGTGAGTAAGGGCACTATCGACAGACACAGAACGAACGTCTAATACTCCCGCTGTTTGCATCGAAAGGCAAGCGCGGGAGCATGTGCTCCAGGCATCGGGAACAGCAATGCCCGCCTGTCGGCGGGCATTGCGTGACGCGTATGCTCCCCGAACCGCTAGACGCCGGGGCGATAGATGACCATGAGAGTGAGCGCCGAGAGCGCGTAGCCAACAGCGAAAACGATCGTGATACGATCGAGGTTCTTCTCGATGATGCCGGTACCAGTGGGGCTTGAGGGCATCGCACCGCCGAGCATGGACGACACGCCGGTTCCTTTACCTGAATGCAGAAGAACGAATAGAATCAGGCCAATCGCGCATATTACGTGAATAGCAATGACAATGTATGCGACTACGTCCACTGGAACTCCTTGTTTGAGCACCCCGCCGTCCGAAGACCAGGCGGAATCTGATGGTCTCTAAGCCGTCTGAGTATAGCGACATGAGGCCGCGTACTCAACTAGCGAAGCAAGAGACTCTCTCCGGTCCATTCATTCGGGGCGTCAACGCCGAGCAGGTCAAGTACGGTGGGTGCGACGTCTGCGAGGATTCCCCCTCCCCGCAAGTGCGCTCCCTCGAGGCCTACCAGAATGAAGGGCACCTTGTCGGTCGTATGCGCGGTAAACGGGCTGCCGTCTTCCTCGGCCATGCGCTCGGCGTTGCCGTGGTCCGCCGTGATCAGTACCGCACCACCCCGGGCGACCATGGCTTCCACGACCGCTCCGACGCCCGCGTCGACCGCCTCAACCGCGCTAATCGCCGCCGGAAGCACCCCGGTGTGCCCCACCATATCGCAGTTCGCGTAGTTGACGACGTAGAAGTCGGCGCGCCTCGCCCCGATTGCCTCGACGAGCAGTCGGGTCACTTCCGGCTCGCTCATCTCCGGCTGGAGATCGTAGGTGGCCACTCTCGGGCTCGGTACGAGAACTCGCTCCTCTCCAGACTTGGGCGGTTCTGCACCGCCGTTGAAGAAGAAGGTGACGTGCGCGTATTTCTCGGTCTCCGCGATATGCAGCTGGTGCAACCCGGCGTCGGCGAGCACGTCGGCGAGAACACAGCAGGGAAGGTCCTTCGGGAACGCCACTGCGGCAGGAATCGTGGGGTCGTACTCGGTCAGGCACACAAAGCGGACTGCGGGGAAGACGCTTCGCTTGAACCCATCGAACGCGGGATCGACGAAAGCACGGGTGATCTCCCGCGCACGGTCGGGCCGGAAGTTGAAGAAGATGACGGTATCGCCATCGGCGACGCCGATTCCCTGCGTGCTGCCGGCATCTGCGATGACGCACGGCACGACGAACTCGTCGTTGACTTCGATGCCATAGGAGGCACGAACGGCTCTGGTCGCTGAGTCTGAGCGCGGAGCGTCCCCGGCCACGATGGCCGCCCACGCCTTCTCGACGCGCTCCCAGCGCTTGTCGCGGTCCATCGCGTAGTAGCGCCCCGAAACGGTAGCAATTCGTCCTACGCCGATGTCGCCGAGCACACCCTCGAGCTTCTCGAGGAAACTGAGCCCGCTCTTTGGTGGCACATCGCGTCCGTCGAGGAACGCATGGATACGCACATCACGAGCTCCGCGAGCGGCGGCCATCCTGACGAGCGCGTACAAGTGATCCTCGTGGCTATGCACCCCGCCATCGGACACGAGGCCCATCAGGTGAACGGCGGAGCCACTGGTCACTGCGGCGTCGATCGCCTCACGCAGTACCTTGTTCTCGAAGAGCGTTCCGTCCTCAATAGCGGCGCATAGCCGCGTGAGTTCCTGATAGACGACACGACCCGCGCCCATATTCAGGTGACCGACTTCCGAGTTGCCCATCTGACCCACAGGTAGACCGACGGCGAGGCCGGATGCCTCGAGCGACGTCCAGGGACAGCTCGCGAACAGGCGGTCCAGGTTCGGCGTTGCCGCGAGCGCTACGGCGTTCTCGGGTCCGGCGGGTGCCAGCCCGAACCCGTCCATGATGACGAGCGCGACGGGACGCGCCACGCTACAGCGCCGCCCTGACGATTCCCGCAAACGAGTCGGCCTTGAGCGCGGCGCCACCGACGAGCGCGCCGTCGATGTCCGGCTCAGCGAAGAACATCTTCGCGTTCTCGGGCTTGACGGAGCCCCCGTAGAGGACCCGCGCCTGCATCGCGGCGGTGGGACCGTACAGAGCGCCGACGGTCGCGCGGATCGAGCGAGCGACGTCATTCGCGCTCTCCGGCGTCGGTGTTCGACCCGTGCCGATCGCCCAGATGGGCTCGTACGCGACGACGAGACATACCGCCTCCTCGGCCGTAAGTCCTGCGGCGCCAGCCATGACCTGCGCGCGAATGTGGCTGTCCGTTTCGAGCGCATCACGCGTCGCGAGTGTCTCTCCGCAGCACATGATCGGGGTCATGCCGGCGGCGAAGACCGCGTGCACCTTCTTGTTGACAGTCTCGTCGGTCTCACCGAAGAACTCGCGCCGCTCGGAGTGGCCGATGATGACGTGCGTGCAGCGGAGCTCGGTCAGCATCCGCGCCGAAATCGCGCCGGTGTACGCGCCCTCGGCCTCCCAGAACATGTCCTGGGCGCCAAGGCCTATCGTGACGTGATCGAGCTCGATGACGGTGGAGGCGGCCTTCAGTCCGGTGAATGGCGGACAAACGACTACCTCGACCTCATCGAGAACCTCGCCCAACTCCTCAGTAATGTCCTGAACGAGAACCGCGCCCTCGCCTGAAGTCGTGAACATCTTCCAGTTGCCAGCAACCATCATGCGCCGATCCATGGTCTCCCCTTTCCGGGACGCCGTCAGGCGTCCTTGTCAGCGAGCGCTTCTACACCGGGCAGCGACGTTCCCTCAAGCAGCTTCATGGAGGCACCACCACCGGTAGAAACGAACGTCACCCGCTCCTCGAGATCGAACTTCTTGAGCGCGGCGACGGAGTCCCCGCCGCCGATGATAGAAACCGCACGGTTGTTGCGCGCCACCGCCACGGCGACCTCGCGCGTACCCGTCTCGAAAGGCGACATCTCGAACACACCCATCGGGCCGTTCCAGAAGATAGTGCGGGCCGTCGCGATCGACCCGCGGTAGAGCTCGGTCGTTGTCGGCCCGATATCGAGTCCCATCATGCTTGCCGGAATCTCTTCACGGCCGACGATCTGCGTATCGGCATCCTCGACGATCTGGTCCGCGACGACGAAGTCCACCGGCAGCACGATCTCGACACCACACTCGAGCGCCCGGTCGAGCATCTTGCCAGCAGCCTCGATCCACTCGGTCTCGACGAGGGACTTGCCGACATCGACTCCTTTGGCAACGAGGAACGTGAAGCACATGCCCCCGCCGATGAGCAGCGTGTCGACGCAGTCGAGCATGCGGTCGATGACGCCGATCTTATCCGAAACCTTCGACCCGCCGAGAATCGCCACGAACGGACGCTCGGGATTGGTGAGCATCGCCGTGAGCGTCTCAACCTCGCGCGCGAGAAGCAGGCCGGCTACGGCCGGAAGGTACTGGGCAACACCTGCTGTCGAGGCGTGTGTGCGGTGGGCCGCTCCGAACGCATCGTTCACGAAGATGTCGGCGAGCGATGCGAGCGCCTTCGCAAACTCCGGGTCGTTCGTCTTCTCGCCGGGGTGGAAGCGCACGTTCTCGAGCATGATGATCTCGCCGTCGACCATGCGATCGACCGCCTCGTGCGCCTCGGCCCCGACGATGTCATCCACGAACACGACGTTGCGGCCGAGAAGGCGCTGCAGCACGCGACGAACGGGCCGAAGACTGTACTGCGGGTCCCGCTCCCCTTTCGGGCGGCCGAGGTGACTCATGACGATCACACGCGCGCCGTGATCCACGAGATATCGCAGCGTCGGAAGTGACGCGCGCACCCGTGTGTCGTCGGTCACGGTACCCTCAGTCAGCGGAACATTGAAATCCACGCGAACGAGCACCCGCTTGCCGCGGACGTCGACATCTTTGACGGTCTTCTTGGAGAACATCGCCCCTCCGTACTCGTATGCGATCAGAAAACGAACGGCGGGCGCGTTTCCGCACCCGCCGCCTCGGCGATCCCTCTAGGAGACCAGGTGAATCAGGTCGACAACGCGGTTGCTGTAGCCCCACTCGTTGTCGTACCAGGAAACGCACTTCACGAACGTGCCCTCCCCGCCCATCACCATCGTCTGGAGTGAGTCGAAGACCGAGCTCGCCGGGTTACCGACCACGTCGATGGAGACGATCGGGTCCTCGCAGTACTCGAGGATGCCCTTCATCGGACCCTCGGCGGCGGCCTTCATTGCAGCGTTAATAGCGTCCTTGGTGACCGCCGTCTCGAGTTCCGCGACAAGGTCCACGACCGAACCATCGGGCGTGGGAACGCGCATCGACATGCCATCGAGCTTGCCCTTCATCTCGGGGAGCACGAGGCCGATGGCCTTCGCTGCTCCGGTCGACGTCGGGATGATCGAGACGGCGGCGGCGCGCGAGCGACGGAGGTCCTTGTGCGGCGCGTCGAGGATGTTCTGGTCGTTCGTGTAGCTGTGAATCGTGTTCATGAAGCCATGCTTGAGACCGAAGCTGTCGAGCAGCACCTTGGCGAACGGCGCGAGGCAGTTTGTGGTGCACGATGCGTTGCTGATGATGTTGTGCGACGCGGGGTCGTAGTCGCCATCGTTGACGCCCATGACGATCGTGATGTCCTCATTTGTCGCGGGCGCCGAGATGATGACCTTCTTGGCGCCAGCCGCGATGTGCGCCTTCGCCTTCTCACCGTCGGTGAAGAAACCCGTGGACTCGACGACGATGTCCACACCAAGGGCGGCCCACGGCAGTGCCGCCGGGTCGCGCTCCGAGAGGACCTTCACGAAGCGACCGTCGACGGAGAAACCCTCGCCCTCGGCAACGACCTTCTCGCCGAAACGACCGTGGTTGGAGTCGTACTTGAGCAGGTGAGCGAGTGTCGCAGCACTCGTCAGGTCGTTGACCGCAACGACCTCGACGTTCGGATCGCCCTCGCACGCGCGGAAGACCAGGCGCCCGATGCGACCAAATCCGTTGATTCCGACTTTGACTGTCACGAGTGAACCCCTCCTCGAACCCCGAACGGACAGAACACCGGGCCGCGTAGGGCCACGGCAGAATAGTAGCCGAAACAGAGCAGTAACAGCACCCCCAGGACCTTACCCAGCGGCAAGTTCCTCAAGACGCCTGATGCGGTGGTACACCGCGGACTTGCTGAGCGGGGGCTCGGCCAGCTCCCCTAGCTCCCTCAAGCTCGCGTCCGGATTCTCGAGCCGGAGTGCCGCCAGTTCCCGAAGTGCGGGCGGCAGCGCCTCAAGCCCCCTCGTCTCAGCAAGGTGCCGGATGGCCGCAATCTGGGACATAGCCGCCTCGGCACTCTTCTGGAGATTGGCGGTTTCCGCGTTGACGAGACGGTTCACATCGTTGCGAACACCTTTGATGACACGCACGTCCTCCGTGCGCAAGAGCGCGTGGTGTGCGCCGACCAGTGCCAGGAACGTCACGATCGGCTCGGCGCCTTTGAGGTAGACGGCGTACGTGCCACGGCGCTGGGTGATGCGGGCATGCATGTCGAAGCGCGCCATGATCGTCGAGAGATCCTCGGCTATCTGCTCCGACTCCGCGGTGAGCTCGAAGTGGAAGTCTCCGTGCGGGTCGGCGACGAACCCACCACCGAGGAACGCGCCGCGTAGGTACGACACCGCGCAGCAGTCCTTCTTGACGAGCCAGCGCGGGATGCCATGGCTTGGACTGAGCGAATCGTCGAGAATACCCAGGTCATGGAGCGCCTGCGCGAGCTTCGGCTGCGCAGGCACCGTGATGAGGTAGTTGTTCGACTTGTGCAGCACCGATCGCCTGACCGTGAGCTCCGTCGACAGGTCGTAGAGGCTGTGGAGCAGCTTGATGGCCTTGCGGGCGACCGGAGCGGTTTCCGTGGCGATCTCGAGCCTGAAGCGCTCGTTGCCGGTGAAATGCAGCGTGCCCTCGACGCGGACGAGCGCCGACAACTCCGCACGCGGGCAGCAGCTGCGCTTCGGAGCGACCCGGGAAAGCTCGTCTTTGACCTCAGCAGTGAACGACACCTAGGAAAACCTCCTCAGTGCGGCGCAGAGCAGGGCCGGGTCGTGATGCATCGGGTTCGTGAGGAACGCGAGATCCGTACCGAGCACGTTGATTCCGAGGGCGGCTATTGCCCCTTGAGTCGCCGCTCCGGCCTCCACCGCCGAGACACCTGCAGGTAGCGGCGTCACATCCGTGTCGTGAACAAGCACGTCGTCGATTGCGCCCGCCAGACCGTACTCGGTGAGCGCCCGAACGTGATCGAGCGCGTTCATGTCGGTCGTCTCGCCGCGCTGGTTGGCCACGTTGCAGACGTAGACGACCCGTCCCTTCGTGGCACACAGTGCTTCCTCAACACCGTCGATGAGCAGGTTCGGAATGATGCTTGTGTAGAGACTGCCCGGACCGATGACCACGAGGTCAGCAGCGGCGATCGCCTCGAGAACCGGCGGGTAGGCCGGCGGAGACTGCGGCTGCACGTGAACGCGCCGCAGCGGAACGGCACTTCGAGCAACGTTCGCCTGCCCGGTCACCGTGTCACCCGAACAATCCTCGGCGGACAGCACGATGTCCGAGAGTGTCGATGGCATCACGCGTCCACGCACATCGAGAAGCCGGGAGGCCTCGTCGATGGCAGCCGAGAAGTCACCGCGCATGTCCGTGAGCGCTGCGATGATGAGGTTGCCAAGCGCGTGGCCTGCGAGACCCTCGCCTGCGGGGAACCGGTACTGAAAAACCTCCGCGAGCCGGTTACCCGGCTCGGCGAGCGCCACGAGGCAGTTGCGGATGTCGCCGGGCGGCAGTATCCCAAGTTCGCGCCGGAGCCATCCGGACGACCCGCCGTCATCGGCAACCGTGACCACCGCGGTGGTCTCGCAGCCGTAGGCCACGAGGCAGCCCAGCACGAGCGGGAGCCCTGTTCCGCCCCCGATGGCAACCGCCCGCATCTTCGACATCACGCGCGGTCCTTGTCTTTGCCGAGATCGCGGTGGTTCACGTTCACGACGTACGCATGGCGACGCAAGTGCTCGGCGGTCTGCTCGGCAAGCACGACGCTGCGGTGCATGCCGCCGGTACATCCGAGCGCGATGTGGAGCTGCGCCTTGCCCTCGGCAACGTATCCGGGCAGCAACATGTCGAGCATGTCGTACCAGCGCCGGAGGAACTCCTCGGTCTCAACGCGGCCGAGAACGAATGCGCGCACGGGCTTCTCGAGCCCGCTCTTGTCACGCAACTTCGGCATGTAGAAGGGGTTGGGCAGGAACCGGACGTCGATGATGATGTCGGCATCGATCGGCAGGCCGTACTTGAAGCCGAAGGACGAGACGGTCACATTGAGCGCGTCCATCGCGCCGCCTGCGATGAACCGTTGCCGGATGATCGCGCGGAGTTCCTGCGGCCGAAGCTGGCTCGAGTCGATGATGAGATCGGCGTGCTCCTCGAACGGCTTGAGAAGCTCGCGCTCGGCCCGGATGCCCTGGGCAAGCGACTGCTCGTCGGCCAGGGGATGACGACGACGGGTCTCCTTGAAGCGACGCACGAGCGTACGGTCATCGGCCGTCAGAAACAGCAGCCTGTGCGGATGACCGGACTCCGCGAGTTCGGACAGCGCCGCCGAGAGTTCCGAGAAGAACGATCCGCCGCGGACGTCACACACCACGGCAACATGACGAATCCGGCTGCCAGGCAGTGCAGTCAGCGCGACGAGCTGCCCGATGAGCGATGGCGGGATGTTGTCGATGCAGAAGTAGCCGAGGTCCTCGAACGTGTGCATCGCTTCGCTTCGACCGGCACCGGACATGCCGGTGATGACGACGATCTCCCGCTCGCCATCCGGAATCGGGGACTCGATGTCCTCGGCCTCGTCCTGTCGCTTTTCGAACATGTTAGTCCTGCTCGCGATCGATCATGCGGAAGCCGATTCCGCTGACTATCGAGATGATGAGTGCAGCGACGAGGGTCTGCCAGAAACCGGTGGTCTGAACTCCTGGCACGACCCAGTCTACGAGGTACAGCATGAGCGCGCTGATCACGAGCGAGAACAGCCCGAGGGTGAGCACCGTAACGGGGAAAGCAAGCACCTGGATGATGGGCTTGATGACGGCGTTGGCGACGGCGAGAACCACCGCGGCAAAAACGGCTGCGGGCCAGAACGGTTCCACCTGAAGCAGCGATCCTCCGGTGAGATACGCAACACCGAAGAGCGCAAGTGCCGAGACGAGCATTCGCAGAACGAACTTCATCGCGTCCTCCCGGGCGGTCGGTAGTGAGGCGCTTCCAAGTATAGCAGCGGTGTCAGTGCCATCCCTCGAGCACATCCCTGACACCGACGAGCATCTGCCGACGCAGTTCGCGTGCTAGTGCGACCACTATCATGCCGATGCCGACAAGGCCGAGGACCATCCACCAGTACTCGACCAGGTACGTCCAGGAGCGAACAAGTGCAGTCACGACCAGTGCAGCGATGCCGCCGAAGAAATACACCCGGGTACGAAGCACCACTCCCAGCACGACCGCGACCATCGCAAGGCCAAAGGCCCAGAAGGTGTGGCTCCAGCTCATCGCCTCGGTAGCGAACGGGTCTAGCATCGCGAGAATCGGCGGCACGAGCACCAGAGCCGCAGTGCCGAGGTCGCTGACGAGCGGAACCACGCGCCCCGGCGTCCGCCATGACCAGCGGTACCCGCACCAGGCGACATAGACGCCCGCGGGCACCGTGTACCACTCGATTCTCTCGACGCTGCCCGCGGAGAGCTCGAGCCAGTACGCCACCAGAAGCAGGCCGACACCGACGTAGGGCGCGGGCTCCAAGTCGAACACGTGCCCCGCCGCAAGAACGTACACGCCGAGCGCGGCCACGGCGACTGCGAGCGCGTGACCGTCGAGCGCCATCCAACCCGCGGGCTCGAACCAGAAGCTGGCCCCCCACGCGCCGAGAACGATTGCTGTCATCAGCGGGACAACGCCTGCGCACGCCAACGCGCGCACGACTCGTCCGCGACTGCTCTCGGCGGTTCCGTTGAAGAAGAACGCGGGGGCGAGATGACACGCGCTCAGCGCGACCAGTACCCCGGTCGTCGTCCACGGCGCCGTAGCTGCGTTCGCGACGAATGCGAGCGCTGCCCCGGTGGCCACTATCCCCGCGATCAACACGCCTTCCAGCCAGCGACTCGCGAACGACGCGATGGCTGCCGAGACGGCGCATACCGCGAACGCGAGGCCGAGCATCGCCGGATCGTGCCAGCTGAAGAATGCTACCGGCACTGCGATGCTGACCGCCGCCCAGGGCGCCCAATCCCCCGCTCCCCTGACCCGCCGGGCTGCGACTCCGATCGCGGAGATCGCCAGCGCCGCGAACGCGGCTCCAACGGCTGCGGCGGGACCGTCGATATTCCACCCGAGCCACATCGCGACAGCACCGACGGCCGCCGCGCCCGCAACGCCGAGCGATGCCGGTACGCGCGCGAGAACGCCGTCGAGGAGGAACCACAGCGCCACAGCGCCGAGCAGAGCCGCGCTCTCCCAAGACGGCAGAGCACCAAACCACGCGTGCAACCCCAGACCCGCCAGCAGTAAGAATGCGACCTCAAGTCTGAGCACGCCCCTTAGAGCGGATGCAGGGAAGCCCGTGGACCTCTCAAGAGGTCGTGCCGAGAAAGCCCAGGCGCCCGCGATGACGACGAGCACGATGGCGCGAAGCGGCCCGGAGAGTGTCGGTAGCGCAGCGTCGAGCAGCGCCCACGCTGCGAACAAGGACACAAGCGTTGCGACGGGGGCTCCCGGACGACGGTGCAGTATGGCCCCACCCAGTAGCGCCGCCGCAGCAAACGCTGCCAGGAGGGCGTCCGAGTAGGTCGCGGGTCCGCCGAGCACCGGGAACGCAATCGTCACGAGCGGGAGCGCAAGGGCGACACAGACCAAGAGCGCCCAGCTGCCGACTTCGGCGACCATGGCGAGAATGCGGACGCGCTTCGCCTGGAGTTCCGCTGCGAAGACGAGCCGGGTGAGCTTCCAGGAAGCGACCGACCACACCACCGCAAGCCCGATCAGCACCGCAGCGACGGTGTCGGCACCGAGATCGAGAACACGCCTCAACGAGAACGCGACTCCAATCATCGCGAACAGGCCAAGCACGCCGTGCCCGACGCCACCCCGACGCCACTCGTAGGCGAAGTAGCCCCCGGCCAGCGCCGCGAAGAGCGCGACATGCCACCACTGATCGAGCGGACTGCCTCCAGCCAGCATCATGAGAGGAAGCGAGCCTGCCGCGCTTACGCCCGGAGCCACATCAAGAGCGTCCGCGATGATCGTCACGGCGATGGCGACCACTGTGGCCGAGATGAACTCCGCCGCACCGCCGGCAAGCCCGAAGCGCGCCAGGAAGGCCCATACGACGAGGACCGCGCCGATCGGAGCCGCGACCTTCAACACGCGAGCCAGCGAACCGTAGTCCGACGATTCGTCCACGCGTCGTGCTGTCAATGCCCACAGTGCAAGTACTACGGCGATGCCTGCCAGGCGCGGCTCGGTCGACATATGGAGCCCCTCGCCCAGAAGCCACCACCATGCGATCTGCGCCGCAGCACCGGTGATGCCGAAGAACCCTCCACGCAGGCGAGTTTCGGTGAGCCAATAGGCACCCGAACAGAGCAGGAACCAGAACGCGAACGGCCAGGGACCCGACAGCCGATAGCCGTCGATAAGTATCCAGCCATCGAACAGGAGCATCGCGGAGCCGACGACTGTGAGCGCCACGCCGCCGGTCGTCAGCCCCAACTTCGTACGGACCCGGTCGCCCGCAACGTAGAATCCCAGAGTAAGCGCACCGAGGAAGGCGAACCGAAGCCCCGGGCTGACTAGCTGCCACGCGGCGATCGCAAACACCGCCGCCGCGACGATCACCAGGAATGCACCTGTCGCGATGAGCACGGTCGTCCAGCTCAGTGGTGCACGCTCGGATGGAAGCGACGCCGGTTCGGGCAGCAGCGGCGGCGGGCTCACTTCCTCGTGCGCGCGCACCTCCGGGGCCGCCACGGGTGCGGGTGCACGTGTGGCGACTCGCTCCAGGACGCTCGCGATCTCCTGACGCCGTTCGAGGTAGCGGGGCGCGATTGACTCGTACGATGAGAGGGGCACCTCGCCGCGCTCGACAGCGCGCGCAAGGTGCTCCAAGAAGTAGTCGATCCGCCCGAGCTCCGTCCACTCGTGTTCGTGCATACGCTACTCCCCCGTCGGCGCGCGCGTGTTGTCCGGACCCGGGGTGTCCCTACGTTTCTTCGGGCCTATTCCCCGTGGCCAATGGTGACACAAACCGCACGACATCGCGCGCCACCTCGAGAGGGATACCGGGTATCGCGGCGATCTCCTCGGCTGATGCCTCACGGAGACGCTTCACCGACCCGAAAACCTTCAGGAGCGCCTTGCGGCGCTTTGGCCCGACGCCCGGGATCTCGTCGAGCGCCGAAACGGTCATCGCCTTCGCGCGCAGGTTGCGGTGGTACTCGATCGCGAAGCGGTGGGCCTCATCGCGGATGCGTTTGACGAGGTAGAGCGACGAGGAACCCGTTGGCAGCGTGACGGGTTCGTCCCACTCGGGCACGAAGAGCTCCTCCTCGCGCTTCGCGAGCGAGACGATCGTAACCTTCACGCCAAGGTCCTCTGCGGCAGCAAGCGCAGCTGTGAGCTGCGGCTTCCCGCCGTCGACGACGATGAGGTCCGGATGCGCACCGAAGCGCTCGTCACCGGCCGCATCGCGGGCAAAGCGGCGGCTGAGGACCTCGCGCATCATCGCGAAGTCGTTCGCTTCCTCGGACGGCATGCGAATGCGGAAGCGCCGGTACGACGCGCGGTCGGGCCTGCCGCCGCTGAACACGACCATCGAGCCGACGGAGTAGGTGCCGTGAAGCGTGGAGATGTCGAAGCACTCGATGCGCAGCGGTGGTGCCGGCAGCGCAAGCGCGCTCTCGAGCTCGAGCAGCGCGCGGTTGAGACGCTCTTCGTCGTAGCGCGTGCGGTGCTTGTAGCGCGCGAGCGTGAAGCGCGCATTCGTCGCCGCGAGCTCAGCGAGCGCTCGCTTCTCGCCACGTTGCGGGACCGAGACGCGCACGCGCGTCCCACGCAGCTTGCTCAGCCACTCCTCGGTCACTGTAGCGGTCTCGGGCAGCGCGGGCACGAGCACCTCGCGCGGGACGTACGCCGCGTCGCCGTAGTAGCGCAGGAGAAAGCCTTCGACGAGCTCGGCTTCGGGCACGTCAAGGCCCTTGTCGAGCACGAAATCGTTGCCAGCGAGCACGCGACCCTCGCGCACGAGGAACACGTGGACGCCCGCTATCGTCTCTTCCCGCTCGAAGCCGATGACGTCCATATCGAGCGGCCTGTCCGAGACGACCTTCTGCTTCTCGAGGACGCTCCGGACCGCGTCGAGCGAGTTGCGGAGCCGAGCGGCGCGCTCGTAGTCGAGGTCGGCCGAGGCTTCGCGCATGTGACGCTCGAGGTCGTCGGCGACTCCTCGGTGGCGGCCTTCGAGGAAGGCGACGACGTCGGCGACCCGCTCGGCGTACGCCTCGCACGTGATAGCGCCAACGCACGGCCCGGGGCCCTTTCCGACGTGATAGTCGAAGCACGGCTTTCCACTCGGCTCGCCGCCCCTCGCGTTGACGCGTTTCCACTCGACGCACGTCGAGCGACAGATCGGGTAGACGCGCCGCACGACCTCGATCGTCTCGCGAGCGGCCCGCGCATCGGTGTACGGCCCGAAGTACCGCGTCCCCGACCGCTTCTTCTCACGCGTGTACTTGATCGCCGGGAACGCGTCATCGAGCGTGAGCGCGATGAACGGGTACGTCTTGCCGTCGCGGTAGTCGACGTTGTACGGCGGATCGAACTGCTTGATGAGATTGGCCTCGAGGATGAGCGACTCGACCTCGGTGTCGGTCACCATGTAGTCGTAGCCGGCCACCTGCTCCATGAGGAACGGGATCTTCTCACGCTCGTCCTGCCCGAGAACGTACTGCTTCATGCGCTTGCGGAGTGACTTCGCCTTGCCGACGTAGAGCACCTCGCCGCCGTCGTCCTTCCACAGGTAGACGCCCGGCGAGTCAGGAACATCGCCGAGGGTCGCGCGGATGTCATCGAGCGGCATGGGCGGCCCCTACGCGCTGTCCGGATGGATGGTCGCCGCTCGGCCGAGCAGAACCGGCTTGAGGAACCGCCCGGTTGCCGAGCCCTTGAAAGCCGCGATCTCCTCGGGCGTGCCGGTCACGATGACCTCACCTCCGCGATCGCCACCTTCGGGGCCGAGGTCGATGATGTGGTCCGCGCTCTTGATGACGTCGAGGTTGTGTTCGATGACAAGCACGGTGTTGCCGCCTTCCACGAGGCGTTGGATGACGGCGAGCAGCTGCCGCACGTCGTCGAAGTGCAGGCCAGTCGTCGGCTCGTCGAGGATGTAGAACGTCCGCCCGGTGCTCCGCCGTTGCAGTTCGCTCGCGAGCTTCACACGCTGCGCCTCGCCGCCGGAAAGCGTCGTCGCCGGCTGGCCGAGCTTCGCGTAGCCGAGACCGACGTCGAAGAGCGTCTGCAGTTTGCGACGGATCGGCGGGATGTTCTCGAAGAACGAGAGTGCCTCTTCGATCGACATCCCGAGCACGTCGCTCACCGACTTGCCCCGATACGTCACCTGGAGCGTCTCGCGGTTGTAGCGCTTGCCCTTGCAGACCTCGCACGGCACGTAGATATCCGGCAGGAAGTGCATCTCGATCTTGATCTGCCCGTCGCCCTTGCAGGCTTCGCAACGCCCACCGTGGACGTTGAACGAGAACCGGCCCGGAGAGTAGCCACGCGCACGAGACTCGGGCGTCGACGAGAAGAGCGAGCGAACGTCGTCCCAAAGCCCGGTGTAGGTCGCAGGGTTCGATCGCGGGGTGCGGCCGATCGGCGACTGGTCGATAACGACCACCTTGTCGACGGCGCCGAGCCCCTCGATTGCGCGATGCTTGCCCGTGCGGTGCCGCGTGCGATAGACGGCGTTGCTAAGCGCCGGCGCCAGCGTATCCGCCACGAGCGAGCTCTTGCCGGAGCCACTCACGCCGGTCACCACCACGAGGTTCCCGAGCGGGATCTCGATATCGATGTCCTTGAGGTTGTGCTCCCGGGCGCCGAGGATCCGCACGCTTCCGCGCTCAGCGGCTCGCCGCTTCGCAGGCACGGGAATGCTCATGCGTCCCGACAGATACGCGCCGGTGAGCGACTCCTCGCAGGCGAGGATGTCCTCGGGCGTGCCCTGGCAGACGATCTCGCCGCCGTGCTCGCCGGCGCCGGGACCCATGTCGATCACGTGGTCGGCGGCACGAATCGTCTCCTCGTCGTGCTCGACGACGATGACGGTGTTGCCGAGTTCGCGTAGGCGCTCCATCGTGCCGATGAGCCGCGCGTTGTCGCGCTGGTGCAAGCCGATCGACGGCTCATCGAGGATGTAGAGCACGCCCATGAGCCCGCTGCCGATCTGCGTGGCGAGCCGGATGCGCTGCGCCTCTCCTCCGGACAGTGTGGCCGCAGTGCGGTCGAGGGTCAGGTAGTCGAGTCCCACATCGACGAGGAATCGCAGGCGCTCGAGTATCTCCTTGATGACGCGCTCACCGATCTGACGCTCACGATCCGTGAGTTCGAGCGACTCGAAGAAGGCGAGCGAGTCCTTCGCCGAGAGCATCGTCACAGCGTTGATGTTCTTGCCGCCGATGGTGACGGCGAGAATCTCCGGCTTCAGGCGCGCGCCGTGGCATGCCTTGCAGGGGATGAGCGCCATGTACTCCTGCAGTTTGTCCTTCACCTGGTCGGATTCCGACTCGCCGTAGCGGCGCATGACAGAGTGCAGCGCACCCTCGTACTTCGTGAACCAGAACGTCTCTCGGCCGTCGCGCGTCACGTAATCGATCCGGATCCGTGTATCCCCGAGGCCGTTGAGGAGCGACTCCCGCACCTTCTTCGGTATCTCGTTCCACGGCGTGTCGATGTCGGCGCCCAGGTGCTTCGCCGCAGCCTCCACAAGTTGCGGGTAGTAGTTCAGGTTGCCCGAGAACGGCTTGATCGCACCGTCAGCGAGCGTGAGCGTCGAGTCCGGCACGACGAGGTCGGGGTCGGCCTCAAGCTTGTTGCCAAGGCCGGCGCACTCCGGGCACGCTCCGTAGGGGCCGTTGAACGAGAAGTCCCGGGGCGCAAGCTCGTCCATGGAGATGCCGTGTTCCGGACATGCGAGCGCCTGGGAGAAGTTTTGCTCCTCGCCATCTGTGACATCCAGCGTGAGCGTACCCTGCCCGAGCTTGAGCGCCATCTCAACGCTCTCCGCGAGGCGCGTCCGCACGCCTTCTTTGATCGCGAGGCGGTCGATGACCACCTCGATCGTGTGCTTGAGCTTCTTGTCGAGCCTGAACTCCTCGTCGAGCGTGTGGACCTCGCCATCGATCCGAACGCGCGTGAACCCTTCATGCTTGAGATCCTCGAGCAGTTTGCCGTACTCGCCCTTGCGACCCTTCACGACAGGTGCGAGGACCTGGAACTTCACGCCGTCGCCGAGCCCCAGGATCGCATCCACAATCTGCTCGGCGGTCTGCTTCTCGATGCGGCGTCCGCAGATGGGACAGTGCGGTACACCGATCCGTGCGTAGAGCAGGCGGAGGTAGTCGTAGATCTCCGTAACGGTACCGACGGTCGATCGCGGGTTGCGCGATGTCGTCTTCTGGTCGATGGAGACGGCCGGTGACAGGCCTTCGATGTGGTCCACATCCGGCTTGTTCATCTGCCCGAGGAACTGCCGCGCATACGCCGAGAGAGACTCGACGTACCGCCGCTGCCCCTCCGCATAGATGGTGTCGAACGCCAGCGAGGACTTACCGGAGCCGGAAAGGCCGGTTATGACGACGAGTTGGTCACGCGGAATCTCAAGATCAAAACCTTTGAGATTGTGCTCGCGCGCGCCGCGGATCGAGATGCTGTCGAGTGGTGACACCGATTCGTACCTGCCTTCGTATCTCTGGATTCGTTTGCGGCCAATTACACATTGTACCCCCCGGTGTCGGAACGCGAAGAAGGGCCCCGCCGGAGCGGGGCCCTTCTGTGGATCCTGCGTGCCTGTGGATCAGAAGTCGAAGAGGGCCGCGACCTCGTCGCGAACGGCCTGCGAGATCGCAGGAAGTCCGCCGATCCAGTCGATCTGGCCGATCTGCGCTGCGTGCGCGACGAGCGCATCCTCGGCTGCGGGGTGCAGGTAGGAGCCGGTCGTGAGCAGCATGACGCTGCCCTTCATGCCCTGTGCCGGACCTGCCGAGAGCGCGTCGGGGTAGTTCTGGCCGGTCGCGATCGCGAGCGGGCTCCAGGACATCCCGAACTCCTCGACGCCCCATGTGGCTGCGCCGACTGCGGTCTCGTAGCGGTCGTCACCGGCGATGCGGGTGACGTCGACGCCGCCCTGCGAACCTTCGGCCGCAGGCAAGACGCCCGGGCTGCCGAGCAGCAGCACGTCGGTCACACCGAGGTCGTCCATGACGGCCTGGGTCTCGTCGCTGATGCCATCCGCGCGGGCCAGGAAGATCGGGTAGCCCGTGTAGGAGGAGAGCGGGGACGCCGCGAGCGCGTCGGGGAAGTTCATGCCGGTCGCGACGAACGCGGTGCCGTCCCAGCCGTCGCCCATGACGTCGACGACCTCTTCGGCGATGAGCTCCGCGGTCTCGAAACGGTCGGAGCCGCCGAGGCGTGTCGCCGGCGAGCCGACGATCGCTTCGACCTCGGTCTCGACACCGGCGCTCACGGCGCGCGTGCTGCCGAGGATGAACGCGTCGGTCGCGCCGAGGCGCTCGATCTCATCGGCGATGTCGCCCGGGAGGTCGCTCGGCCACGTGAGGAGGACCGGTGCGCCGTAGACGCCGGCGAGCGATGCCGCCGCGAGCGCGTCGGGCCAGTTGTAGCCGGTCGTCACGATGACGGTGTCGGCACCGTCGGGGAACGTCTGCTCTGAGACCTGCACGGAGGTGCCGAAGCGGTCGGTGCCCTCGACGGGGTTCTGGACCGTCTCGAACGGGCGGAGCGCCATGGCGTAGAGGTCGTCGTAGACGGTGCCGTCCTCGTTGACCGCGGGATCCTCGGTGCGGTGGTCGTGCCATGCCACGATGCCGTCGCCGGTCGCGGTGCGGCCGGCCCACGAAAGCCAGCCGCCCTCACCGTCGGAGACTGCTGGAACGAGACAGGTCTCTTCCTCGGAGGCAAGATCGTAGCCGTAGACCTCGGCCGTGCCTACGCGAGAGTCGTGCCACGTGACCCAGCCGTCGCGGATAACCGGATGGCGGCGGGTCGCATTTTCGACCCCGCTGGAGATAATCGCTTCTTCGCCGGTCTCGATATCGATGAGCACGATCGCCTGATGGTACGTAGTTGTCGCAGCGTCATACCAGGACTTGCTCGCGGCGATCGTGCCATCGCTCATGCTGGGGTCACCATAGCGGCCCCAGCCCGTGCTGTCGCTCCAGGAGGTGGCGACGATGCTCGATTCACCGGTGCTGATATCGGTAAGGCCGATAGAATCGCTGACACCGTCGGCGCGATAGGCCACGAAGTTCTCCCAGATGACCGGCTCGTACTGGTTCGCCGTTCCGGTGATCACCGCAGACTCGATGCCCGTCGAGAGATCCTTCATGTAGATGTCAGATTCGCCCCAGGCGGACTCACCGTTGCGATGGTCGACCCACACGACCTTGTCACCGTAGATGAACGGGTTGCCCTGCCCCCATTCCGCGTCGCAGATGAGGAACTCCTCTTGCGCGCTAATGTCGAAACCGTAGATGTCGCACGAACTGGAATCGGTTCCGTCAGGATCGGTACGGTCGTCGGAATAGACGACGACGTCGCCATAGATGCACGGGTTTGACTGCTCACCCGAAGCCGTGCAGATGACAGACTCCTCCTGGGTGATGAAGTTGTACGCGTAGATGTCCGTTTGCCACTCATCCGTTCCCACTCGCTCGTCCTTCCAGACGATCCACGGATAGTCGATCTCGGGCTGGACCTGACCGTTGTTCTCTGTGCAAACCGGGAATGCTTCCCCGACCACCGGCACGGCTGACGAGACGCCAAGCGGAATTAGCGTCAGCGCCATTGCCAGGACTACGAGAAACGCTACAGCTCTTCGCTTGCTCATATAGTTCCCTCCCTGTCCAGAACCGACTCCCGCCGGCCCCCTCGGAACACTCACCATACAAAGTAGCACGACTGCCCCAGGAACACTGACCGTTTTCGCCGTTCGTCCCTGCCGGCCCCTGCTGGTCCAAGTCCCGATGCTCTCGGCCGAAAGCGGCATCGGTGATTCGGCCAGGTTTCGCGCGCTCGACACAGAGCCGAAATCCGTCGGTAACACGCGGCACGTAACCTACTCGCAATGAAGGATCGTTCAGGGGAGGTTCCATGCCGCCAATCGACTCGGGTGACACCGCGTTCCTGCTGGTCTCGGCCGCGCTCGTCCTGTTCATGACGCCAGGGCTCGCGCTCTTCTACGCGGGCATGGGCAGGTCCAAGAACGTGCTCTCGATTACGATGCAGAGCTTCTTCGCGATGGGCATCGTGAGCGTGCTGTGGGCGCTTCTCGGCTACACGCTCGCGTTCGGGCACGACATCGGCGGAATCATCGGGGGACTCGAGTTCGTCGGCCTTCGCGGGGTCAACGGCACCGTCTTCTCCGGAGCTCCCACCATCCCGCACGCGGTCTGGGTCATGTACCAGGGCATGTTCGCGATCATCACGCCCGCGCTCATCACCGGCGCGTTCGCTGAGCGGCTGAAGTTCAAGGCATACGTCATCTTCATCGCGCTGTGGACAATCCTCGTGTACAGCCCGCTCGCCCACTGGGTCTGGGGCGGCGGCTGGCTCGCGAAGCTCGGGGCTCTCGATTTCGCTGGCGGCACTGTCGTGCACATCGCGTCGGCGGCGGCCGCTCTTGCGGCGGCAATCGCCGTCGGGCGTCGGAAGGACCTTGGCAAGCCAGACCTGCAACCACACAATCTGCCGATGACGCTCCTCGGAGCGGGTATCCTCTGGTTCGGCTGGTTCGGGTTCAACGCCGGTTCGGCGATTGCAGCCAACCACGTGGCGGGCTCGGCGTTCATGGCGACGCACCTTGCTGCCGCGAGCGGCATGCTCGGCTGGATCGCCGTCGAGTGGTGGCAGCACGGCAAGCCCACCACGCTCGGCGCGGCATCCGGCGCCGTCGCCGGACTTGTCGGCATCACGCCTGCGGCCGGATTCGTCGACGCGCTTCCCGCGATGGCGATCGGCCTCACGGTCGGCGTGCTCTGCTACTTCGGCGTGAAGCTCAAGAGCCGCTTCCGCTTCGATGACGCGCTCGACGTCGTTGGCGTGCATGGCGTCGGCGGAACGACCGGCGCGATTCTCACGGGCGTGTTCGCGGGCGTTGTCACAAACCCGACGTATCGCGGGCTCATCGCTGGCAACGCAGCGCAGCTGTGGCCGCAGATCGTCGGTGTCATCGCAACGATCGCGTTCTCGTTCTCGGTCAGCTTCGTCTTGCTCAAGGTCATCGATCGCTTTGTAGGCCTTCGCGTTGATGATGACGCTGAGGAGCGTGGGCTCGACCTCGCCGAGCACGCGGAAACCGGGTATGTGCTGTAGCAGTTCGGCCAACAACAGGAGGCTCGCGTGAAGAAGATCGAGGCCATCATCAAGCCGCACCGTCTCGACGAGGTCAAAGAGGCGCTTGGCGCCCTTGGCATCACCGGCATGACCGCGTATGACGTGAAGGGCTTCGGCCGCCAGAAGGGTCACACAGAGATCTATCGCGGCTCGGAATACACGGTCGACTTCGTGCCGAAGACCAAGATCGAGCTCATCGTCGAGGACGATCTTGCGCCGAAGGTGGAGCAAGCGATCGTCGACGCCGCTCGCACCGGGAAGATCGGCGACGGCAAGGTGTTCACGTTCGACTGCGAGGGTGCCGTGCGCATCCGTACCGGCGAACGCGGCTCCGACGCGCTCTAGGCCGTGCAGCCGATCTCACTTGTACCCTACCTTGCGCGGCGCACTGAGCTCGTCAAGAGCGCCGAGCCGGGCAGCGCCGCCGCACGGGCGCTCTCGGATCTGACGGACGCGGCCGTCTCCGCGCTCGCGGAGACGGCCTTCGCTTCGCTCCCGGGTCGGTGGACGGTACTCGCGCTTGGCGCCTACGGATCGAAGCGGCTGCTGCCGTTCTCGGACATCGACCTTCTCGTGCTCACCGACATGCGGCCTCAGACACTCAAGGAACAGGTCGCCACGCTCCTCTACCCGCTCTGGGATGCGGGACTTGAGGTGGGCCACGCAGTGCGGACCCGGAAGGAACACGTGCGGGCGTGTGCGGACGACCTCCATGCGCTGACCGCGACCCTCACGTCGCGGTGCGTCGCGGGAGATGCTGCACTCGCCGCCACGACAGTCGCGGAAGTCACCAGAGGCGCGGTTCGACGACGGAAGACCGTGTGCCGCATGCTCGGGGACCGGCCGTTCGCGGACTCCGTGTACGCGCTCGAACCGGAACTCAAGGACGGTGCTGGCGGCCAGCGCGACCTCGACGAGCTTCTGTGGCGGACTCTTCTCGGCGACTTCGCTGCGGACGCTCTGTCACGTGCGGACATGCAACTCGCGCAGGAGCGAATCACCTCAGCCCGATGGCTGCTCCAGCGATCCGCAGGACGCAAGGTTGCGCTGCTCGACGGAGAGACCGCCGATGAGAACGGCATCGACCGCACGGCGCTTGTGGTCGCGCGCGCGTCGGCGCACGAAATGCTCCTCGTCGCCCGCAGCGTGCTCGAGCCCGCAGCTCTCAATCCGACCGCATGGGATGCAGGCACGCTCCTCGGCACGCTCGACCGCGGAAGCTCAACGCTACCCCAACTCGAATGTGCCGCGCACAGAAGCGCGCTCGACGGGCTCGTCCCCGGACTATCGGGCCTCATGACGCTGGTACGTCCGGCGCTGTCGCACCGTCTCACCGTCGGCGCACATTCCCTCCTGGCCGCGACCTACCTCACCGAGGTGGGCGCGACCGACACGCTTGCGGCGCGCGCGCTTAAGGCGGTCGGCGATCGCATACCGCTCCTCGCCGCGGCGCTTGCGCACGATGCCGGAAAGGCCGTGGCCGGCCCGGGACACGCGGCGCGCGGCGAGGGCGTGGCTCGTGCGGCAGCACTCGCGCTCGGTGCACCTCCTGCAGGCGCAGACGTGGCCGCCGCTCTGACGCGCGAACACCTATTGCTCGCAGAGACAGCTTCATCCGCCGACATCGAGGACGAGGAGGTCGTACTGCGCACGGCAGCACGCCTCGGCAGCCGGAACACCCTCGGGCAGTTGTACGTACTCACGGTCGCGGACAGCCTCGCGACCGGACCAGGGATGTGGGACGCGTGGCATGCATCGCTCGTTCGCGCGCTGGTGTCGCGCTGCGATGCTGTACTCGGCGACCGCGCGGATGGCAGCGCGCTCGTGGCAGCGGCGGAGGAGACCCGCGTGGCGGCTCTTGCGCTCGCGGGCTCGGACGCCGCAGCAGCACGCGTTCTGACCGAAGCGCCGGTTCGTTTTCTCACGTCGCGAACGGCGACCGAGGCCCTCTCGGACGCCCGGCTCCTCGCGGCGCTCGGAGCGCCCGGATCGCGGGGGCGGTTCTCGCTCGGTGTCTCGGCGGGCTCGGTCGCGGGAACCCACCGAATCGCGATCGCTACAATCGATCGTCCCGGCGTGTTCGCGATCGTCTCCGGCGTCATCGCTCTGTCGGGGCTTGACGTTCTCGGAGCATCAGCCCACGCGGGGCCGTCGGGAACCGCGCTCGACACCTTCACGGTTCGCCCGGCCACGCTCGCGATGCCCGGCGACACGACGTGGGCCTCACTTGAGCGCTATCTAGCGGCGGCACTCGACGGTCACCTGGACCTGCGAACACGCCTGACCGAGCGTCAGCGGCTCTACGGTTCCGGATCGACACCCGGACGTCCGAGAATCTCAATCGAACCCCCGGGTAGCTTCGCCACCGCCGTTCGCGTAAGCGCCGCCGACCGCACCGGATTGCTCTTCGATATCGTCGACGAGATCGCATCCGCAGGGTACGTCGTCACGCGCGCGAACGCGCTCACCCGAGGCAAGCGGGCACACGACACATTCCATGTTGTCGATGCACACGGCGTGCCTCCGGTGGATCCCGGCAAGCTCGGGCACCTGTCGATGCGCCTCCGTGAACGGCTTAGCGGGCGCAAGATCAGGCCGTGAACCCTAAGGGTTCGACGGATCGGACCAGGGGATGCCGTTGTCGATGTGACACGTCTTGCAGTCGTACTTCGTGTAATCCGGTCCGGGGTGGCACCAGAGACACTGCGTATTCAGGTTCGTGCCTTCGTGAATGCCCAGATCCGTGTGGGTGAAGTGCACCTCGGCCCATGTCGTCGGCCGGTGACAGTTCAGGCAGTTGGTTGGCCCGACGTGAGGCACGGTCGCTGCATGGCACCCGGAGCTTTCGCAGGGCTTCGTTGCAGCCGAGAAGACCAGCGTGGGATGACAGAGCTTGCACGGGCGCGCCCTGTGTTTTGCTCCAAGGACGATGGGGGCGGGATGGGTAATCGCCACTGTCGGAAGCCAGGCAGTGGTGGAGTGGCACGAGGAACACGTCTCGTACCCTGAGCCATGAGGACCGTCGTGGCAGTTGCCGCACGTGGTGCCACCTCCACCGATATTGGTCGCATATTTGCTGCCCGGATGGCACTTGGTGCATGCGAGCTTGGCGTGTGCGCCCTGAAGTTTGAATACGCTCGAGTGAACGAAGGTCGAGGGACGGAATCCGGACGTCTTATGGCAATCCTGGCATGCGGTCAGTCCGCCGTGCTTGGCTCCGTGGCAACCCGCGCAGCGCGTCGGCGTCCCGTTGTAGACGCCCCGGATATGGCACTTCGAGCAGGCCAGCGATGTATGCCTGCCCGTGATCCGGAAGTACTTGGAATGGTTGAACGTCGACGGCACAAAACCGCTTGTGGTATGGCAGCTCTCGCATTTCTTGAGCCCCGTGTGCACCACACCGTGACAGCCGGAGCAGTTGCTCGGCGTTCCAACGAACCTTCCTCCGGTATGGCATTCCACACAACGCAGACCGCGATGCCTGCCGGTGATTGGGAAGAAGGCTCCGTGGTTGAAACCCGGAACCGGCTTCCACTGGCGCTCGGGTTCGTGACAGCTCTCGCAATCGGTAAGCCCGCCATGTGCCTTACCATGGCAGTCGACGCACTTTCGATCCGCAGCCCCGGTCTTGCGGACATCCTTGTGGCAATCGAAACAGGATAATCCCTCGTGGCCGCCCAAGAGCGACAAGTGATCCGCTGGTAGCGGTCGGAGCAGTATCCAGGCAACGACACCGTGGCACGATCCGCACGAAAGCGCACCAACTTCATGAGGAGATCGCTCCACGTGACACGTCTCACACGCGGGCGACGGACTCGGCTCCCCCTCGGTGTGGCACCTCGGACAGCCCACGACACCGTGGAGAGCCCTATCGAAGTCGCTCTGGGGGTGTGCATAGCTCACATCGCGCCATGAACGCAGCGTATGGCATTGCTCGCACTCACCCGTGTAGGGGACGGAATGACGATAGTCATGTTGATCCGCTTTGCATGACGAACATGTCTGGGACGCACCGACCGGAGGGTGAACGTACGTCAACGCTCCGTCGGGCTCAGGACCGGACGCGAGTTGCGAGTAGATGAGCCAGCCTGCAAGCGCCGCAACAACGAACAACGCGACGACTGCGGCAATGACTGATGCGCGCTTGTTGAGTCCCGATTCCATCTGCCCTCAGTCACTGTTCAACACCGCGGCCCAAGACCGGATATACACGCAATTGCTCCGGTCGATACTATCGTACGACATATCGACCGAACGTGCCGATGCGGCTCCGATACCAGATATGGTACCGGAGCCGCATCTTCAACTAGCAGAACAACCGTGCGATTCAGAACTACCGACTAGGCCGGGCCTTAGGGAGCGGCCCAGTAGATGTCCGCAACCGGATCGCTGCAACGCATCCACTTGACCGAGGTCGGAGGACCATCAACCGTCAGGTACAGGAACGAGAAGTTCCCGTTCGCATCGGCCATGACAGTGTGGTCGATACCATCCACGGTGATGACGATCTTGGCGCCAGCGGCGCCAGTACCGTCACCGTTGTGAACAGTACCAGCTATGTAGTCAAGGCTACCATAGGCCGCGCCGGTGGTGACGAACGCGAACTCGCCCTGGACGGACTTCGCCATCTTGGTCGCCGCGTTCAGACCGTCGGTGATGTACTCGGGGTTATGTGCGCCCATCGAGCCTTCACCCGTGTAGTTCTTGTAGTTCACGCGAGCACGTGCGAGGAGGCGCATGTCGGCAGAACCCACTGTGGCGTCCTTGATGGCCCACGCTGCCTCATATGCAGACTTAGCATTCACTGCAACAGCAGCGGTGTCTGCCTGCCACGTCTCGATATACTCCTGCAGGCTGGCTTGAGTCTGTCCAGCGTGGCACGGCGAACACGAGTCGCCCCAGGGAGCAAGTCCCCATGCCTCGGCTTTGCCCGGCTCCATGATGAACATGCGGTGGCTATAGCGCTTCCACGACTGGTTCGCGTAGCGCTCGAGTCCCGTTTTGGCCGGGAAGTCGGACTTGGTCGCAGGCATGTGACACTCTTCGCACTTGACGCCCGGCATGAACTTGCCGGCGTTTGCTACCTCGAACATGCCGACGCCGCTATAGATCTCACGAGTCGGATGGTTGAGGAAATCTCCGGCGCGAGCGGCCAGGCTGATCGTTGAAGGATTGCTCGGGAATGCCGGGAACGGCAGACCCTGCATTTCCAACTGATAGTTATGGCAATCCTCGCAGATGCTGGTCATGGTGATGCCGAGCAGCGTCGGAGCGGTATCAGGCGCACGTACGCCCATACCGTTGTCGGTGTTGGCGTTATGCGGGATATGGCAGATCACGCACTCCTGGCCCATGAGGCCCGTGTTGGAGTTCGAGGGCACGAATCCGTCCATGATCGCGAGGTTCTTGCGAACCGCGTAGCCTTCACCCGTATGGCACTTGGCGCAGGTGAGCGGCGATGTCGTCGCGTTGTAGTGGCTGGCGCCAGTCTTCTGATAGACACTCGCCCGGGCAGAGGACGGAGTGAGAGCACCACGCACGGAGTGTCCGGACATGGTCCACTCGGTGTAGTACGAGTGCTTGTCACCCTTGTTCTGACCGTTCGGGAAGAACTTGTAGGCCGCCGGGTTGGCTGTGAACGACGCCTCGGACGGGACATCCGCGTAGCTGCGGAACGTCACGAACAGGTTGATGTTCTGATCCGGCGTGTAGCCGTAGAGCGACTTCACCTTGTAGCTGCCGTGGCACTGGCCACAGACCTGCGAGTCGAGGAGTTCGGTACCCTTCAGAATCTTCACGTTGCTCGTGAAGGCACCAAAGTGGTTTCCCGCTGTCCCTGCAGGCGTACCGGTTCCGTGGCAGACCTCGCACTGGATCGAAGATCCGGCGACGTACTTGGCAGGAGACGTGGTCGGGCCGACAGGATTCGTGACCCACGCGTTGATCGTACCGCTGACCGCGCTAGAGACGAAGTTGCCGACCGTCGGCTTCTTGCCCTGGCTGACCGCGCCGAGATGATGGCACGGGTTGCACGTGTAGGCTTCGTACTCGATGCCAGCCTCGCCCATTTCCCATGTTTCGGGAAACGCAGGGTCCCACTCAAGCGACGGAACCACGAACGGGTTCGTGTCGCCGACCGACGGCGTGGTGCCGGTCAGGAGTGCCTTGACCTGGTTGCGCGTGAGCGTGGAAATCGCCGGAGTACCGCCCATGAACGTGACGTTGGCAATCGTAGCTTTGTTGGCGGTCAACTTCGCCGCAGCATCGGCCGACAGGTAGGGGGTCGGCGTGAGCAGCATGACGGAGTTGTTCGAGCCCAGGAGCGGACCGCCGGACAATGCGTCCGGATGGGTCTCGCCGGTGGCGATACCGACACCATCCCACGTGAGGCCCATCGACACGCCGTACTGCGCGATGGCAGCTGCGGTCGAATACCGATCGTCACCCGAAACGCGCGTGACGAACTTGGCACCGAGGGCTGTCTGAGCTGATGCGGGAACCGCACCGGTTCCGCCAAGGATGGTGACGTCGGTCATGCCTGCGGACAGGGTGAAAGCACCAGTCGGGCTGACCAGCACGAGCGGCATACCCTTGGCATACATGATCGGGGAAGCGGCCAGGGCGTCGGGGAAGTTCACACCCGTCGCCATGAACGCACCGCCGCCATAGGATGCACCAAGCAGGCTGATGGTCTCATCGGCTACGAGCACGCCGGTGGCGTAGCGGTCGGCCCCGCCAAGTCGGACAGGCGTGCCGGAAATTGCGGCATCCAGCTGCGAGAACACGGATGCCGAGACCGCGGACGTGCTGCCGAGGATGTACATATCGGTGGCACCGAGGCGATTGATTTCCGCGAGCACCGCTGCGGGGACTGAGGTCGGTGTTACGAGCAGCACCGGGCCGTCTACTGCACCGGCAAGGGCCGATCCGCCCATGGCATCCGGGAACAGATCGCCGCGGGCGATGATGACCGTGTCGGCCGACGTGAAGCCATTCTCCGACGCGCTAACCGCGGTCTCGTAGCGCGTGTTGCCCTCAACGTAGGTGTAGTTTACCGGATCGGGCCCGGAGGGCGTGATCGCGTTGTTCACGAGGTACTCGCGCAGACCGGTGCCGGCGCCGAGTGTGAATGCGACCTGTTCCTTCAGGAGCATCTCACCAATGCCGATGCGACCGGCGGGCCACATGTAGTCAGCCGAGGGATCCGCGCCAACCTGGGCGAATCCTCCGTGTGTGGTCGCTCCGTACGAGACTTCGTGGCACGAAACGCAGATATCCTGACCTGCGTACTTCATTCCGTACTCGTTCTGCAGAACCGCGAATGCTGTACCGGGAATTGCCATAGCAGCGACCAGAGCCACTGCGCATAGCAACACGAGTACCCGTGGCTTATGCATCTTATCTCTCCTCCATGGTTTCTTTCGCATTCTGATGAAGTCCGCCGCTCCGCATGCAGGGCAAGCGGGAACCCAGATCTACCGGTATCATCTCCCTCCGAATTCGAACCGACGACGCGAAAGACGTGAAGAACCCCCGTGCACGCATCTCATATGGTCGACACAAGCAGGTCATCCCGGTCTGCCACTCCGCCGTTCGAAACCTCTGACCTGTGACGGCTCCCTGACCGTCGACAAGTCCCGATGTCTTACTTCCTGTTTTTCGACTATACCCCCGCACGGCTTTCGTGAAAACAACTTAACGACAAGCGGCGACACGGTGTGCCAAGAGAGACCGCCCGCGCCTGCCACACTCGCGTCTCTACAGGCCCGCAATCAGGTCCTTGACGACTCTCGGATCCGCGAGCGTAGACAGGTCACCGAACGTCTCGGTGTCGGTATCCCCTGCCGCGATCTTACGCAGAAGCCGCCGCATGATTTTGCCCGAGCGGGTCTTAGGGAGGTCGCGGGCGAACTGGATCTTGTCCGGCTGGGCGATCGGCCCGATGATCTTGCGCACATGGCCCTTAAGGATCGTCACCAGGTCATCCGATGCAACCTGCCCGTCACGAAGCAAGACGAACGCGTGGATGCCCTCGCCCTTGACGGGGTGCGGGAACCCCACAACGGCCGCCTCGCTAACTGCGTCATGGCTCACGAGCGCGCTCTCGATCTCGGCGGTACCGAGCCGGTGCCCGCTCACGTTGATGACATCATCCACGCGACCGAGGAGCCAGTAATCGCCGTCGCCGTCGACCCTGGCGCCATCACCAGTGAAGTAGCGCCCGGGGAACCGCTCGAAGTAGACCTCGCGCATACGCTTGTGATCGGGATCGCCCCAGGTGCCCCGCAGCATGCCCGGCCAGGGGCGTTTTACCGTGAGATACCCACCTTCACCCGGTTCGGCACGGCTGCCGTCCTCGCGGACAACCTCGGGTTCGATGCCAAAGAACGGCCAGGATGCGGATCCGGGCTTGAGCGGGGTCGCTCCGGGGAACGGCGTGATGAGGAAGCCCCCCGTCTCGGTCTGCCAATAGGTGTCGACGATGGGAATCGTGCCCCTGCCAATCGTGTCCTGGTACCACGTCCAGACTTCCGGGTTGATCGGCTCACCCACGGTGCCGAGAAGGCGGAGACTCGACACGTCGTACCGCTGCGGCCAGCCAGAACCATGGCGCATGAGCGCGCGAATCGCGGTCGGGGCCGTGTAGAAGATGTTGACACGGTACTTCTCGATGACCGCCCAGAATCGGCCGGGATCCGGGTACGTTGGAACGCCCTCGAACATGAGCGAGGTCGCACCCGCGGCAAGTGGTCCGTACACGATGTAGCTGTGACCGGTGACCCACCCGATGTCTGCCGTGCACCAATAGACGTCCTCGTCCCGGTAGTCCATGACGGTCTTGAACGACATCGCGGTGTAGAGCAGGTAGCCGGCCGTCGTGTGCAACACGCCTTTCGGCTTCCCCGTCGACCCGGACGTGTAGAGGATGAAGAGCGGGTCCTCGGCATCCATCGGCGTTGGCTCGCATGGCTTGCGGACCTCGGGAGCTGTGATCTCCTGGTGCCACCACGTGTCGCGTCCCGGCTCCATGTCCACGTCACCGGCACCACGCTTGACGACCACGCACGCTTCAACGCTCGGGCACTCGAAGAGCGCTTCGTCGGCCGCGGCTTTGAGCGGCACCTTGCGGCCGCCGCGAATGCCCTCATCGGAAGTGATGAGGAGCTTCGCACCACAGTCCTGGATGCGTTCGCGGAGCGCGCTCGCCGAGAAACCGCCAAAGACGACCGAGTGGATCGCGCCGATGCGTGCGCACGCGAGCATGGCCATGGCAAGCTCGGGAATCATCGGCAGGTAGATCGCGACGCGATCGCCCTTTTCGATGCCCTTCTTCTTGAGCACGTTTGCGAACTTCGAGACTTCGTAGTGCAGCTGCTGATAGGTATACGTGCGCGATGACCCGTCATCTGCTTCCCAAATGAGTGCGGCCTTGTTCCGCCGCCAGGTGTTGAGGTGCTTGTCGAGACAGTTCGCGCTCACGTTGAGCTGCCCGCCCGCGAACCACGTGTAGTCGAGATTCTCGAACGTGCCCGACGAGACGGTGTCGAACGGCTTGATCCAGTCGAGCTCCTCCCGGGCCGCGTCGCCCCAGAAGCCGTCGGGATCGTCGATGGAGCGGCGGTAGAGCGACTCGTACGCTTCGGGTCCTGAAATGACCGCACGTCGTGCGAACTCCTCGGGCGCTGCAACGATTCTGCTCTCGGCGCTCAGTGCCTCGATACCGCGATCCTGCTCCTCGGGCATGCAAACCCCTCCGTTCGTCGGCTTGCTCTGTCTTTTCCCCTTAAGCCCCTACAAACCGCACGCCGAACGTGGCACGATAGACGAACTCTCGCCCGCACGGCCAGGGGGACCTGTGCTCACGCAAAAATACGACAGTCTCAGGAACCGGCTCGCGAACCTCGGAAGCGCTCTCGTCGCGTATTCGGGGGGCGTCGACTCGACGCTCGTCGCCTTCGTGGCTCACGCCGTTCTCGGCGACCGCTGTGTTGCGGTGCTGGCGACATCCGACGTGCACACTGGCACCGAGGTAGACGCGGCACGTGCGACCGCCGCGCAACTCGGCTTCCGCCTCATCGAGGTCGACACGAACGAACTCTCTGATCCGCGGTTCATCCAGAACACGCAGGACCGCTGCTACTACTGCAAGTCGGAGATGTTCGGACTGCTGCGCCATGTGGCGACGTCCCGCGGGATCAAGTGGGTCCTCGACGGCAGCAACGCCGACGACGCCTCTGATCACCGTCCCGGTCGGAAGGCCGCCGTCGAATTCGGTGTGGCCAGCCCGCTCCTTGAGGTCGGCCTCCACAAGCAAGAGATTCGCGACCTCTCGGAGATGCTCGGCCTCCCCACCTGGAACAAGCCGTCGATGGCGTGCCTGGCGACGCGGTTCCCCTATGGCAGCCCTATCACGCTGGAGGGTCTCGAGCGTGTCGCCTCGGCGGAGCACTCGCTGCGGAAGATCGGACTCCGGCAGTTCAGGGTGCGCGCTCACGGCGAGGTCGCGCGCGTCGAAGTCGAACCTGACGAGATGGAGCGTGCCTGGGAGTTGCGCGACCAGGTGTCGGCCGCAATGAAGGGCGCCGGCTTCCTCTTCGCCGCACAAGACCTCAATGGCTATCACAGCGGCAGCATGAACGCCTCACTGTGCTCCGAGGACGACGCGACGCCCTTCTCGTAGCCCGGCTAGGCGACTAACTCGCGCAACGCCGCGCGCAACGCCGCCGGCATCCGCTCCTTCAGCCTCGCGGGGTCACCCATCGCCTGTCCGAGAATGCGCGTGGTGAAGGGCTTCGCAGTCTCGACGATGTCAATCTCGGGGTAGAGCGCCCTCGCAACACCTTCCACCGTTGCGAGTGACTTGATGAGCAACCCGTAGCCGCTTGGAATCTGCACGCCGTACTCGCCGAGGAGCTTCAGGAAGCCGAGGCCGAAGTGCGCGAAGTCGCGTGTCCCGTCGGGGCGGAACGTCCCGTCGAGCAGCTCGCCGAGGCCCGCGCGCACCGGCGCGATGTGCTCGGGCGCGACATGCACGCCAAGCTTCGCCGAGTACGTCAGCGCCCGCTCCGGATCTCGGTAGACAAGTGCGGCCATGACCTGCGTGATGTTCATGCGCTCCTCGGCAGTGAGGTAGCCGACGATGCCGAAGTCGAGGTACGCGATGGTGTTGTTCGGCGTCACGAAGAGATTCGCCGGGTGGAGGTCCGCGTGGTAGCGGCCGTAGACGAAGACCTGCCGCATGAACGCGGTCGCGCCGTGGACCGCGAGCGCGTACGTGTCTACGCCGTGCGCCTTCGCGACATCGATCTCCGAGAGACGCCAGCCGGTCATGAACTCCATGGTGAGTACCCGGGCAGTGGTACGCGGCCACACGATGCGCGGAGCCACGACCAACGGGTCATCACGGAAGTCGAATGTGAAGCGGTCGGCGAAGCGGCCCTCGACCCGCAGGTCGAGTTCCCGGTCAACGGTGGTCGCGAACTCGTCGAGAAGTGCGACCGGGTCGAACCTGCGCGCGATCCGCATGCGCCCGACGCGCTCGGCGAGCGCACGGGCGATCGCGATGTCGGCGCGGATAGCGTCGGCGGCCCCGGGACGCACGACCTTGATCGCGAGCGCAGTGCCCGCAGGCAACACATCGCCCCAGACCGGCTTGTACGCTTTCGCAAGCGTTGCGCGATGCACCTGCGCGATCGATGCCGAGGCGAGCGGCTCGTCGTCGAAGGTCGCGAAGAGCTCCTCGGGCTCGCGCGCGAACTCCTGGCGGATAACCTCGCGAATCGCCGAAGCGGGCAGCGAGGGGACGGCGTCCTGCATCGACTGCATCTCGGCCACAAGTTCATCGGGGAACTCGTCGGGACGCACGGATATGAGCTGACCGAGTTTGATGAACGCGGGACCAAGGTCCTCAAATGCGAGACGCCACGCGCGGGCGAATGCGGCGTGTCGCTTATGGGCGGACCCAAAGCCGAACCCGGCGGCCGGATCTGCTGCAATCAGGCGTCGGGCAACGATGGCGACGATGGCGAGCTTTCTGGATGCCATGTCGATCGTCCTAAGACCCGGACTTGCGCACGAGCGTCTCAAGGAGCGACTCGATGTTGTCGAGTCGGCCACGCAGCTCCCCCACCTCGAACCGAAGCTCCTCGAACGCCGGGTCAGACTGCGTCTCGATGGCGACCTCCTCGCCGCGCGCACGCGCTTCAAGGTCTCGCTTGAGCTTCTCCTTCTCCTCGGCAACCATCGCGGCGAGGCCGTCGACGAAGGCGTCGGGGCCGCCGCCCATGCCCTCGGGACCGCCCTCGTCGCCGCGGAGAACCGCGGCCTTCAAGCCCTCGTCGGCAACTTCATGCGTGAGCATCCACGCGGCGAAGAATCGCATCACGTCATCGGTCATGTGAAACCCTCCAGTCGGTGCATCCAGTCGGTTCGATATCCCCCAGGCGGTACTTCGGGCGTCCCCGTCGGAACCCCTGACACGACATACGCTACACTGCCCCTTATGCGAATGGGACACCTTATTCTAGTGATGTTCGGCGGCGCGCTTGGTGCGGGCGCGCGCTACGCCGTGGGCGCGCTCGTGGGGAGTAAGCCCGGCGGTTTTCCGTGGGCTACGTTCGGTGTGAACGTCGTGGGCGCGCTGTTGCTCGGAGCGCTCATGGGAGTCATTGCGGGCAATGAGGCTGCCGAACCTTGGCGGCTGCTGCTGGGCGTCGGCGTGCTTGGCGGATTCACCACGTTCTCAACTCTCGCGTACGAGACGCTTGCACTCGCCGGCGACGGCGCGATGGCACTCGGGGTCGCGAACATGCTCGGCACCGGGATTGCCGGGCTGCTGGCCGCCGGCGTCGGGCTCTTCGTGGGGCGCGCGCTGGGGAGCTAGGACCGAGGCGCGGGCCGCAGCCCGGGCAGCCTCTCGGCGAGGGCTGGCGTGTTACCGCTTCCTGAGCAACCTGAGGCCGTTTGCGATCACGAGCAGCGCCACGCCGGTATCCGCGAAGACGGCCATCCACAGCGTCGCATGGCCGAGAAGCGCCAGTACGAGCACTACGAACTTTACGGCGACCGACAGCGCGACGTTCTGCGTGATGTTAGCGACCGTTCGGCGGCCGAGCGCGAAGAAGCCGGGCAGTGCCGAAAGGTCGTCTCGCATGAGCGCAACGTCGGCCGTCTCCACCGCGGTGTCGCTGCCTGCGGCGCCCATCGCGATCCCCAGGTCGGCGGCCGCAAGCGCCGGCGCGTCGTTCACGCCGTCCCCCACCATCGCGACCACGCCCCAGCGCTCACGAAGCTCGTGAATCGCGGTGGTCTTCTCCTCGGGAAGCAGGCGCGCGCGATGAGCGGTGAGGCCCGCTTCCGAAGCGACGGCTGCGGCTGTGCGCTCGTTGTCGCCGGTGAGCATCACGAGATGCTCGATGCCCGAGGAGCGAAGCGCTGCGGCGGTCGGCGCTGCCTGCGGTCGGACGGTGTCTGCGACAGCGAGGTAGCCGAGCGGCTCGCCGTCGGCGAGCAGCACGAGCACGGTGCGGCCGGACTCCTCGGCAAGCGTGATGCGCTTCGCAAGCGCCACGGGAACGTCGCCGATCTCGGCGGCGAACGACGGGCTCACGAGGCGGACGTGCCGCCCATCGATGATGCCGCCGACGCCGCGACCCGCGAGTTCCTCGAACGCCTCGACCGCGAGCGGCGCGACCCCTTCGCGCTCGGCATGCGCGACGACCGCGCGGGCGAGCGGGTGGTTCGAGTTGGCCTCGAGCGTGGACGCGAGAGCGAGGAGCGCGCGGTGATCCTCGGCGAATACCTCGACGACCTCGGGCTTGCCGAGCGTGAGCGTGCCGGTCTTGTCGAACGCGATCGCGCGAACCTTTGCAGCGGTTTCGAGAAACGCGCCGCCCTTCACGAGGATGCCGTCGCGCGAGGCACGCGTGATGGCCGAGACGATCGCGACCGGCGTAGAGATCACGAGCGCACACGGGCAGGAGATCACGAGCAGCACGAGCGCCCGGTAGATCCACGACTCGAAGCCGCCCCACGACTGCCCGAGGAGCGGACCGGCAAGCGGCGGCACGACGGCTACGAACGCGGCGAGCCCGACGACGGCCGGGGTGTAGTAGCGCGAGAAGCGATCGACGAGTTGCTGGGACGGCGCCTTGGCAGCCTGCGCCTCCTCCACCAGGAAGATGATGCGGGAGAGCGTGGAATCCGATGCGAGCGCCGTGACCTCGGCCTCGATGAGGCCGCTCGTGTTGAGCGAACCCGCGAAGATGCGGTCGCCGACCGTCTTGTCCACCGGAAGCGACTCACCGGTAATCGGCGCCTCATCGAACGCCGAGGAGCCCCCGGTGATAAGACAGTCGAGGGCGACCCGCTCCCCCGGCCGAACAATGAGCAGTTCGCCGATGCGCACGTCAGCCGACGGCACAGGCGTTTCGGCACCCGCACGCCGCACCCGGGCAAGCTCCGGTTCGAATGCGAGCAAGTCGCGGATCGAGCGCCGAGTACGCGCCAGCGAACGTGACTCAAGCCAGCCGCCGAGCGCGAACAGGAAGATGACGGTCGCGCCCTCTTGCCACTCGCCGATAGCCGCAGCACCAATAACGGCGATCGTCATGAGGACGTTCATGTCGAGCATACGCGCCTTGAGTGAGACAAACGCGCGTCGCCACGTGATGGTGCCGCCCGCGAGGATCGCGAGCGCGTACAGCACGGTCACGACCGCAGGCGCAACGCCGAGTGCAGTGAGCACCCACCCGAGCGCGATGAGCACGCCGCTCACGGTCATGGCCAGCGTCGTCCGGTTCGTCTCCCACCACGACGGCGGTGCGACCTCGGTCGCGCCAACGCCAAGTGCCTCGATGCCGTGACCGGTCGAGCGCACGAGGGTCACGACAGCGTCTCGCGGGTCGATCGCGGGATCGTACTCGACGGCGAGGAGCCCGCTCGCGAAGTTGACGTCGGCGCTCGTGACGCCGTCGATTCCTGCCACTGACGCGCCCACGGCGCGCGCGCAGTCGGGTCAATCGAGGCCCGTGAGCCGGTACATCGCATGCCCGACACCGCCGCTGATCTCGAGCGCCAGAGCCCGGATCCGTTCCGACAGCTCACCGCCGCTCACGACCTCGGGATCATACGTGACCGACAGCTCGCCCTCCTCGGGCGTGCACGTCGAAGCGATCACGCCGGGAACCTTCGTGATCGCGCCGCAGACTCTCTCGGCACAACCAAGGCAGTAGTATGGCGAGGGCAGCAACGCTTGCAACTCGAATATGTCGGTCATGTGCGTCGGCATACGGCTAGTGTACCCGAGGCGACGCATCCCCACAGGGGTATCATCGAGCAATACGCCAGGGAGGAGAGTGCATGCCGGAACAGCAGGACTCAGGCACCGCCGCGCCGGACACGTCGCTCCGCAATGTGAAGGCGCTCGGCATCGTAAGCCTGCTCACCGACGCATCCTCCGAGGCGATCTACCCGATCCTCCCGCTGTTCCTGTCGACGGTCCTTGGCACGCCGGTGGCGGTCATCGGCATCATCGAGTCGATCGCCGAGGCAACTGCATCGCTCATGAAGGTGTTCTCGGGCTGGCTCTCCGACCGCATCGGCAGGCGCCCGGTGCTGCTGGTCGGACTGTTCGGCTCGGC
>JBBQIR010000006.1:0-53840 GCA_038325105.1 Coriobacteriia bacterium
TCGTGGACTTCGTACGAGCTACGGGTCGTGCGGGAGACTCCTAACAAGCGCATCGACGCAGACAAACCGGCGTGTGAGGTATTCTCGGCTTAGGAGGCGCGCAGGCCGGTTTGCTGGTCATGCGCAAACACGTTAGCCAGACGAGGGGGAGCTGTGGACCAGACGCAGAATCGCAAGGTGTACCGAAAGCCGTGGATAGCCGCTATCGCTGGCGTCGCTGCGGCCGTGTGGCTGCTGAACGCGGTCCTGAACGTCGTCTGGTTCGGTGAGCTGTCCGTTCTGAACATCGCGCTTCCGCTGCTATGGGCGTTCGTGGCCGTGTTGTACGCTCGTCCGTATGCGGTGGCGAACACCGATGCGATCACGCTTGCGATCGCCCCGCTGCGTCCTCGGACCCTGGCCTGGAATCAGATCGTCTCCTTCGACGAAGTCAAGCCCGGTATCGCCCGCCTCGGCCTGGCAGACGGTGGCAAGCTCACATTCCGGCTGAAGGACGCGCGAGTGCAGGACCAGGAGTATCTCCGCTCGGTCCTTCAACCGCGGAGCACAGCTCCCGTCCCAGACTCGGTCTAAGACGCCGCTGCCTGGATGGGTCCTCGGTTACACTGCACAGTATCGGCGCGCAGCTGATGCGCAATCACGTTAGGCGGAGAGGGGCAACGTGTTCCCAACGAGCGTCGTGGGTCATCTTGAGGTGCCAGACCTGAGCATGTCGAGTGCCCAGAAGCTTCTCTCGGCTGTGCAGGACCTTCTCGTCTCGGTGGGAGCAGGCGATGTCTCGCAGGTCGGCGATTCCGTGTCGTTTAGCGCAGGCATGTTCCGTCCTCGCCTTTGGTCTAGTCGCGACGGCCTGTCGATCGTCGACAGAGGTACCGTTCAGGTCGAGCCCGGCAGTCCAGGGCGTATCAGTTACAACCTACCGACACTACAACTGCTCGTCACTGCGAGTCTCAGCATGCCTCTCATCGCGCTGCCGCTCCTTCGCTACGAGGGCCCTCCCATCGCGCCGGTCTTCCTTGTCTTGGGGTGGGCCTGGGTCGTCGGGGGCAACTCAGTTTACGCGCGCATGAGATTCCGCAGATTCCTTCGCCGCGCCGTAGAATCGGTAATCCAGCCCGCGCCAGCTCCGGAGAGCGGGGCTCACCCCCGGCCATCGAGCGCACAGGCAGACTCGTTCTGGGCTGGGGATGATCCCGCCTGACAAGCGCATCCAGCTGACGCGCACGGGTCCTCGGTTACACTGCACCGTATCGGCGCGCAGCTGATGCGCAAACACGTTAGGCAGAGCGGGGGGCGAGGGGGGACATTGAGCGAGGCGGCGTGGCGACCAGATCCACTGCACGGCCACGAGCTACGTTACTGGAACGGCGGCCGGTTGGACCGGACATATGGCTGACGATGCCCATGTGGCCTGGGACACGGCTGGGCTCGAGCGGCTTGGCAGCGTCGCGGACCGAGCGACGCCTATCCCAGCGATACCACGGCCCGGGCGGTTTGGGGTCTTGCTGTCGACTTGGGCCGCCGGCGCCATGAGGGTCATCCTCTCCGTGATGGCGGTGAGCCTCATCCTGGGAGTCTCGATAGCTGGGGTGCAGAGCCTCGATTCATCAATGCTGTTCATGCTTGTCTTCTTCGGCTTCGGAGCGGTGTCGGGACTATCTCTGCTGCAAGGTCGGGAGTCAGCCCGGAGCGCCGTCACCGATCTTTCTGTGGTGCTGCTCTTGGGGGCGTCCTTCTGAGCCAACTAGGCATAAGCGCCGTTGCGGCATACCCGTTTGACCGCACGAGCCCATGGCCTTATGTCACTGTGTTCTGGCTCACATGCGTGGTTGGAGGCTAGAGGCGCTACTCGGCGAGGCGCCTCTGGGCTTCAAGCACCCGAATCGCTTTGGTCACCCGCACTGTTACTGCCATGGTCATGCCGATGATTGGCAGTCCTAGGAACAGGACAAACGCCAGGAACAGGATATTCGTGCTGTCCGGCTCGACTGAGTTGACCATGAACCAGAAGAGGCCATAGGCGGCGGTCCCCAGCACCAGTCCGTAGCTTGCAAAGGCCGACCGTTTGCGCACGCTCTGGTAATGCGCGATGCGAGACTCGATGTCGGAGAACAGTTCGAAGGGTTCTTCGGTAGTCGCCTTGCGAAAGATGGCCCATCCACTGAACGCGGCAACAGTCTCGATGCCAGCGTCGGCCATGAAGGCAAGGTACTGCTTGCCTGATGCCTGAGGGAGCATCCCGGATCGATACGTCCAGGCACCTGGCTCGCTGCGCTCGAATATATAGATGTAGGGGAACCAGCGAACCATAGCCAACCCTTTGGCGGCCATCCCGTTCAGCCAGAGATCTTCTTTCTCGAAGTCCAAAAAGTTCTTGAAGACGACGTTGTGCTTCATCGCTGTTCCCCCTTGGTGATGTGTCGGCCGTTCTGCAGGAGCTCTTCTAGGCGCTCTAGTTCGCCGCATACGGTGCGACGCCCAGCGTCGGTGATGACGTACTCCTTCTTGCGGTCACCTTCGACACCGGCCAGTTGAGTGATCCAACCCTTGTCTGTCAGGGCGGTGAGTGCGCCGTACAGGGTGCCGGGGCCAAGATTGATTCTGCCGCCGCTGATCGCATTCACAAGTTGCATGACGCCATAGCCGTGAAGCGGTGTGTAGAGGCCGAGTAGGACATAGTAGACGGTCTCGGTCAGTGGGCCATTCCTGGCTTCGGGAGGCATGGTCACCTTCCTTCCGGATAGCTGATGGTAATACATCGTGCGGCGATACAACGTAGTACGGTATATCGTGCGACGACATATCTGTCAACTCTGTGCGAGAGCATCCATATGCGGATGCGCCTGGCAATGTCTCGCTCAGCGCAAATTGACCGGCCTTCCCAAAAAGTCGGTAGCCAACGTCTCGCAGCCAGTGACGCTCGATCGCGACTTCCTCACAGGCGGGGTCGGCAGGTTGCCGGACGGTAAGCGCGATTTGATCCTCTAGGGGTCGATGTCGTCTTGGGACGTTGAGTCGGCCTCGAACAAGCGCATCCAACTGGCGCGACAAGCGCTAGACTGAGTGAGAGGCATCGGCGCGCAGCTGATGCGCAAACACGTTAGACCCAAGCAGGTGGTGGTGCCGTTACTGTCCAGCAAACTGCGGCCCCATCGTCTCACGCAGCACTCTCGTCACTCGCTTACTGAATTCGCCGGCGTCCGTCCGCGTCACATTCTCCATATGGAGGGCAATCAGCGCTTCGCGACGATAGAAGTGCATCGGTCGGCCCGGGTAGAAGTTGACGGAACTGCGAGTCTCACTGGAGTCGATCGTGATACTCGATCCGTCTGGAGCGACACCCGCGGCGGCCTTGATGGCCGCTTCTTCATCGGTGAACGTGTAGACGTAGATCGCCTCTTCTTCAATCACCAACGGCGAGAAGTCGCTCTCTGGCCCAAACAGATCCGATTTCTTTGGTGAGTCCGCAGCCACGACGACCAGTCCGGCACGCTCCAGCGCTAGCTGAAGCCCCATGAGGTCGAAGCCCGATTGTCCGGATGGTTCTGCTGTCACATTGGCAGTGCCGACATCGGGTGCCATGGAAGAATCGGTGGGGGTCTGAAGTTGCGCACATCCCGCAAGCGTCAACAGCAGCATGACCCCCGCAGATGCGAGCAGGCCACGTCGGTTGAGCGGCATCTTGTCCCCTCCGTCAGCTCGCGAGCACCGGCACACTCGGCATACCCTGCTCCTCTACCTTGGACGCGTCGCGGGACTGCATGGTTCGCGGTTGCTGAGCAGGAGAGGACTCGTGTCACGCTGGGTCTAACCAGCGCATCGACCTGACTTCGCAAGTCCTGACAAGCGCATCCAGCTGACGCGGCAAGCGCCAGACTGGGTGAACGGTATCGGCGCGCAGCCCATGCCCAACACGTTAGCTTCAGCCCCGACACCACTTACCCGCTTGCACGGTATCCGTGATAGCGGTATAGTGCTCTTGTGACCAAGGAGGTCTGATGATCGTCTCGTTCGGCGACCGCGCAACTGAGGACTTGTACCACAACCGGCCCACCAGCCGGGCGCGTCGGTTTCCGCAAGACATCATCGGCTTGGCCCTGGTCAGGCTCGATATGCTTAACGGTTCCTCGGCGGTGCTCGACTTGCGCTCGCCTCCCGGGAATCGGCTCGAGGCTCTCAAAGGCGACCTGAAGGGTTCGCACTCGATCCGGGTCAACGACCAATGGAGGCTCGTGTTCCGCTGGGAGGGCAACAACGTCCTTGATGTGCGACTGATGGACTATCACAAGTAGGAGGTTTGGCCATGATCCCGGAAAACCGCATCCCCACGCATCCCGGCGTGATCCTCGGCCAGGAGTTCTTGGCTCCGCTCGGTATCTCGCAGGTGGCGTTCGCCGCACACCTCGGTGTCCCGGTGCAACGCATCAACGAGCTCATCAACGGCAAGCGCGGCATCACTCCTGAGACCGCGTGGCTCTTGGCCGCCGCGCTGAACACCACGCCGGAGTTCTGGATCAACCTGCAGGCGGCGTATGATCTGGCTCGCAGTCGGCCGGCTGAACCAGTCGAACGACTGGCGGCGGTAGGGTAAACGTCCTCGGCTCGCGAAGCTAACAAGCGCATCCAGCTGACGCGACATACGCTAGACTTCCAGTAAGCCATCGGCGCGCAGCTGATGACTCGCTTCGCTCGCAGATTATCCGTAACACGTTAGGCGCAACCAGGGGAGGTGCGGGATGGCCGAGCTCAAGACGAAGCCAACTCCGGAGAGCGTAGAGGCCTTCATCCAGGCGATCGTCGATGATGGTCGTCGGCAGGACTGTCTGACGCTTGAGGCCATGATGGCCAGGGTCACCGAGGCTGAGCCCACAATGTGGAGCTCAGGGATCATCGGGTTCGGCAGCTACCGCTACACGTACGCCACCGGTCGCGAGGGAGACTGGTTCGAGGTCGGTTTCGCATCGCGGAAGGCCAATATAGCCCTCTATGTCATGCCGGGTCTCGACCGCTTCGAGGAGCACCTTTCTGAACTCGGTGCGTTCAAGATGGGCAAGGGCTGCATCTACATCAAGCATTTGGCGGACATCGATCTAGGGGTGCTCGAAGGGCTGCTGACGGCGTCAGTAGCCCTGCTCAGGCAAGCCGACTAGGTGTGTCGAACAGGGGACCCGACTTCGCAAGTCGTCGGCTACCACGTGAGTCCTCGGGCGCGGGTCATCCGCCAAACACGTTAGATGCACAAACGACAGTGCCGGTGGTATCATCTTTGGTAGCGAAGGAGGTACCAAATGAGTGCAATGCCCGCCATCGTCCCAATCAGCGAACTCCGCCAGGATGCTTCGGCGATCATCAAGCAAGCGTCGTCCTCGGGCGATCCGGTGTTCATCACGCAGCACGGTCGCGCTTCAGCCGTACTCGTCAGCGCTGGTGCCTACGAGCGCACCCAGCGTGAGCTCGAGATACTGCGGATTCTTGCGCAAGGTGAGGTTGATATCGCGGCAGGCAACGGCGTGAGCTTCGAAGAGGTCATGGCGACCGCAGACCACCTACTGAGCCAGCTGTGACGCGAAGGATCGAGTTCACTCGGTCCGCAGAGTCGCAGTTCCTTTCGGCGCTCTCCTACATCAGAGCCGAACGAGCGTCGGCGGCGCGCGTGTTCCGCGACCGTGCGGTGAGCACGCTGTCCAACCTGGTCGAGTTCCCAGAGTCGGGCCGCATCATCCCGGAGTTTCCTGGTCTTGGGTTCCGCGAGGTGCTGGTCGACCGGTACCGCTTCTTCTACAAGCCGGTAGGGGGCGTCGTATGGGTGGTCGGCGCATGGCACGACGCACAGATTCCGGCAGAGCCGTCGGAGCCGGGTGGCACCTGACTCCAAGTTTGAAGTGCAACGCCGACTCTGACCCGGACGCTCCCGTCCACCCGACTTGTACATAGCATTCCTCCGGTGTCCTGTAGCCCAGTCGCTTCCTCGGTCTGTTGTTGAGCTTGGCCGCGATCGCGTCCAAGTCGGACTGCGTGATGTGCGTCATGCTCGTCCTCTTCGGCAGGTACTGTCTGATCAACCCGACGGGACTGTGGTAGATACAGAGTGAAGTTCCATACTCTCGTCGAGGAGGATCCATGGCGGTCGAGACTCCCGAATACGAGGTCCTCAGGCATGACGGCACGTTCGAATTGCGCCGCTACGCCGGATACCTAACGGCGAACGTACACGTTTCTGAAGGTGACTACGGTCGGGCGATGAACGCGGGCTTCAACCCGCTGGCTGACTACATCTTCGGAAACAACCATGCCTCGGATCGCATATCGATGACGGCGCCAGTGACGGCCGGCAGGGCCTGCTGCCAGAAGATCTCGATGACCGCGCCGGTGACAGCGCGACAATCCGAAGACGAGTACGTAGTCAGTTTCACAATGCCGTCTGGTTTCTCGCTGGACGACCTCCCGAAGCCAAACAACGCGGCGGTATCGATCGAGTCGGTAGGTGCCCATCTGGCTGCTGTTGCACGGTTCGGTGGCTACTTCTCCGGGAGTAAGGCAGCTCAGGCCCAAGCTGAGTTGCAGTCGTGGATCGGGGAACAGGGGCTGACGGTGGTCGGCGAACCGATCGTGGCCCAGTACGACGCTCCGTGGAAGCCGGGGTTCGCTCGGCGCAACGAAATCATGATCTTCGTCGAGCAGCTTTGAAAGCGGCTCCGATGGTTGCATCGCGCTGAGTTCGCAGCTCGGTCCAACAAGGGCACCGAGCGGACGGCGTCAGGTAGTATCAACACGAGCGCTATTGACCGCCGCTCATGCCCAGGATGTTGGACAGAATCGGGGGAAGTACCGTTGGCTTCGTGTTCTGACCACATTGTTCGCCTCGTGGAGTGTGATTCGCCCGACTTCGCCGTCCTTGTCTCAACCCTAGATGCGGAACTCGAAGACCGCTATCCCGGGCTCAGCATGGACGGGCCACCTCCAACACGTGGCCTGCTCCTCGTTGTCGTCGCGTATAGCCACGACGCTCCGGTCGGCTGCGGCGCGCTGTGCGAGCTCGAGCCCGGTGTTGGCGAGATCAAGCGGATGTTCGTTCTGCCGGAGGCTCGGCACCTCGGCGCTGCCCGCCGGATGCTTGAAGTGCTTGAGGCACGGGGGCTCGCGCTGGGCTACTCGGCTGTGCGGCTCGGATCCGGTGTTCGCCAGCCGGAAGCGCTGGCGCTCTACGAGTCATGCGGATACTGCCGCATACCGCTCTTCGGCGAATACGAGGGCGGTACGCTCTGCGTTTGCTACGAGAAAGCGCTGGAGTGAGCACGATCTACCCAACAAGCGCATCCAGCTGACGCGGCAAGCGCTAGACTTGCAGCACGGCATCGGCGCGGAGCTGACGCCCAAACACGGTAGCCATGCGGGGGGAATCGTGGACAGGCTCGATTTCAAGCAGGAGTTGCGTCAGCTCTATCGCCCTACAGCCAAGACGGTTGCCGAGGTCGACGTTCCGACGATGAACTTCCTCATGGTCGACGGCATGGGCGATCCCAACGCCTCGCAGTCCTACGCTGAGGCCGTCGAGGCCCTCTTCGCGCTGTCGTATGCGCTGAAGTTCGCGGTCAAGCGCGGTCTATCGGCCATCGACTACGCTGTGATGCCGCTCGAAGTCCTCTGGTGGGCAGATGACTTGTCGAGCTTCACCTCGGGGGACCGATCGCAGTGGCGGTGGACCATGATGATCATGCAGCCGCACTTCATCGCTCGAGACCTTGTCGAGGGGACCTCCGCGATTATTCGCGAGAAGAAGAAGCTCGCCGCCCTTCCACGAGTCCGATTCGAGGCGTTCGCAGAAGGGCGGGCCGCACAGATCATGCATCTTGGTCCGTTCTCAGACGAGGGACCGACCATTAGCAGAGTGCACGACTTCATCGACGTCGTGGGTGGCGAGCGCTGCGGCAAGCATCACGAGATCTACCTGTCTGACATCCACAAGGCTGCTCCTGCGGCGTGGAAGACCGTCATCCGGCAGCCTCTCCGATGATGGCGAACAAGCGCATCAACCCGTCTCGCAAACGGTTATCGTACTAAGACAGGCGCATCGGAATCCACATTCCGAGCAGCGGTCACGCCGGGATGGGCTGGGTCATAGCCGCTTCACTGGCTGGGGTGTTCGTGCGCCAGCAAGGGGCTCCTTTCGTTGCGGCCACGACCAGCGAGAGCCTGCTAGCGCTCAAGGACCTCATCGAGGCCGGCAAGGTCGCGCCTGTCATCGACCAGACGTTCCCGCTCGGCGAAACCGCCGCCGCGTTCGCCTATCTGGACGAAGGGCACGCACGTGGCAAGGTCGTCATCGTCATCTGAGATTGGATGAGCGACCCGGGCGCCGTCCAACAAGGGTATCGGGCGGGCGGCGCCAGGTGGTATCGACCTGCGCGGTATTGACCGCCGCTCATACCCAAGACGTTGGACAGATGCAGAGTCGTCCGCCAGACATGCGCTCCGCGGGTTTCGGGTATCTCCTTGTTCGACGGCTTCAGCGAATGGAAGGAGTGAGCAGATGCCGAACTTCGTCGTGAAGGGCTCGGGTACGCGCGAGGATCCGTGGGTACTCAAGACGCCGCCCGGCACGTCCGAGTACATGATGTATCGCGATGAGTCAGCGGACCCGACTGCCCTTGTCTGCATCGTCGGCAAGACAACGCTCGGGTATCAGCTACGAGCGATTGAGGACCTGCATGCGTGGCTCAAGGAGAGCGGTGACTGGGTCGCGCTTGGCGCTGCAGACGAGCAGAAGCCGGCCGCGCCGGGAACCGTCGAAGCCTGGGGCCGCTCGGCAGACAACCCAGTGGGTGGTTGGTACGGATTGAAGAAGGGACTGCGCGGGCGTTTTGGAATGTACCTCCCGCCACTGCTCGAGGCGCTCGGTCTCGCGGAACTCGAACACAATCCTCGCAATAACCGGATGCGCGCGTTGTAGTCGGCCTCACCGCTAGGTGGGGAGGGCTCGCGTGCGGTCGATAACGGTCATGATCGATGAGGCGACGAGCCCGGTCATACCCACAGCCATCGCGATGCCCCACTCCTGAAGACCCAGCGGGTCGGTGCCCAGGATCGTCTCGGCGGTGGGGCTTGAAACCGCGAGCCACTGCAACGCGATGCCCGCAATCAGGCCGACGACGAGGCTGGGGTTAGAGAACGGCGGCAGCTTCCAGATCGGCACGTTCCACGAGCGGCTGCCGATGGCCTGCGCCCACTCGAAGGCGACCAGTGTGGTAAACGCCATCGTCTGTGCATGGATGACGGTCGAGGTCTCATAGAAGTAGCCAAAGACGAGCAGCATGCCCGCGGCCTTAAGCACCGCGCCCACCGCGATCCGCCGTGCAGCGCGGCGGTTGATGATGCCTTCGGCAGGTGAGCGCGGTGCCCACGACAAGACGTCGTCGTTCTTGGGTTCGATACCGAGCGGGATCGTGAGCGTCGAGGCCACCACGAGGTTCGCCCACAACACCATGACCGGCGTGATGGGCAAAGGCCATCCGATAACGAGGCTGCCGGCGATCGCGGTGACCTGTCCCAGCGCGACCATGACCAGGAATACCACGACGCGCTGAAGGTTGCCGTAGATCACGCGACCTTCTTCGACCGCGTGCACTATGGTGGCGAAGTCGTCGTCGGCGAGCACCATGTCGGCGGCTTCCTTGGACACCTCGGTGCCGGTGATGCCCATCGCGACACCAATGTCGGCGCGCTTCAGGGCCGGCGCGTCGTTGACTCCGTCGCCCGTCATCGACACGACCTCGCCCAGCATCTGCAGGGTCTCGACGATGCGCATCTTGTGGCGCGGTTCGACCCGCGAGAACACCGCGATGTCGCGCACACGAGCGGCCAGCTCCGCGTCGTCGAGCGCGTCGAGTTCGACACCCGTGACCACCGCATCGGGGCCGGCATCCTCCGCGAGAATCCCCACGCGCCGAGCGATCGCTGCGCCGGTGGCGGCGTGGTCGCCCGTGATCATCTTCACCGAGATACCCGCGCGCTGTGCGGCCGCAACCGCCTGGGCCGCCTCCGCGCGCGGCGGATCCATGAGGCCCCACAGTCCCACGAATATGCAGCCGTGCTCCGCGTCGTCGCGGTCGGCCTTGCGGGCCTCGGCGGGCATGGACTTGTACGCAGCGGCGACCACACGCAGGGCGTCGGCGGCGAAGACGTCTTGCTGTGCGCCGACGCGGGCGCGCAACTCCTCGGTGAGTTCGACCACCTGGTCGCCCATGATGATGCGGTCACAGTAGCCGAGGATGCGCTCAGGAGCGCCCTTCACGTGAAGACGCATCCCGTGCGAGGTCTCGTCGAGCGTCGCCATATACTTGGATGCGCTCGCGAAGGGAATCTCGTCGACGCGGCCGCCGTCGCAACGGGCGTTCACGCGACGATGGCCAGCCTTCTCGGCTGCCGCGAGCAGCGCTCCGTCGGTCGCGCTGCCCTCGACTGTCCATCGGTCCTCGGCGTCTTGCTCAAGCATCGAGTTGTTCGCCGTGCACGCGATCTCACTCAGCAGTTCGACCGGGCCGTCGTCGCCACGCTCGGGCGTGAGCGCAGTCCCGTCGGTGCGCAGCACCTCACCTTGTGGCGAGAAACCGTCCCCCGTCACCGAGAAGATCTCGCCGCCAGCCCACATGCGGGTGACTGTCATCTCGTTGCGCGTCAGCGTGCCGGTTTTGTCGGTGCACACGACGGTGCAGCCGCCCAGCGTCTCGACGGCCGCGAGTCTGCGCACCACAGCGTGGCGCTTCGCCATGCGCTGGACGCCCAACGCGAGCGACACGCTGACCGCCGTGGGCAGGCCCTCGGGAATCGCGCTGACGGCAGCGGCCACGGCGAACAACAGCATGTTGACAACGGGCTCGCCGCGGAACACACCCAGCCCGAAGATGACGGCGGCTGCGACCACGGACAGGATGCCAAGTCGCGTGGAGAGGACGGCGAGGCGCGACTGCAGGGGTGTCTCGGTGCGCTGGGTGGAGCGCACGTCGCCGGCGATTTCGCCCACGATCGTGTTCATGCCGGTGGCGACGACCACAGCGGTCGCCCGGCCGGCAACGATGGGGGTCGATGAGAACACCATCGAGGTGCGGTCAGCGAGCGTGGTGTCGGGGCCGACGGCGTCGGGCCCCTTATCGACCGCCTCGGATTCACCGGTGAGCGCCGACTCGTCGACACGCAGGTCGCTTTCGGTGACGAGTCGCGCATCGGCGGCCACGCGATCGCCCGTCTCCAGGATCAGCACATCGCCGGGCACGATGGTGCCCGCTTCGACCACATGGACCTCGCCGTCGCGTAAAACGCGGCCACGTGGGCTCGACAGTCTGCGCAGCGCGTCGAGCGCGGCCTCGGCACGGTACTCCTGGAACACGCCGATGATGACGTTCGCGATCACGATGATGAGGATGACCGCGGCGTCAAAGACCTTATCCGCGAGCAGCGAGACCAGACCGGCGCCACCTAGCAGATAGACCATGGGATTGGCGACCTGCTCGAAGATGAGCTGCGGGATCGTAGCGCCAGTCTCGAGCGCGAGCTCGTTGCGGCCGCTGGTCTCGAGCCGCGTCGCGGCTGCGGCTGCGGTCAGTCCGTCGGCGCTCGACCCCAGTCGCTCAAGCGCTTCCTGGGGCGAGAGGGCATGCCAGGTGACGGGCTGCGTTGAGGTTGCGGGGGCTGTCGGCACAAGCGGTCCTTTCGCAGATTCACAGGCGCGAATGTGGCTCGATTATGATACCTAACCCCGAGAACCAGGTGCATGTTCAGCTGAACCGTCGCAGACGCCGCCGGTCACGTAACATTCGAGGGCGGGGCGAGCAGTGGCCTCACTTCGACACCGCCGTCGCGGGTGGCGGGGTGGAGTTTGGCGATTCGCACCGCAACGTCCAGGTTGGGGGCCGAAACCACATAGAAGGCGGCGGTGACCAGGTCCGACTCGACCAGCGGGCCAGGGTGCACGCTGCCACCGCGGATTGACGTGGCCGTCGTGCTGGGCTCGAAAGCGAATCCCCGCTGCGCCGGGAAGTAGGAGCCGCCCAGGACCTTGCCGCCCAACTCCTTGGCCAGGGCCGGGTACTGGTTGAGCAGTTCCAGGTACTCGGGAGTCAGTGCCATAGGGTCGGCGGGTGCAGGTGAGTAGACGAGGATTCCGTACTGAGGCATCGGGTGCTCCTTTGGTTGGTGTCCACTCTCTTCTACCCACCGCCGAGGTCACCTATGCGCAGGGGCTAATCGGCCTGCGGCCCAGACGTATCGTTTGTTGAGCGGACGGCCGCTTCGACTGGGCTGAGCCTGACGCGGCGGTGCATACCTACATTAATGACCTCGATCGGTCCGTCGGCACGTACCTCTACGGTCGTCGGACGTACGAAGTGACGGGCGCATGGGAGACGCTCGGCCTCGATCTGGCGCAGCCGCCGTATCCTGAAGTGGTCCGTCAGATGAAGGCGGGCCTGGAGCGCGACATCAGCATCGGTGGCCCCACGCTGGCTGCACGTGCGATCGAGGCCGGACTCGTTGACGAGTAGCAGGTATTCGTTGCGCCCGTGGCTGTCGGCGGGGGGCTGCGGTTCCTTCCCGGCGGTGCCTCCCTCGACCTCGAACTGCTCGACGAGCGACGCTTCGCCAGCGGAATCGTTTACCTTCGTTACGGCGCGATCTCAGGCTGACCGATGACGCCGGAACCGGAATCCCGGCAGGATTCCGCTGGTGCGTCAGTCTGGTTTACACTCTTGAGTCACTGAACGCTTGGCGCAGTCGGGGGTTCGCATGATCGTTCGTCCAGAAACCAACACGGACTCTGATGGTATCCGCGAGGTCAGTTGCTGGCGCGGTGGCCTATCACCCGGCGTTTGATGGTGGTGAGTAGCGCACGATGCACAACGAATACGAGCTGTTGGACAGCGGCGAAGGGCAGAAGCTCGAACGCTTTAGCGGAGTGATCCTGTCGCGCCCGTGTGCTCAGGCATCCTGGGAGAAGCAGAAGCCCGAGATCTGGGCGAGTGCGATTGCCTCTTTCGACCGGGAGTGCGGATGGCAGGCGCATGGCACCGCCGAAGTGCCCTCAAGCTGGATCGTCACAATCAACGACATAACCATGAGACTCGAGCCCACACCCGCCGGTCATCTCGGCGTGTTTCCGGAAACCCGGTTCCTGTGGGACTGGATCACCGGTGAACTGAAATCGTTCACCGCCGAGAGCGCGAACGTTCTCAACCTTTTCGCGTATTCGGGCGGGGCGACGCTCGCTGCTGCGCGTGCCGGCTGCTCGGTGTGCCATGTGGACTCCTCTCGGTCGATGGTCAGACGTGCACGAGAGAACGCGGGGCTGAACCAGTTGGAGACAGCACCGATCCGGTGGATCGTTGAGGATGTCGGCACATTCCTTGATCGCGAGATTCGCCGTGGACGCGCATACGACGGGATCATGCTCGACCCGCCTTCGTTCGGACACGGCGTCAAGGGTGAACAGTACAGAATCGACAGAGACCTCACCGCAACGCTGACGCAATGCCGCGCGCTGCTGACGGAGGCACCTGCGTTCGTTCTCCTCACGTCGCACACTCAAGGCGTGACGACTGAGATCCTTGAGCGCCTGATGGGGCAGGTGCTAGGCTCCGGTGATGTCGTGTCCGGTGGCATGGAGTTGACCGGCGCAAGCGATGTACGGCCGGTGAATGCGGGGATATGGACGCGCTGGAACCGTTCGTAGGGGCGTCGTTACGCAGATGCACAGAGCCCGAATCGGGGTACGTTCTGCGGGGAATCGGGTGGTTCATGCTCGCCATGGGGGCGGCAATTGTCATCGGATTCTGCGTAATGGCAACTCTCAAGGTTCTTGTGGGTGTCTGGATCAAGCGGCGAAAGCACCGCACGGCAGTGCTCGTGATCTCGGGGCTCTCGTGCCTCAGCATCCCGTTCGGGACGGTCGTCGGTGTGTTCAGCTTCCTTGTGCTCTTCAGGCCGTCTGTGTCTGCGCTGTTTGATGCACCGAAGGAAATCCCTGAGGGATGAAGTCATCGCGAATCCAGCGAGTCGCCCGTTCGTTGAGCCGCAGCCTCTAGTTCGCCGACCGTCGCTGCTGGTATGCGCGGCCGCTTCCGCCATGCGTACCCAGGTCCATCACGAGCGCGACCACGATGACGACCCACTCGAGAGCGCTGAGGCCGCCGGGTGAGACGAAGACGTAGGCGACTGTTGTCCACGGCAACAGAAGCAGGCCCGCCAGTGGCCATATCCAGCCAGGGGCCGAGAAGCTCCCGAGCGCGGTGGACCAGCTTCTGAACGTTGCGTCGATCCGGGCGGCGTCCATGAACCACCAGAACAGAAGTGCGATGCGCGGCGCGCCGCCAAGCAGCAAGACCCCAAGACAACAGCCCATCGTGTGTCCTCCTCGAATTCCCGGTTCGACTTCTTCTTGATACCCGTTCGGCAGGGCGGCAAAGCCGCGCTGGACGTGCGTGGGAACGCGTCGAGGCACGCCACCGCGAATGGCTGCAGACGAGGAGGCAGCCGTTTCGGGGCATCTTCTGGTGTACCGTTATCATCAATGCGTCGTGCTGGTCTGGTTCTTGGCGGGAGAGTGAGAGCATCGTGACCGAGAAGACCGTGGCCGAGAAGGCGCGCATCAAGACCGGCACCACGATTGCGGTCCTCAACCGGGTCCCTGGCGTGTCTTCTATCGCAAAGGCTCGAAGGCCGCGGGGCTGGACATGAACCGCGACAGCGTCTGGGCCATTGCCGAGAGACTCAACCTGAGACCGCTGGGGCTCGTGAGCATCGACGACACCTGGTCGGCGTTCAGGCTGCGGCCCGCCGCTGAGACGGAGTAGGCATGCAGAGTCCCGACGAACAGGACACCCCCGTCAAGGCAAAGGCCGTCCTCATCGACCCGCGATCCATGACGGTCGTGTGGATGAACGAGTCGGCAGCGCAGGGCCTCTCGGATGAAGGGTTCGAGGTGTCAGGCGTCACGGTCGAGCAGGCACTCCCGATGGGCGAGACCCTCGGCATTCCCGAGGCGCTTGGAACAGTTGCCGAGACGGGTATCGCGCGGCACCTGCGCACCAACCTCGTGTCCACGAGCCAGGGGAGCATGGCGATCGCTACGTCGCTCCACCGTCTCCCCGACGGTATGGTGCTGGTGCTGACCTAGAATGCGTGGCAACCGCTGCACACTAAGGCGGGTGCGGACGAATCGCGCCGGCAGGGACGCCGACACAGAAGCTGAGAAAGGCGGGTGCGCACGATGGCGGACAGATCGACCCCGGGCGTTATCGACGAGTACATCGCGGAGTTTCCCGACGAGACCCGGACGCTGCTGGAGCAGATACGCGAGATCATCAGATCCGTCGCGCCCGACGCGACCGAGACGATCAGTTACGCGATTCCCACCTTCGACCTGAACGGGAAGCATCTGGTGCACTTCGCGGGTTTTGCCAAGCACGTCGGGTTCTATCCGGTGCCGAGCGGGATGGCGGCGTTTGAAGAGGAACTCAAGGCGTACAAGCACGGCAAGGGTTCGGTCCAGTTTCCGCTGGACGAACCGCTGCCGACCGACCTCATTCGCCGGATCGTTGAGTTCCGGGTTGAGGAAAACACACGCAAGACGTCCAAGTAACGAGCGGCGGGCAGGCGGCATCGGGAGGGCGGCCTGAGCGAGAATCGATTCGGCTGACCGCTAAGCCGCCTTCGCCAGCTTCTTGCGCTCCGCGTTCGCCTGCTGTCTGAAGTTGAGCCCTTCGACTGCGAGCGAGAACAGGATCGCGAAGTAGACGTAGTTGCGCTCGATCTCTTCACCGAAGCCGTCGGCGATCAGCAGCACGCCAACGAGCACGAGAAATGCGAGCGCGAGCATCTTGAGCGAGGGATGCTTGTGGATGAAGTCCGCGAGCGTGCCGGCGAAGAACATCATTACGAGTACGGCGATCGTCATCGCGATGATGATCAGGATGTACTGCTGGGTCAGACCGACAGCCGTGAGCACCGAGTCGATAGCGAAGACCATGTCGACCACTATGATTTGCATCACAACGGCCGCCATGGTTCCGGCGGACGCCTTGACCGGCTTCTCCGTCGTCGCGTCCTCCCTGCACTCGGTGACGTTGAAGATCTCGGTGACTGCCTTGTACGTGAGGAAGAGGCCGCCGGCGAGCAGGATGATGTCTTTTGCGCTGAACCCGTGCCCAAACGCCGTGAACAGCGACTTGTCGAGCCCGAGCAGCCACGACAGGCCGACTACCATGAGGATCCGGCCGACCAGCGCAAGACCGAGACCGACTCTGCGCACGAAGTTCTGCTGCGCGGCCGGTACGTCCGCGGTGACGATGGCCAGGAAGATGATGTTGTCGACGCCGAGCACGATCTCGAGAATCGTGAGGGTCAGCAGGGCCACGAGGGCCTGGACGGTGAGCAACTCAGCCATTCGACGTATCCTTCCGCTTCACGTATGCGATGGTGATGATTGTGGCAGAAGGTGGCGCCGCTGGCACCATCTTCAAGGCTGCTGTCGAGTAGCGCACGCCCTAGTCGGTGGCGGTCACGTCCTCGATAGCGGCGAGTCCCGCGTGTGCGATCGTGCGTACGGCCGCTCTGACCTCGTCGGTCTCGATCGTGTCTATCGAGCCGAGGCCCGCGACAACACGTCGGGCGACCCAGGTAGCCGAGGAGTACGGCACCTCGGCGAAGACTGCGCCGTTTTCCCTCTGGATGAAGGTCGCGCCCGGCCAGTCGCGCTCCTCGGAATGGCGCGCGCGCGGAGCGATACGAAGCACTGCGAGCGGCAGGTCGTCACCCGTCGGCACGACAGAGGCCGCAGCGGGTGCCGGCGCTTCGAAGTGCTCGCCGGTCGACTCGGCCACACGGATGCGGTCGAGGCGGAAGGTGCGCACCTCAAGCGCGTTCTCGCAGAAGCCGCTCACGTACCACGCGCCACGCTCGTTGAGGAGTGAGTGGGGGTGGATGACCCGCACGGATTGCGTGCCACTCGATGCCGTAAAGTACTCGATCCGGACCTTCTCGGAATGGTCGATTGCCTCTGCGAGGGTCATGTAGATCATGGCGACCGGTGCGTCCTTACCGCCGGTGCGCACCGTCGTGGCAAGTTCGGTCGGGTCGAAATCCGCCGAGGCGGCCTCGAGCAGGCGCACCACGAGCGGGTCGCCGGCGCCATGACCGGCTGCATCGAGGGCGGTCACGAGCGCACGCGCCTCCCTGGGTGAGAGTCGCACCGGACGATCGAGTGCGGGCGGCGCGCCAAAGATGCGCACGGTGCCACCGTCGATCTCGAGGTCGATCATCTCGTCGGGCGTGAAAGGCGGCACGCCGCAGAACGAGAGCGTCGTGAGGTCGGCCGCCACCTCGGCGATCGAGGAGCCGACAGCGTCGGCAAGGTCCGAGAGCGCAACCGTTTCGCCGCGCTTGAGGTACGGCAGAAGGGCAAGCATGCGTCGGGCGCGAAGCGCGGTGTTGGTCTTAGCGGTCATGGCGCCGGAGCACCTCCTCAAGTCCGATGCGGAGTGTATCGACGACCGTCGATGGTTCGATCGGCGTGATTCCCGGACCGTGTTCGACGCACCACATCGCGAGTCCCGGGGGGTCCGCCGCATCGACGCGCCAGAGCGCGCTGCCGTCGGTCTGCACCTCGACGGTGCCATGATCTCCCGCCAGACGCGGCGCACGCCAGGCATCGTCGGGCTCGAACCGGATGACGGCCTCGAACGTCTCGGCGCCGTACTGGAACGGCAGCAGTGAGAAGTCCGCGACCGCAAAGCCCTCGGGGCGTTCAAAGTCGGGCGTCTTTGGCATCGTGGGGTTGATAGTGAGTTTGCGCGCGCGTCGGAGCGCGTAGACGCGCACCTGGCCGGTCCCGGTGTCGAGGCCGACAAGGTACCAGCGACCCTCCCGGAAGAAGAGCCCGTACGGGTTCGCCTCATGGAGGCGCGACTCGCCTTTCGCGTTCGTGTAATCGAACGTCAGGCGCTTCGTCGACCAGATCGCCTCGGCAACGAGGGCGGCCGACTCGGCCTGCACGCCCGGCTGCTCGTCGGCGAGTGCGGTTGAGACGACATCGGACCCGGCCGAGCCCTGTCCGAGCTTCGCGAGCGCGATGGTGAGGTCCTCGGCAAAGGGGAACGACTCGTCGGACGCGAGCGCGGCTGCCGCAGTCAGGATTGTTGCGGTTTCCTCCGCCGAGAGGGCGATCTCGGCCGCGTACGTGCCGGCGCGGTCGATCCGGTAGGACTCGTCCTCGTCGACATCGATTGCGATGCCGGAGGCCCTGAGCGCTTCCTTGTCGCGCTCGAACATGCGCAGGAATGCGGCGGTGTCCTGATCCTCGGGATAGCCGAGGCCAGCGGCGCGGCACTCCTCGGCAGAGACGAAGCGGCTCGTTTTCGCGAGATAGAGCGCAAGATTCACGAGGCGCTCGCTGGGGTCGGGCACGGTTCCTCCTCGGGACGGAAGCCAGGTATGGAGATTCTACCGCTCCCGTGCGGACCCGCGCGCGAAAAGGTCCGGAGAAAAGAGGACGAGGTGCGCGGGGGGGCGCGCACCTCGTTCGAGCGGATCGGCGGTTCCCCGCTTCTGAGGGGGGAGGAGGAGCGGGTCGCACAATCCTGAAAACGTTGAAGCAATGTGTATGCCAACCATTGCCCACGTAAGCCTGAATGCCGGAACCCCTTGTCGCAAGTCGGCAAGGAGGCTACAAATGACCAAGTGACGGTTGAGGGGGACTGAATGGCGAAACGTCGGCGGGTCGCGCAGATGACTCCGGCAGGAGAAGACAGTTCGGGCGACCGAGTGCTCCAGCTCGCGGCCGATGAGTTGCGCACCGCTCTGGGTGCGAAGGTCGTGTACGGGTTTGTGATTGCCGGGGACGGCGACCTTCACTGCGTGAGCGTATCTCCCGCCGAGCGCGTGCGTACCGCCAACCTGCACTCTCCGGAGTACCCGGAAGTCATCGAGTTGCTGTGCACCGGCACAACCGCCGTTCTCGAATCATGGGCCGAGGCGGAACTCCCGGGTTCCGTGCTGTTCGTTCCCTGGTGGGACGAGAGCGGGCCGGTCGGAGCAGCCGTGGTGATTCTCGGGGAACCGCCGACCGAATGCGTCATGCGCATGGTCGGCGCGCTCGGCGCGAGCGTTGGCCGGGAGATCACCAGCCGGCGTGAATGCGAGCAGGTGCGTCGCCGCCTATCCATGCTCGAGGGACTCAGCGAGATGATCAACTCGGCCTTCGCGGCAACGTCGGATGCCGTCATGCAAGTCGACCTCGACGGACGCGTGATGCGGTGGAATGCCAGTTGTGAACGGCTCTACGGCTGGACGGCGGATGAGGCCATCGGAGGTCTCGTTCCGGCGTGCACGGCCGAGCAGCGCAGCGCGATCATGCGCGAAACCCGTGCCGTGGCCATGAGCGGCGTCGCACGGGAGTATGACATCGCGCAGTGTACGCGCGACGGAACGCCGCTGAGGGTGCGGATGACGGTGATGCCGATGTACGACGAGCAGGGCAACCCTGCATCAGTGGTATCGGTAACGCGCCCGCTCACCGCAGCGGTCGAGAAAGCGCTTCCTCTCCTCTCGGCGGTCAACATCGGTGAGATTATGATTCGCGAGCTCACGAGCCCGCTCACCGCGGTCATCGGCTATGCGGATCTGCTTTCCCGACCCGCGATCATCGAGGATACCGAACAGCGTCAGCGGGTCGTGCGCGGCCTGCGCGGCCGGTGCGAAGACCTTGCCGCGCTGCTCGACGACCTGCTGCTCGTGGCGCGGCTCGATGCTGCTGACCTCATGCGCGAACGCGTCGATCTGGCGCACATGCTGCGGCTACTCGTTGACCGCGTCGCCTCCGAGGAGCGTGACGCGCGCTTCGACATTACGAGAATCACAGGCTCGGGTTCTGCATTCGTGGACAGGGGCCGGACCGAGCGCTCCATCGCTGGTCTGCTCAGGTGCCTCGCACGCAGTTGCGGGCAGGACGCAGGTCTCGACTTCGTGCTCTCCACCGACGGGGCGACCACGTCTCTGCGGATCGAGACGCGCGAGACCGACCCGACGGCCGCCCGCGCACTGGCACAGCGACTCGCGAATTCCGGAAGCGACGGCTACCTGAGCGAAGTGGGTCTGGGACTCCATGTGGCGCGCCTTGTAGCCGAGGCGCATGGAGGTAGTGTGAGCACCGAACGCGAATCTTCTCTGGTATCGAGTTTCACAATCACCCTACCCGCCGCATCTGACGCAGGTTCCACCGAGGAGGAACGATGGCGGACGACGATGATGTAGCAGCCACCGGGACCGAACCCCGTCCGGCGACACGCCCGTGGCGGAGAATCGGCATCGCGGTGCTCATTATCGCTGTCGTGGCCGGAGGTATCTTCGGGTACCGCGCACTCGATCGCACCCGCGTCGCGCGCAGGCACGTCAGTGAGGCGGCGCGGCTGCTCTCAGAGGCGGAGCCCTCGGTCATCGCAGTTGATGCCGCTGTTCGAAGCGAGATCACGACGGCCCTTATCGGGACTGCGCGCGACGCGCTCGATAGCGCCGACACCGGCATGAAGCTGCTGACGCGGGCGGAAGATGAGCTCAAGCTCGCTTCGGGCACTCTCCCCGAGGAGGACCTGCCGCTTGCAGCGGCGCTCGCGGAGTCGATCGAGTCCCGGCGCACGATGATGCGCGAGGCTGGCGAGATCCTGAAGGCCGACGAGCGGGCCGCGAACGTCATCGAGCCAGCGCGGAGCGCATGGACGCTCGCCGCCGAGGCGGAGACGATCACCGTCGATGCGGTCGCTCAGTACAACAAGCACACAAAGGCGGGCGTGGAGAAGTCGACCTCGCTCTCCAAGCAGGCGGCCACGAAGCTTTCCTCGGCACGCTCGCTTCTGGAGACGGTGAGCGCCGGATTCCCCGAGGCGGACATGGCCCCGTTCATCAGCTACATCCACACGCGGCTGAAGCTCATCACCCGGTCGCAGAAGATCGACTCGACGTGGCTGGCGGGCAAGGTCGCCGACGCCAACAAGCTCCTCGACGCATACAATGCCGAGGAGGCGAAGGTGGTAAAACAGGCCGGCGCACTTCCCGGCACGCCCGTCTCGGTGCTTGCCGAGGCATACGATGCACTCACCAAAGACGGCATCACGAGGTACTTCAAGGCACGCGATGCGGCGCGTCAGGCCGACGTTGACGTGAAAGCGGCAACGGCACAACAGTAGGCAGCGGGTCTGACTTCGAGAGGGGATTGCACAATGGAGAGTAACTTCTGGTCCGCATGGTGGTGGCCGACTTTGACGGCGATACTCGGGTTCGTGTATGTCGCGCTGCTCGCGAAGCAGTGGTACGAGCGCCGCAAGCCGCACCAGCTTGCATGGGCCGTCGGCTTCCTGTTCTACGCGGTCGCAGCCGTTATGGAGGCGGTCTCCGAGTACACCGGAACGTGGGATCCCACCGTCTACCGTTTCTACATCGTGCTCGCGGCGTCGATGGTCGGTTTCCTCGGCCTCGGGACCCTCTACCTCATTACCAAGAAGCGGACCCTCGGTAACCTCTACCTCGGGTTCGTCATCTTCTGCCTCGGTATCTTCCTGGGCGCTGTGTTCAAGACACAACTCATTACCGAGAACCTCGTCGCCGGCATCACTGTTGGCGGTTCGGCGCTTGGCTCGGGCGGGTCGTTCCCGCGCATGATGTCGCTCCCGTTCAACATCACCGGGTCGCTGCTCCTGCTCGGCGGATCTGCCTGGTCGATCATCAAGTTCCTGCCGAAGAAGGAGTTCCGCTACCGCGTGTGGGCGAACGTGCTCATCATCATCGGCACGCTCATCATCGCCGGTGCGGGCTCGATGGCACGCGCCGGCACGACCGCCGGTCTGTACCCCGCCGAGATGGTCGCCTCGGCGATCCTGCTCTGGGGCTTCCTTATGGCCGGCACGCTCCAGAAAGGCGCCGAAGCCGTGAAGACGCGCCGCGCGGGAGAGAAGGTCGAGGCGTCGGTGAAGGCGGACTAGCCTTCTTCGTAGCCGGCGCCGAGTCGGGCAAGCGCGCCCACATCGAGGACCACGACCTCCGAGCCACGCACGACGAGCACACCCTCGTCGCGCAGGCGCGCGAGCGCGCGCGACAACGTCTCCGGCACCGTGCCGAGCGACGAGGCCAGCTCGCTCTTGCTCATGCCGAGCGGAACCCGAAGCCCCTCGGTGGTCGCCTCGCCCGCGGCGAGTGAGCGCTGGAAGAGGTATCGGGCGAGGCGCCCCGGCACGTCGAGGGCGAGCGACTGCACGACACTCGTGAGATTCACGACACGCCCCGCGAGGTCGCCGATGAGCCCCCGGGCGATCGCGGGCTCCTCGGCGAGCAGGTCGAAGAGCCGCTCACGGTCGAGCCACGCGACGGTCACCGCGGTGGCGGCGTCGACATTCGCCGGATTGCGGCCGCCGGCAAGCGCCGCGACGGCCGCGAACGGCTCGCCGGACTCCACCGTCTCAAGCGTGATCGTGCGGCCGTCCGCCTGCAGGTGGAAGACGCGCGCACGCCCGGAGACGACGATCCCGAGCTCGCCCGCGGCCTCACCCTCACTCGCGAGCAACGCGCCCCGCGACGCCTGCTGCACGCGCGCCATCGCCGCGAGACGCGCGACCGCCTCGTCGCTCGCGGCGCGCCAGAGTCGGCATGAGCGGAAGGCGGAAAGCACGTCGGGGCGCTGGTTGCCTGGCGGCACGGGGTATCTCCTCGGTCGGGGTTCTTTCGCGATTTTGACATGAGTCAAGGCGCGGGGCTAACGCGAGGGGTAGGCTCGGGCAGTCGATGAGAGGAACGCCAGTGGCCGAAACGCAGATGACCGAGAAGTTCCGCGAGCGTATGTCCGACGCCGTTGTGCGCAAGGACACGAAGACGCTCGGCGATTTTACCGCGATCTACTGCTCGGGCAACCACGGCGACCGCACGCGGACGCCGGTCGAAAGCGCCGCCGCATCGCTCGGCGTGTACGGCCGCAAGCCGCTCGCGCTCTGCGACGAATGCGCGGAGCACCTCCGCTATGCCGAGAAGCGCCGCGCGTACTGCCCGAGAGATCCCAAGCCGTTCTGCGCTCACTGCGACACACAGTGCTACAAGCCCGAGGAACTCGGGTGGCAGCGAACGATGATGCGCTACAGCGGGCCGCGCTCGGTGTGGCACGGGTATGCGATAGCCGGCATCAAGCATGCGCTCGAAGGACGGAAGCACCGGAAACAGGCCCGGAACGCATAAGCGTCCGGCTGCGAGAGAGGAATCCCCCATGAGCTCAACTATCACCCGACAGATCGTGCACATCGACGAGGCGCTCTGCACCGGCTGCGGCCTGTGCGTCAGCCCGTGCGCCGAGGGCGCGATCGTCATGGTCGGTGGCAAGGCGAAGGTCGTCCGCGAAGAGCTGTGCGACGGCGCCGGGTTCTGCCTTGGCGTGTGCCCCACCGGCGCGCTCACCATCGAGACGCGCGACGCCGTGCCGTTCGACCACGCGGCCGCCGAGCCGATCATCGCCGAGAAGCAGAAGACGTACGTCCCGCAAGTCTGTTTCCAGTGCGGCACCGATGAGGACAACGCGTCGCTTCTGCCGGTGCGCCAACACGGGCGGAGCGAGTGGGTCTGCACGCGTTGCTTGCCTTCGCTGATTCACGGGTAGGGTTAGGTGAGGGTCGGGCGGGATGTATGTCGTCTGCTCGGGCAGTCCTCGGCGGGGGCCCTTGACGGCGCGAACGCTTCGCGTTCTTACCGCCTCCCTGCCAGTGGAACTCGCTGACGACATACACCCCGCCCGACCTCGGCGCTCAGAAATCAGGGGTGCACGCGTGAGGCCCACGGTTCGGCTGAACGACCGATATCAACCGAACCGTCCATCGATCGTGCTCCATTCATAGGGCATCGATTCATACACTTCAGAGGAGGCGCGTATGTTCTGCAATCAGTGTGAACAGGCTAGCAAGGGCGTGGGATGCACGACTGTGGGAGTGTGCGGGAAAACCGGTGACGTTGCGGCGTTGCAGGACCTGCTCATCCACGAACTCAAGGGCATCGCAGCGATTGCTGTTGTCGGCGCCAAGGTCGGCGTCGTCGACCATGCGGCTGCAGTCTTCACCACGCAGGCGCTCTTTACAACGGTCACCAACGTGGACTTCGACGCTGAGCATCTTGCGGGCATCATCCGCGAGGGCGCTGCCGTGAAGGCTTCGCTGCGTGCGACGGTCGAGACTGCGGGTGGTGGCGTGCCGACCGACGATCCGGCTGTGGCGTTCGAGCCAGCTGCGGACCTCGACGCGCTCGTCGCGCAGGGCGAAGCAGTCGGGATCTTCTCGGACCACGACCGTGATGAGAACGTGGTCGCGCTCCAGCAGACCGCCGTGTACGGCCTCAAGGGCATAGCGGCGTACGCGGACCATGCGCGTGTCCTGGGCCACGAGAATCCCGCGATCTACTCGTTCATGCACGAGCTGCTCGCCGCGCTGTCGGATAAGAGCCTCGACCTCAACGCATGGGTTGCGCTCGCACTCAAGACCGGCGAGGTCAACCTGTGGGTCATGGAGCTCCTCGACGCCGCGAACACCGGGGCGTACGGGCATCCGGTACCCACGTCGGTTCCGCTCGGCCACCGTCCCAACAAGGCGATCGTTGTCTCGGGACACGACCTCAAGGACCTCAAGGAGCTGCTCGACGCGACCGAAGGCCTCGGCATCGACATCTACACGCACGGCGAGATGCTGCCGGCGCACGGCTACCCCGAGCTCAAGAAGTACCCGCACTTCTACGGGCACTACGGCACCGCATGGCAGAACCAGCGCAAGGAGTTCGACGAGTTTCCCGGTGCGATCCTCATGACCACGAACTGCATCATGAACCCCCGCGAGACGTACGCGGTCAACATCTTCGCGACCGGCCGTGTGGCGCATCCGAGTGCGATCCACGTCGACAACGGCGACTTCCAGGCCGTCATCGACCGCGCGCTCGCGATGCCCGGCTTCACCGATGAATTCGATGGCGGTTCCGTGATGGTCGGCTTCGGCCGCAACGCGGTCCTCGCGGTCGCTCCCACGGTCATCGAGGCCGTGAAGTCCGGCGCGATCAAGCACTTCTTCCTCGTTGGCGGGTGCGACGGCGCCAAGCCGGGTCGCAGTTACTACACCGACTTCGTGGAGGCTGCCCCGGCCGACACGATCATCCTCACGCTCGCGTGCGGGAAGTTTCGCTTCTTCGACAAGCAGCTTGGCGACATCGGCGGCATTCCGCGCCTGCTCGATGTGGGCCAGTGCAACGATGCGTACAGCGCCATCAAGATCGCGGGCGCCCTTGCCGAGGCGTTCGATGTCGGCGTGAACGAACTGCCGCTCTCGATGATTCTCTCGTGGTACGAGCAGAAGGCCGTCGCGATCCTGCTGACGCTGCTCCACCTCGGCATCACCGACATTCGCCTCGGGCCTACCCTGCCGGCGTTCATCACACCAGCGGTGCTGCAGGTCCTCGTGGACAACTTCGACATCAAGCCGATCGGCGCGACTGCTGCCGAGGACCTCGCGACGATTCTTGGTGCCGCGTGAGCGAGCTCGACCCGACGCTCGAGATTCCGGAGACGGCGGCCCCTTCGCGGGGCCGCCGGATCCTCGGTCGCGTGCTCCTCGGCATCGGGTGGACGTTCGTTGGGCTCGTTACGCTCGGCATCGTGCTTTACCTCTTCGGTGGTATGTGGGTGCGCACGCCCGAGATGCGCTCGGCGTATAGCGACCTCGTTACGAGCGGCCAGCAGCCGGCGCTCGAGGCGGCGTTCGTGGTGCCGATTCCGGGTTGCGTGTGCCACAGTGACGATCCAGTCGCGCAGGCGCAGCACTCCACGCGGCGCATTCGTGAGTGCATGGGGTGCCACGGCGGCTGACGGGGCCAGGAGCGGCTAGTCCCCTGGACGTGCGCCCTTGTTCGGGGTACGAATGAACAATGATTCGAATACCCCGCTTCACGCTTTCCGCAGCAGCGCGACGACGCGTCCTATCGGCCGCTGCCGTTGCCGCAGCCGTTCTGATCGGACTGGTGGTCTTCGGCGCGGCGGCTGCCGACACGGTCACGGTCGGGCCTGTCACAGCTGACGTGCGGCTTGGTCTCGCCCTTGACGGCGACACCGTCGTCAAGCTGCCGCCGTTCGGCTCGGTTCGAGCCGACACGCACGTGGGTTTCCTGAAGGCGTCCATCTCGCTTGCCGAGATCGACCCGCAGGGTCTTGAGCAGATTGCCGCCACGCGCGCGATCTCGATAGCGGACCTTCGTGAATGGCAAGCGCAGCTTACCTCGGCAGTGCTGCGGCTCGCGCTCACAGGCGCCGCTGCTGCCGTCTTCGCCGCCGCGCTCGTGGGGTGGGTTTTGGCGCGCAGGCGTCGGGAGGCGGTCATTGCAGCAACGGTGACAGCACTGATCGTGTCATCGCTTTGGCTCTCGACCTCGACGTTCAGTACGACCGCTTTCTCGGACGCACAGTATGAAGGTGCGCTTCGCTACGCACCGGCAGCGCTCGCAGTGGTGCAGCAACGCTACTCGACCATCGAGGACCTGAAGGTTCAGGTGGGCGCGCTCGCGGAGAATCTTGCGGCCTACTACGGCGTCGCGCAGTCGTTTCAGGGCACCGGACCGCTCGAAGACTCCAGGAGAGTCCTCCTCGTGAGTGACGTACATCTTGACCCGGTCGGCATTGAGCTTACAAAGGAGCTTGCGCGCTCCTATGAGGTGGACCTGATCTTAGATACCGGCGACATGAGCCACTTCGGCACCGAAACCGAAGGCCGCCTTGCCGGCGAGGGCATGGGTTCGATCCCGCGTGTGTACGTGCCGGGAAACCACGATTCTCCCGTGTACGTCTCGGCGCTGCGGGCGGTACCCACGGTAACGGTGCTCGATGGTGAGACGACCACGACTCCCTGGGGGCTCTCGGTCCTCGGTATCGCGGATCCTGCAAGCGGTGCGCGGGGCGTGGAGCCGGACGCTGACGCGGCCCGCGCAGCCGGCGAGCAACTCGCGTTCGCGTCGGGAGAGCCAACTCCCTCGATCGTAGCGGTCCACGACCCGGCGAGCGGCGAGGCGTTCGAGGGAGCCGTCCGGATCGTGGTGTCGGGGCACACGCACACCCCGATGTTCGAAGAGCGTTCGGGTACTCTCTTCCTGAGCGTAGGGACGACAGGTGGCGTGCACTTCTCGGCGCTCCGCGCGGATCCGCACATCCCGAACGGGGCGATCGTCCTCTACTACTCGCGTACCAGCCCGCCGCGTTTGCTTGCTGTTGAGCAGATCGAGGTCTTCGGCAAGGAGGAGCGATCGTCGGTACGGCGCACGGTCTTCGGCGTCGGGGATGTGCAGGCGCCACAGGAGTGAGCCGGTCACGCCGTAGGTCGTCTCCACACAACTGCGTGGTTTGGTGGTCCCTGCGGTATGATTACTGGGGGAATGCGCCGCGCCGCGATTCCGGGCGCCCGATACCGCAACTACCGCTGGAGGAGCGATGACGCAGCTCATCGAGCACGTGCAGTACCTCGCCGACACGATCGGTCCTCGTCCGGCCACCACCGATGCCGAGGCCCAAGCCGCCGAGTACATCGAGAGCGTCTTCCGCGAACGCGGGCTCGAGATCGAGCGCCAGGAGTTCGAGTGCCCGCGCACGTACTCGTGGGCATACGTCGCGTACCACGCGCTCACGATCGGTGCGGCAGTGCTTTCCCGCTGGTTCGGCTGGCCCGCTTTCGCACTCGCGCTCGTCTCGGCGGTGTTGTTGTGGCTCGACCTCGACACGCGCTGGGGACTCAGCAACCTCATGCCCAAGGGTCCCAGCCAGAACATCATCGCCCGCCACATCCCGAAGGTCCGCCGCAACGAGCGCACCCGCCGGGTCGTCGTGGTGGCGCACTACGACACCGCGAAATCGTCGCTCGCATTCAGTCCGGGCATGGTCAAGAACTTCTCGGTGACCTTCGCCCTGCTGAAGTGGACGACGTTCCTCACGCCGGTCGTTATCTTCATCTCGGCGCTGCCGTGGACGAAGGGACTCAAGCCATGGTCGTGGTACGCGACGCTCGTCGTAGCCGTGTACCTGATCGTGCCACTGCTCATCAACGTGCACCGCGAGCTGCTCATGAAGTCCGTCGATGGCGCGAACGACAACGCCTCCGGTGTTGCTGCCATGCTCGGCGCGATGGAACTCACCGTGCCCGAGGCAGAGGTGGAGCCGTCGCGTTACACAAATGAGCTGCCGATTCGCAGAACGCCCGAAGCGGCGGTTGAGGCCGACGTGGTGCTTGAAGACGCGCTGCTGTCGTACACGCCGATCGCCCCGACCGAGGACGAGATCCGCCGCCCCGCACTTGGCAGCTTCGGCGATCTCGACTGGGACGACGACGAGCCGAAGAAGCCGACATCCGGACAGGTCACCTTCGACCTTGGCGCCGACGACTGGGACGCGCTTGCCGACGCGGACGCCGCGGCTCCGGCACCAAACGTGGCTGCACCGGCCGAGCCCGTGCGCGCCGAGAAGCACGGACTGCGCGACTGGCTCGGGGTGGGCAAGGGTTTCGAAGTGCGCCGGGAGGGCAAGCGCATCGGCCACTGGGACAACCTCGACGACGACGAAGAAGACGAAGACGGCTTCGGACTCAAGGGCGGCAGCGCCGGCGAGACTGCAGCCTTCGACGACCCCGCGTTTGCTGCCGATGAGGCCGCACGTATCCGCCGTCGCGTGACGTCGGGCGTGGACCGCGGGCTTGTGGAGAAGGAAGTCTGGTTCGTGGCGACAGGCGCCGAGGAGGTCGGGACCTGCGGCATGCAGGCGTTCCTCAAGGCGTACGAGGAGGATCTTCGCGACGCCGTCATCATCAACCTCGACAACCTCGGAACGGGCGCGCTTCACTGGGTCACCAGTGAGGGCATGGCCCGGCGCTACCACTGCGACCGTCGGCTTGCCTCGGCTGCGAAGCGCGTTGTCAGGGAAGAAGAGATGCCGATTCGCGGGCGCGACTACCGCGGTCTTTCTACGGATGCGACGCCCGCACTGGCTCGCGGTTTTCGTGCGATGAGTGTCATGGCGTTCGACATCAACGGGCGTCTGCCGAACTGGCACTGGAAGACCGACACCACTGATGCGGTCCAGCCGGAGAATCTCGACCTGGCCGCGGCATTCGTTACGAAGCTCATCCGCGACCTCTAGAGCGTGCGTTTCGCCTGAAGGTGCGTGATACACTCTGTCCCTACGTGCGTGACCCGGATGCGCGGAGGCCTGCTTGAATCAAAGCAAGATCGCAAAAGCGCTCGCCCGAACGGCCATTGTCTCGTGGCGCGAGAAGCCCACGCAGTACGACATAGAGGCGCTTCGCGCGAACATCGAACGAGTCGGACTCGTCATTCGCGTGCGTTGGGCGATCGTCGCCGCGCTTGCGGTGTTCTCGGTGGTCGCAGCGTTCGTCTACTCTCGAGCCGTGCCCTTCGAGCAGTTCGTCGCGAACATGACGATTCCGGCGTTGGCGCTCTTGTTCGTTCTCGGCTACAACATCTTCTACCAGATGACGTATCGCCGGGTGGGCAATGTCGCGTTCCTCAACCAGGCGCAACTCATTTTCGACATCATCGTGACGACCGTGCTCGTCTACTACAGTGGCGGCGTGTACTCCTGGTTCTCCTCGATGTATCTCCTGTTCGTCCTTGAGGGCGCGTTCATCTTGCCGAGACGCTGGCACGTGTGGATGCTCGTTACGGTCTCTGCGGTGTTCTACGGGCTTGTGCTCCTCTCGGAATATGCGGGTTGGATCCCTCACATCGACATGCCGTTTGTCACAAACCACCTCTACGACAACGGGACATACGTCATCGTGCGCTACCTCTGGAAGATCACGATGTACGGTGGCGCCGGCACCATCGGTATTCTCATGATGAACCGCATCCGGGAGCGCGAGCACGAACTACGCGAGTCGTCGATGACCGATGAGATTACCGGGCTCTACAACCGCCCATACTTCCACCGTGTGCTTTCGACCGAGATCGAGCGTGCACGCCGTAGCGGTCACGAGCTGGCGATCGTCATTGCCGACGTCAATCAGTTCGGGGACATCAACCGCGTTTTCGGTCTCGACGTCGGCGATGAGATCCTCGCGGCGCTCGGTGACGCGCTGAAAGACGCCGCGAAAGAAGACCACGGCGACGCCCCGTACGACCTCAACGCGGCGTGCCGGGTCGGTGGCGAGGAACTGTCGGTCATCGTTCCTGAACTGGGTCTCTACGAAGAGGATATCGCTCCCGCGCGCGACCGCGCGCTCGCCATTGCCGAGGCGTTCCGCGCCCGGGTCGAAGGTCTGCGTGTGCGGGGGCTCAGTGTCACGGTCAGCGTCGGTGTCGCGGTCTTCCCCGGCGACGGCGACTCGTTCGATGCGCTCGTGGACTCGGCGGACGGTGCGCTCTTCTCAGCATCCGAAGCCGGTGGGAATCGTGTGGTTGCAGCGTGGACGCTCGACGAGCCTGCTGCAGACGAGCTGCCGCTATGAAGGCGGCTCCAAACAGGCGGCACGCGATCGTCGCCGCGACGGCTTTCCTCGTGGCGCTCGGCCTCTCCGTCTCGATTCTGCTGATGCCGTGGTTTACGTACCTGATGGTTCCCGCGTCGGGCGCAACCGAACTAACCGGCCTCTCCACGACCCGCGTTAGAGAAGTTGCCGAGGAGGTCCGCTACTTCATCGCACATCGCGACGCTCCGCCCTTGCCCGCAGTCGTCGACGGCGCACCCGGCTTCGATGCATCGTCCGTGAGCCATCTCGAGGATGTGCGCGACGTGGTGATCGGCGCCCGGTGGGTGACGCTCATCGCGACGCTCATCCTCGGAATCGCCGCCGCCGAGGCGCTTTCGCGAGGAGAACTTCTGGGAGTGTCCGGCGGGCTTCGGACGGCTGGTTGGTCGACCTTCGGGGTCGTGCTCCTGGCGGCGCTCGCGGGCACCGTGGATTTCGATGCCTTTTTCACGGCGTTCCACGGCGTGTTCTTTAAGGCCGGTACCTGGTCTTTTCCCGCCGACGCGCTCATAATTCGCGTCTTTCCCCTGCCGTTCTGGAGCGCTGCCGCCCTTGCGTGGGCCGTGCTATCGCTGCTGATCGCGGGCGTGCTCGTGGCCGGAGGTTTTCTGGGCAAGCGCGTCGCACGCGGGATGACGCGCAATTAATGTTCACAAACGGAGGAATACATGCAACACTTGAGCACGGAGAGCAACTCCTGACATGGTTTTAGGGTCCCCGACAGGGGACTTGGGGACTGTTTAATCCGACGTGCAAATGGAGGTGAGCGGTCTAGTGGCTGCCAAAGAGGGATACTGCGTGAAGTGCAAGGCCAAGCGTGAGATCAAGGACGCCAAGGATATCGTCATGAAGAACGGCCGTCCGGCGACCCAGGGTCTGTGCCCTGAGTGCGGGACCAAGATCTTCAAGATCGGCAAGTAACTTCACTGCAGTTCGATAGCGTGTAGCACGGGCACCGCACCCCAACGGGAGCGGTGCCCGTTCGATTTGCCACGCACGATCCTCGTGGCGGAAGCGCGAAAATGCAGTATTGACGACTCCATGTCGCAGGACTACGGTGCAGGAATGCCTGAACGAGGTCAGGGTTCAGAACTGTTTTGAGGACTGGGGGTCGTGCGCAGTGAATATCGTCGTCGTCGGCTGCGGCAGAGTCGGTTCGCAGCTCGCTACGCTCCTCTCGGTGGAAGGCCATAACGTTGTCGTGATCGACCGCGACGAAAACGCATTCCGCCGCCTCGGAAGCACCTTCAACGGCGTGACCATCAAGGGCCTTGGTTTCGACGAGGAAGTGCTCGAGGAAGCCGGTCTGCGCGACGCGGATGCGTTCGCGGCCGTCACCAACCTCGACAACACCAACCTTATGGCGGCCGAGGTCGCGCGCAAACTCTTCGGCGTGAAGCACGTGGTCGCGCGGCTCTACAACCCCGTACGCGAGCGCACGTACCAGCAGCTCAATCTCGACTACGTCTGCGGAACGACCCTTGTGGCCGAGTCGCTCATGGAGAAGATCAAGTCAGGTCACGGACACCACCTGAGCACTGTCGGTGATGTTGAAGTCATCGAGTTTAAGTGCTCGGACGCCGTGAGCGGCAAGCACGTGCGAGATATCGAAATCGACAGGGGGTTCCGTATCGCGGCTGTGCTTCGCGGTTCGTCCACCTTCATTCCCAAAGACGACACCATTCTTGAGTCGGGCGACATTCTCGTCGCGGCAGTCAAGGACGAGATGTACTCAAAGGTCGCTCGCTACATAGAGGAGTAGTCATGTACGTCGTGATCAATGGCGGCGGCAAAGTCGCCAGTTACCTTGCGCGCACGCTTCTCGAGCGGAACCACACGGTCGCGCTCATCGAGAAGCGCGAGGCGGTCGTGGACAAGCTCTCCTCGGAATTGCCGGGCAATCCGCTCATCATCCAGGGCGACGGCTGCGATGCCTCGTACCAAGAGGATGCCGGAGTCGGCCGCGCAGACGTCTTCGTGGCCGCGACCGGTGACGATGACGACAACCTCGTCTCCTGCCAGTTGGCCAAGACCGCGTTCGGCGTGCCGCGTGCCGTCTCGCGCGTGAACAACCCGAAGAACGAGCGCATCTTCAACGCGCTTGGCATCGAGGCGATCTCGTCCACCACGATCATCTCCCGCATGATCGAGGAAGAGACCACAATCGGCGACATTCGCACGCTCATCAGCCTCAGGCGCGGCAACATGGCGATTGTTGAGATCGAGCTGCCGATCGACCGTTGCGTGGTGTGCGGCAAGAAGGTCGCCGAACTCAAGCTGCCCGTCGACTGCATCCTGGTCGCCCTCGTTCGCGACGAAGACGTCGTGACCGTGCATGGAGACACTGAACTCGCCCCGGGCGATGTGGTCATCGCCTTCACGAAGGTAGAGCATGAGGCGAAGCTCAAGAAGGCTCTGACGGGGGCATAGGACATGACCCCGAGAGAATCCGGCTTCCGCGCGCTGCTGCGCCGGGAGAAGTGGCCGCAGTATGTGGGCGGGATGCTCACTGAGACCGCGTTCATCTTGGTGCTGACGGCGATTGCATTCGTACTGGCAGTTGTCGCACAGGCGGTCGTTCGATGATTCTCCGACCACGCAAAGAAGACCACCTCGTCATCGGCAAGTACACCGGCAAGGTCGTCACGGGTGTCGGCCTGCTGATGATCGTTCCGCTGCTGGTTTCCGCGTTCTTCGGTGAATGGGACACTGTCGTCGATTTCGTGATCGGCATCTCTGCGTGTCTTGTCTTCGGCTTCGGCACGCAGTTACTCTGCCGTACTGAGCGCGACCTCAACTGGAGCCACGGACTCGTCGTTGCTTCCGGCTCGTGGGGCGTCGCCACCATTCTCGGTGCGCTTCCGCACTTCTTATCGGGTCACGAGGGCTCGTACCTCGACGCGATGTTCGACGTGATGAGCGGGTACACGACGACCGGCCTCTACTTGCTGCAGGACCTCGACCACATCTCCATGGGTCTCAACATGTGGCGTCACTTGCTCACCTACGCGGGCGGCCAGGGAATCGTCGTCATCGCCCTCACTTTCTTGTTCAAGGGAACGGCGGGCGCTTACAAGGTGTACGTCGGCGAGGGCAAGGACGAGCGGCTTCTCCCGAACGTCGTACAGACCGCGCAGGCCATCTGGCTCGTGTCCCTCACATGGCTTATCGTCGGGACGCTCGCGCTCTTCGTGACCGGCTGGTCGCTCGGGCAGGAGCCGGTGCGCGCGTTCTTCCACGCGATGTGGGTCTTCATGGGCGCGTGGTCGACCGGTGGCTTCGCGCCGCAGTCGTACAACACGTTCTGGTTCCACTCGCTCACCTTCGAGACGATCAGCATCGTCATCATGATCGCCGGGTCGTTCAACTTTGCGCTTCACTGGGCGCTTTGGACGGGCAAGCGCAAGGAAGTCATCCGCAACGTCGAGACCATCTCGTTCGCGGTGACACTGTCGGTCACCACGCTGATCGCCACCTTCGCGCTCGCGAAAGCGGGTGTCTACCCGGATGCGATGACGCTCTTCCGTAAAGTGTTCTACCAACTCGCGTCCGGACACACGACAACCGGCTTCTCGACGATCTATGCGCGGGCGTTCGTGACGCAGTGGGGCCCGATCGGTCTCATCGCCACCACGATTGCGATGGCGATCGGTGCCTCGGCATGCTCGACCGGCGGCGGCATCAAAGGCATCCGCATCGGCGTCATGACCAAGGCGTTCTTCCAGGACGTCCGCAGAATACTCTCTCCCGAGTCTGCGGTCGTGCGCGCCAAGTACCACCACATTCGCGACGTCATGCTCGACGACGGGATCGTCCGGACATCGATGACCATCACCATCGCGTACATCACGCTCTACGGTCTTACCGCCGTGGTTGGCGCACTCTACGGGTACGACTTCCTGCAAGCTGCGTTTGAGGGAGTCTCCGCGGTATCGAACACAGGACTGTCATGCGGCGTCACCTCTCCCGCCATGCCGTCGCTTATGAAGGTGCTGTACATCGTTGGGATGTGGCTCGGGCGGCTCGAGTTCATGTCGGTCTTCGCGCTCGTCGGCTACGGAGTCGCAATTATCAGGGGACGCCGATGAATAGGAGAACGCTCGCGCTCCTCGGGCTCGTTGTAGCGCTCACGGCGGCGCTCCTCGGCGGTGGTTGCATGCCTCAGGCGGGGAACCCACAGAAGAGTCCGAACGAGGCGTCGAGCGGCACGCTCGTCGAGTCGCCGAAGAAGTACGACGGGACGTCTGTCACGTTCGAAGGCGAGGCGATCGGCGAGGTCATGGTTCGCGGCGACATGGCGTGGATCCACGTGAACGACGACGCATACTACCTCGAGAACGTCGAGGAGGGTGCCGCGCTTGGCGGCTACAACTCGGGTATGGCAATCTGGTTACCTGCGGAGGAAGCCGCAAAGATCACGCTGGTTGGCGATTATAAGCATGAGGGCGATGTCGTGAAGATCGAGGGTGTGTTCAACGCCGCATGTGCGGAGCATGGCGGCGACCTGGACATCCATGCGACGAGCCTCTCGATCGTCAGCGAGGGGCGGTCTGCGGTTGACCCCGTCAAGGTCGTGAAACTCCTGTGGGCGATTGGACTGGCGTTCCTCGCCTGGGTGCTGTGGTTCACGAACCGGAAATGGGACGACTGGGGCATCGGAAGCACCACGTCCCGGTAGGGGATTTGCCCGGCTTGAAGCCCTGCCATACAATACGCGTCACGCGATGCGGGTGTAGCTCAGTTGGTAGAGCGACAGCTTCCCAAGCTGTAGGTCGCGGGTTCGAGACCCGTCACCCGCTCCATACGTTATGACCGAAGGCCGCCGCTGGCGGCCTTCGTGGTTCCGCCCGTCGGGTGGCATTCCGTTCGTCAGGAACGTACTTCACACTGCCCAATTGCGTGCGATAGACTATCGAACATAGGTTCGTATCCGCTGCCCCTCAACTCCCCGGCGGACGATTGTAGGGAGGTCCGTCATGGGGCGGCGTTCGCTTTTCTGGCTCGTGGTACTCACTTCAGTCCTCTGGGGCGCATCGGCGGCAACAGCGTCGACAGCCCTCAGCCCGCCGGTTTCCGGGGGTGTCGCTCTCGGTTTCGGAGCGGCGTACGAATCTGGCGGCAAGCGCGTCACGCATCGAGGGCTCGATCTCGAGGGATCCGCAGGCGAGACGGTTCGCGCCGCGTGCGACGGCGTGATCACCTTTGCGGGTGAGGTGCCCGCTGAGGGTGGAGGCAGGGCATTCGCGGTCACGATTCGCTCGGCGGACGGGCTGCTCGTGTGCGTCTCGCCGCTTGCCACGACCAGCGCGCGCAAGGGTGCGACCGTCGCGGCGGGTGATCCGCTCGGTCAACTTGCGGAGTCCGGTGACGCCTCCTGGAGCGACACTCACGTGCACCTAAGCGCGCGCGACGGCGACACGTATGTCGAGCCGACGTTAGCCGCGGTGCAGGTGAGCGACCCAGGCGGGGGAGCGCCTGCCATCACAAGTCCGCCCGGCAACGGGGGATCGACAGGCGGAGGCACCGAGGTGATCCCCGGCGCGTCGGCTGTCGGCGGGAGTTCCGGGGCTGCGGCAATGCCGTCTGTCTCGCTGTCGGCGCCTGCCACGATTCGCGCATCGGTGCTCCCGGTGGATGCCACCCGGATCAGGGCGGCGTACTCGGACAGCATCGGTGTGCTGCGATCGTCCGGGCGGGGACGCCTTGCCAGGTTCGTTGGAGAGCCGGGCCTGGCCGACATGCTCGAGCACCCGTCTGCGATCGTCGTGCAGCCAGGCACTGCGCCGGTCAACGCCGTCCTGGCGGCGCTCGCCGGTGCGCTCGGACTGGCGATTGTGCGACAACGTACCGCATGCGCGATCAAGCGTGTCGCGAGGCGTTTCGAATAGGGGGAGATCGCACATGTCAGAGGCCGGGGTTACATCGTTTGTGGACGCGGTTGGTCTCTGGTACACTGCGAAGGCTTCATTTCCTGCTCCGGGCAAATGCCTTCGTCCCGGGGCCGCTGTAGCCCAAGGGAGGTGAACAATTGAAGGCTTACGAACTTATGCTCGTCATGAACCCCTCCCTCGACGATGAGGCGCGGGAATCCGTCCTTGAGAAAACACGGGGCGTGATTACCGCTGATGGGGGTGTCGTTGACTCCGAAGATGCGTGGGGTAAGCGCCGTCTTGCTTTTGAGATCGACAAGCAGACCGACGGTGACTATCTCGTAGTCATGTTCCACGCGACCACCGCCGCTATCGCCGAGTTGGACCGCGTCCTGCACATCACTGACCCGGTCATCCGTTTCATGATTCTCCGTCGCGACGACCTTGTCTAAGGCATCGTACGGAGAGACGGACTTACTCGCGGCTTTGCCGCACAAGAGGTGGAGAACATGAGCATCAACAAAGTCATCATCACTGGTAACCTGACGCGCGACCCGGAACTCCGTTCGACGGCTTCGGGCATGAACGTGCTCAAGATCGGCGTGGCGGTCAACGACCGTCGCAAGAATCAGAGCACGGGCGAGTGGGAGGAAGTCCCCAACTTCGTTGACGTCACGGTGTTCGGCAATCGTGCCGAGCCGCTTTCCCGATTCCTGAGCAAGGGTGCCAAGGTAGCGATCGAGGGCAAACTGCGCTGGAGCCAGTGGGAGAACCCCCAGGGTGAGAAGCGCTCGAAGCTCGAAGTCGTTGCCGACGAGATCGAATTCATGACCTCGCGCGAAGGTGGATCCGGCGGTGGCAGCTACACGCCCCCGGTTGACTCACCCGCGTCCGGCCCCGATCTCGGTGGCGAAGAAATCCCGTTCTAGGAAACGTGACCGAGTTCCGGCGGGTCCCTCCCGTCGGCTACTCGTCAGATCGGCCCCTGTGGCCCCGAAAGGAGGTAGACAACGTGAGTGATTACGCCCGTAAGCCGAAGCGCAAGTATTGCGCTTTCTGCAAGGATCACGTTGAGTACATCGACTACAAAGATGTCAACACCGTGCGCAAGTACATGACCGACCGTGGCAAGATCAAGCCCCGGCGCGTGTCCGGTAACTGCGCCCAGCACCAGCACCGCCTGGCTATCGCGATCAAGCGTGCCCGCGAGATGGCGCTTGTTCCGTATGCCGTGCCGGTTGTGAGCGGAAAGGTCGATGGTAGGGCCCGTCGCGGATAACCTCCGCCACCCGGTCGCTCCCGGCAGCTTTCTGACTGCAGCGGCAGTCAGCCTGTTCGGTGCGTTCGTGGCTCTCGGCGTGCCGTTCATCGGCGTTCCGATTGCTGCTGCCGGACTCGCATGGCTATGGTTCCGCGGGATGAGAGTCCAGGCGGTCATCATCGCAGTCGGGTGCGGAGCGGCAACGTTTGTGTCAGACCTTGCGGGACCGATCTACGTCACGTTGTGGCTGCTCTTTGCGGGACCCCTGACGGCAGCAATGCTGCGCAGGCGCTCGTTGACAAGCGTTGTGCTCGTGGTGACGCTCCTGATGGCCGGCGTGTGGGTTGGCCTGCTGACAGGCGCGGCTGCATCCGAGGGCAAGAACGTACAGAGCTTCATGGAATCGCTCGTGTCGACCGCGACCAAACCTGCGCTTAGTCAGGTTGTCGGGACCGATCAGGGCGCCGTGGAAACCCGGAAGCAGATCGATGCCATGGCCGTGTCATTCAGTCGAATGTGGCCGGCGGCATTCATCATCGTGAGTTTCATGACGGCCCTGCTCTCCGTGGTGGCTGTTGCAGCGGTTGCGAAGAAAGCTGACGTGACCGTAAACGGCCCGCCATCGTTGCCGGAACTGGATCTGAACCCCCACGTCGTGTGGCCGCTCATCGTCGGAGGCGCACTGATCGCCGCCGACAAGTTCCTCGGCAATTGGAACGGCGGTGTTCTCGGTATCGTTGGCGAGAATGTTGTCAGCGTGATCCGGTGGGTGTTGTTCGTGCAGGGTGTTGCGGTGTTTGCGGGACTGTACAAACGGGCGGGATTCTCCCGGCTGTCGAGGTCGCTCGGCTACGTGCTTCTCGGTGTTACCGAGTTGCTCCTGCCGCTCGTGAGCCTTGCGGGTCTCGTGGACATATTCGTGAACGTGCGCAAGTTGCCGCGAAGCGGGGTGGTCGGACCGACCGCCGCTACCGGACCCGGCAGTAGTTCTGAGTCGCCCGGGGGCCGAGGTCCCTGGCACGACTGATAGAGGAAGAAGCGTGTGGCGCGTCCGCGCCGCACGGACTAGAGTGGATACATGCCGCTCCGTCCGGCCGAGGGCCGAGGCGAGCGGCAAGATCGAGGAGAGACAATGAAGGTCATTCTGCTTACCGACGTGAAGGGTCGGGGCAATGAAGGAGATGTGATCGAGGTCGCTCGTGGCTTCGGTGTCAACTACCTTCTCCCCCGAAAAATGGCCACCGAGGCCACGCCCGGCAACATCAAGCAGCTCGAGGCGCGCATGCACAACATCCGCAAGCGCGAAATCGGGCGACACGCCGACGCTGAGACGCTTGCGGCAACGGTCAACGGCACGAAGCTCATCCTGGAGGCGAAGGCCGGCGACACCGGCAAGCTCTTCGGCTCGATCACGGCCGGGGCAGTCGCCGCGGCGCTCGCCGCGCAGATCGGCGTCGATATCGACCGCCGCAAGATCGGCGTGCACGGTCACATCAAGACTCTGGGCGACTTCCCGGTCACCATCAGCCTCTATCAGGATGTTGCTGCCGAGATCGTCGTGTCCGTCGTTCGCGAAGGCGGAGCCGCTGAGGCTGCCGCCGCTGCAGCCGCCCCCGTTGCCGAGGAGACCGCCGTGGTCACCGAGGTAGTCGAGGACGAGACCGTTGTGGTTGAGGACGTCGTTGAAGCTGACGAGGCCACCGAATCCGATGACGCCGAGGGCGTCGAAGATGAGGCCGGAGCCGAATAGTACCGCTCGGGCACGCGCGGGCGCCCCGAAAGGGGGCGCCTCGCGCATCGCCCGGCCAGATGGAGGTTGGGATGGCGTCGAGCGGCACTGGCATGGCGGATCGCGTACCTCCGCATAATCTCGAAGCCGAGCAGTCGCTGCTCGGCTCGATGTTCCTTTCGTCGGAAGCCGTCGAGACATGCCTCGATGCTGTGAGCGAGGATGACTTCTCGCGCGCTGCCCACAGCAAGATCTTCGTGGCCATCAAGCACCTGTTCGGTCGCGGCGAGCCCGTAGACCAGATCACCGTGGCGGACCGCCTCGAGGCGACCGGCGAGCTTGATGCGGCTGGCGGAAAGCCGTACCTGCTCGACATCACCGGCATGGTGCCGACGGCCGCCAACGCGTCGTACTACGCCGAAATCGTCCGGCGTACGTCGCTCCTGCGCCAGCTCATCGGAGCGGGCACCGGCATCGTGGCACTCGGCTACGACAATCCCGAGGATATCGACGTCGTCATCGAGCAGGCCGAGAAGCGTGTCTTCGACGTCACCAACAAGCGCGTCTCGAGCAACTTCCGCGCGCTCGACGAGCTCATGAAGACCGGCTTCGAGGAGATTGAGAAACTCTACGACCGCAAGGAGCACATCACCGGTGTTCCGACCGGGTTCCCGGATCTCGACAAGATCCTTGCGGGTCTCCACCGCGGCGACCTCATCATCCTCGCCGCGCGCCCGTCGGTCGGCAAGACCGCGCTCGCGCTTAACATGGCGGTCAACGCCGCAAAGGAAGGCTACCCCACGGCCGTCTTCAGCCTTGAGATGTCGAGCGAGCAGCTCGTACAGCGCGTGTTGTGCGCCGAGGCACGCATCGACTCTCAGCGCCTGCGCACCGGCTACCTCAACGACGCCGACTGGCCGCTCATCATGCAGGCCATGGGCCGCCTCGGTGCGGCCCCGCTCTGGGTCGACGATACGCCGGCCATCTCGATCCTCGAGATCCGTGCAAAAGCGCGCAGGCTCTTCCGCAACAAGGAGAGTGGCCTGATCATCGTCGACTACCTCCAGTTGATGCAGCCGCAGAACAGGCGCTCGGAGAACCGTCAGGTCGAGATCGCCGAGATCAGCCGGGGCCTCAAGATCCTCGCGAAGGAACTGAGCATCCCGATCATCGCGCTCTCGCAGCTCTCGCGAGCCGTGGAGCAGCGCACCTCGAAGCGCCCGATGCTCTCCGACCTGCGAGAATCGGGCGCGATCGAGCAGGACGCGGACGTTGTCATGTTCATTCACCGCGACACGTTCGGCAGCGGTGGCGGCGATTTCGACGGTAGCGGCGGGGGTGTCGAGGGCATGCCCGGCAAAGGCGAAGCGGAGATTATCGTCGCGAAACACCGCAACGGACCCCAGGGCAGCTGTCACGTGGCGTACCTCGACAAGTACACGAAGTTCGTGCCGCTCGCGAAAAACGTGCCGTAGGTTCGCACCTTCAGGCGTGGAGCAGTTTCTCGAACTCCTTCGGGTTCCACCCGACCATCGCGGTCTCACCCACGAGGATGACGGGCACACCGTACTGCCCTGTCATGGCGACCATCCGCTTGAGGCCTGCTCTGTCCTCGGCTACATTCACGTCCGAGAACGCCACGTCCTTCTCCGCGAAGTAACTCTTCGCGTGGGTGCAGTACGGTCAAGTCTTCGTCGTGAAGATCGTGACACGCTTCTGAACTGCCATGGGGCTACCTCCTGCTTCGGAACCGACACTCCTGTTCGTCCCCGCATGACTCGCGCGCTAACGCCGGCCGATGCAGGACAGCGGGCTCGACTCGTGGTATGAACACCAGGGAGTATCCGAGAGAGGGAGCATCATGACCGAGGAACGCTACGACGTCGTCATCGTGGGAGCAGGGCCCGCCGGGATCTTCGCGGCGATCGAGCTCGTGCGCTCGGGTCGCGTCAAGCGAATCCTCATCGCCGAGCGCGGAAAGCCCATCGCTAAGCGCAAGTGCCCTGCGCACCAGACGCACTGTATCGGCTGCGAGACATGCGCGATCATGACCGGCTGGGGCGGCGCAGGCGCCTTCTCAGACGGGAAACTCACGCTCACCACCGAGGTCGGCGGGTGGCTCGGCGATTTCGTCGGCACCGAGGGGCTTTCGCGGCTCGTGGAAGACTCCGACAAGATCTGGCTAGAGTTTGGCGCCACGACCGAGGTCCATGGTCCGGACGCGGCCACTGCGGAGCGACTCATGCGCGAGGCGACGCTTGCCGAGATGCGCCTCATCCCGATGCGCATCCGCCACATAGGCACCGACCGTTCACCCGCCGTGCTCCAGGCGATGCACGACTACCTCGTGGAGCAGGGCGTCGACGTGCGCCTCAATTCCGAAGTCGCGACGATTCTTGCCGACAGCGGACACGTCACCGGCATCGAATTCACCGACGGCACCCGCGTGAAGGCCGATGCGGTCATCGCCGCGCCGGGTCGCGACGGAGCCGACTGGCTCGCGGAGCAGGCCCGCATCCTCGGCATCGGCCTCGTGAACAACGCGGTCGACATCGGCGTGCGCGTGGAGGTGCCGGCGCCCGTCATGGAGCCGCTCACCGACCCCCTCTACGAGGCGAAGCTCATCTACTATTCCAAGCAGTTCGGCGACCAGGTCCGGACGTTTTGCATGAACCCCTACGGCGAGGTCACGACCGAGTCCTACGGCGACATCGTCACCGTCAATGGCCATTCTTTCGCCGAGGAGCGCACCGAGAACACCAACTTCGCGGTGCTCGTGAGCCAGAGTTTCACGCACCCGTTCCACGATCCCATCCGATACGGACACTCCATCGCCGGGCTTGCGAACCTACTCGGCGAGGGCATCATCGTGCAGCGCCTCGGTGACCTGAAGGCTGGGCGGCGTTCGACCCCCAAGCGCATCGCGGAGTCAGTCGTGAAGCCGACGATGCCGCAGGCGACGCCGGGCGACCTCTCGTTCGTGCTCCCGTACCGACACCTCGCCGATATCCTCGAGTTCCTCGAAGCGCTCGATACGCTCGTTCCCGGCGTCGGTGGCGACGGGACGCTCCTCTACGGCGTCGAAGTGAAGTTCTACTCCTCGCGTGTGGAACTCAACGAGCACCTTCAGAGCCAGATCGCCGGCCTCTACGCGATCGGCGACGGCGCGGGCGTCACGCGCGGGCTCGTGCAGTCGAGTGCGAGCGGGCTCGTGGCCGCGCGCGCCATCCTTGCAGGTGGCGTGGGGTAACGACCGCGTCAGGGGCACCGCTCGGCTGAGGGAAGCGTGGCGCTCCTCGGCTGGCGCCGTCTTGTGCCGGGCTCGCGCCGCCCGCTACATGTCGCAGGGCTGTGGTACCGTAGCCGTCACGCCGTACAGAAGGAATCTCATGCCGCTGCGCACGACAAGTACGCTCGAGACGCTCGCTGACGTCTTCGGGTATCCCGAGTTCCGGCCGCACCAGTCCGAGATCATCGACTGGATCGTGGCCGGCAAAGATGCGTTCGTGCTCATGCCCACCGGCGGCGGCAAATCGCTCTGCTTCCAGATCCCGGCGCTCCATCGCGCGGGAACTGCGGTTGTCATCTCGCCGCTCATCTCGCTCATGAAGGACCAGGTCGACGCGCTCTGTGCGAACGGTGTGGCCGCTGCGGTACTCAACTCGTCGCTCTCGGCAGAGGACTCCTCGGACGTGTTCGCGCGGCTGCGCGCTGGCGAGCTCGATTTGCTCTACGTCTCGCCGGAGCGACTCGTCCTCGACGGCTTCCTGCAAACGCTCGCCCGGGTGGACATCTCGCTGTTCGCCATTGACGAGGCGCACTGCGTTTCCCAGTGGGGGCACGACTTCCGCCCCGAGTACGTTCAGCTCGGCTGCCTGCGCGAGCGTTTCCCCGATGTTCCGATCGTGGCGCTCACCGCGACCGCCGACGAGCAGACCCGCTTCGACGTGCTCCGCCAACTCGGTCTGGCGTGTGCCCGCATGTTCGTCACGGGCTTCGACCGGCCGAACATCCGCTACGCCGCCGCGTACAAGACCCGGCCCGCGCCGCAACTGCTCGAGTTCATCAAGCAGCACGACGGTGAGTCCGGCATCGTGTACGCGCTTTCGCGGCGTCGCGTCGAGGACGTCGCCGAGAAGTTGCGCGATGCGGGCGTGCGGGCTCGCGCGTATCACGCGGGCATGAGCGCCGCCGCCCGCGTGAAGGTGCAAGAGGCGTTCATGGGCGACCGGCTCGACGTTGTGGTCGCGACCGTGGCGTTCGGCATGGGCATCGACAAGCCGGACGTGCGCTTCGTCGTGCACTACGACATGCCGAAGTCCATCGAAGGTTACTACCAGGAGACCGGCCGAGCCGGTCGCGACGGCCTGCCTGCCGACGCGCTCATGCTCTGGAGCATGCAAGACGTGATGACGTCGAAGGGCTTCATCGACGCCGTCACGAGCGAAGAGCAACGCCGCATCGAGACGCACAAACTGAACGCGATGGTCGGCTTCGCCGAGGCGCTCTCGTGCCGACGCCGGGCGCTTCTTCACTACTTCGGGGAGGACCTCACCGGTGATTGTGGCAACTGCGACGTGTGCTCGGATCCGCCCGAGACGTACGACGCAACCGTCGACGCGCAGAAGGCGCTCTCAGCCGTGTATCGCTTGAACGAACGCTTCGGGCTGGGGTACGTCGTCGACGTGCTGCGCGGCTCGGAGAACCAGCGCGTGCTCGGCAACGGGCACGACGCGCTCAGTGTCTATGGCATCGGTGCCGAGTACTCGAAAGACGAGTGGTCGGCGGTCTTCCGGCAGCTCATCCACCGCGGCTACCTGCGCGTGGACGTGGCCGAGTACTCCACGCTCAAGCTCAACCCGACCGCGGCGGCGGTCTTGCGTGGCGAGGAAGAGGTGCGGCTCGCCCGTGCGCCCGCGCCCCGACCGAAAGCCGAGAAGGCCGACAAGAAGGGGAAGCGCGGGAAGTCGCTCGCGCTCGAGACCGACGAGCAGAGCGAGCTCTTCGAGCGACTGCGCGAGCTGCGTCGCGGCATCGCCGCCGAGAACTCAGTGCCGGCGTACGTGGTGTTCGCCGATGCCGCGCTCGCGGACATGGCGCGCAAGCGACCGACAACCCGCGAGGAGTTTCTGGAAGTGAGCGGCGTCGGGCAGGCGAAGCTCGAGCGCTTCGGTGATGAGTTCCTCGAGGCGATCAGGGCCGAGTAGGAGTGGTGTCGCCCGGCTCCGCTTCGTTCCACCCCATGATCGCGAGCATCGCGTTGATCGTCGCGTCATCCGACGGCGCCGCGCCAAAGACCATCGACGTCATGAAATGCCCGATGAACTGACTCATGAACGCGCGAACACGCTCCGCGGTCTCGGCGGATGCGTACTCGTGCCCGAAGTACGCGTCTACGCGAGGCACCAGCGCCGTGAGCATGGCGGCCATTGGTGTGGCGAGATGTGTGCGAAACGTGCTCAGGAAGACGCCGCTGTGCGGTGCAGAGACGAGTAGCATGCGGATGACCGGGCTGTCGCTCCCCTGCGACGCCTGTCGACGCACTTCCAGAAGGCCGCGCAGGGATTCGCGGAGGTTCTCGGCGCGGATGTCGGTCACCATTGTGCTGGCCAGCTGCACGATCCGGTCACCAGCGAGGCCGACCAACTCCTCGAAGAGCGCCTCTTTGCCGGCATAGTGGCGGTAGAGTGCGGGCTCGCTCACGCCAACGGCCGCCGCGATCTCGCGCATCGTGCCGGCCTCATACCCCCTCTCGGCAAAGACGCCGAGCGCCGCGTCGAGAATCTCACCCCGGCGGCCCTCCACGAACTCCGAGAAGTACCGCACAGGCAGGTCGATAGGGGGCATGATCACGATGTCGCCTCCTTCTGCTTCGTAACAAGATGCACGAATGCGTCTTCGAGCGTCGGCTCGACCGGCTCGGCACTGCGGACCTCGAAGCCGAGTCGACCGAGGATTCCTGCCACGTCCACGTCTGCGGCATCATGCTCGCCGATGTTCACGTGGAGCATCGAGCCCTGCATGTACCCCTCGGATATCTCAGGCACGCCAACCAGTGCCGCAAGCGCGCCCTCGCCGTCCTCGACTTCTACCTGGAGGATCGTGTCGCGCATGAGTTCGCTCTTCACGTCGTTCGGGGTGCCCTCGGCGATGATGTCGCCGCGGTAGATGAACGCGAGACGGTTGCAGTGCGTCGCCTCGTCCATGTAGTGCGTCGTCACAAAGAGCGTGACGCCGGTTGCAGCCAGATCGTGCAAGAGCTCCCAGAACTGGCGGCGCGCCATCGGGTCGACGCCCGAGGTCGGTTCGTCGAGGAAGATGAGCCTCGGCTCGTGGATAGTGGCGCAACCAAGTGCGAGGCGCTGCTTCCAGCCGACCGACAGGTCCCCGGTCATCTCGTTCTCGCGACCGTGGAGGTCGGCCATCGTGAGGATGTATTCGCGTCGTTCGGCGAACTTCTCATCGGTGAGGCCGTAGATGCCGGCGTAGAACTTGAGGTTCTCATCGACCGTGAGGTCCTGGAAGAGCGAGAACTTCTGCGACATGTAGCCGATGTTCTCCCGAACGCGCTCGGACTCGTCGCAGACGTCGTAGCCCATGACGCGCGCAGTGCCGGAGGTCGGGGCGATGACGCCGCAGAGCATGCGGATCGTCGTCGTCTTACCCGAACCGTTCGGTCCGAGGAACCCGAAGATCTCGCCGTGACCAACGTTGAAGTCGATCGAGTTGACCGCCACGAAGTCGCCGAACGTCTTGCGCAGACCGCGTACCTCGATGGCGTGCTCCGCCACGATGGGTGCGAGCATTTCGCGGCTCTCGGCGGTCTTCTTCTGCCAGGGGAATCGCATGGTCGTCAGTCCCTAATCGTTCAGTTGTTTGCGGAAGCGAGAGAGCCCGAAGCCGAAGATCGCGACTGCAAAGACCGCCATGGCCGCGAACTGCGGCCAGAGCGCCACGAAGCCGGAGCCCTTCATGAAGACCGAGCGCACGACCACGAGGATGTAGCGCAACGGGATGAAATACGAGAGCGGGTAGAGGATCTTCGGCATCGACTCGAGCGGGAACACGAACCCGGAGAGCATCATCGACGGCACCATGAGAAACGTCGTCGCCTGCTGCGCCTGGTAGCGGGTGCGCGACAGGAGCGACACCATGAGGCCCAGCCCGAGCGCCGTGAGCGCGAAAAGCGCAAGTCCGGCAGCCAACACGAGCAGGCTGCCGTTGAACGGCACCTTGAACCAGAGCGTGCCGACCGTGAACACGAGCGTGATCTGGATGAACGCGATCATCACGTACGGCACGAGCTTGCCGATGAGGTATTCGGCCCGGCCGATCGGCGTCACGAAGAGTTGCTCGAGCGTGCCGCGCTCGCGTTCTTTCACGACCGCCTGACTCATCGTGGTCTGCGTCGACATCATGAGGATGAAGGCGAGCAGGGCCGGCACCATCGTGTTGACCGCCCGCATCGTCGGATTGAACAGCACGCGCACCTGCGCGTCCACGCCGCCGGCGCCGGCCGACAGCTTGTTCGGGTAGAGCTTGCCGCTCAGGCTCGCCACGATCTGCTGGGCGTAGCCCGACGCCACCGAGGCGGTCTTGGAGTCCGAGCCGTCCACGACGATGCCGATCTCGGCCGGGCGCTTTTTGCGCACCGAATCCGAGAAGCCCTCGGGAATGATGATCGCCACCTGTGCCTTGTTGCCGTCCATGAGCGTCTGCATGGCGGTCTCATCGGCGGGGTGCGCGACGTCCAGGAAGTAGCCCGAGTTCACGAAGCCGTCGACGACGAGGCGGGACTCGACTGAGTTGTCACGATCGACGACCGCCGTACGCAGGTCCTTCACGTCGGTGCCAATGACGTAGCCGAACAAGACGAGCTGGAGTATCGGCATGATGAAGATGATGGGCAGCATGGAACGGTCCCTGCGAAGTTGCAGGAACTCCTTCCAAATGAGCAGGCGTATGCGTCGCCAGGACATCGGTTACGACCTCTCTCGGTACAGAAGCGCCGACAGCGTGATCACGACGACGGCGTAGACGGCGAGCGCCGCAATCTGTGGCCAAAGCACGTCCCAGCCGCCGCCCTTGAGGAAGATCGTGCGGGCGACCACGGTCATGTATCGCGCCGGGAACAGGTACGAAAGCCCCTGCAGCGCCGGCGGGATGCTCGCAAGCGGGAACACGAACCCGGAGAGCATGAACGCCGGCAGGAAGCTGATCATCATCGCCAACTGGTTCGCGACTTCCGTCGAAGACGAGCGCGCCGAAATGAGCAGCCCAAGACCAAGCACGCAGAGCACGAACAGGAAGCTGGCGAGCGCGAAGAGCGCGACCGAGCCGCGGAAGGGTATCCGGAAAACGAGCAGGCCGATGGCCGAGATGGTGATGATGTTGAGCGCCGCCATCACCGCCCACGGCATGACCTTGCCAATCATGAGTTCGATGCGGTGGATCGGTGAGACGACGAGCTGCTCGTAGGTTCCCTGCTCCTTCTCGGAGACGAGGGTGTTGGCCGTCTGCTGCACCGTCATGACGGTGAGGAGCAGCACGATGAGGCCCGGCACGAGGTAGCTCGCGGACTTGCCCTCGGGGTTGTACCAGATGCGCGTCTTCGCGGTGAGCCCGCCCGCTTGCGCGGGATCCATGCCGCTCGCCTCGGCCTGGCTGATCGCCACCTTCGCGCCGAAGATACGCGACAGCCCGTTGGCATACGCTTGGCCGAGTTGTGCCGAGTTCGGCTCGGAGCCGTCGATGAGCACCTGCACCGCTCCCGCCCGGCCCGCCGCGACCGAGTCGCCGAAGCCCGGGCCGATGACCACGACTACGCGCGCCTGGTTCCGGTCGAAGATGCCGTCGATCTCACTCGATGCCGTGAGGTTATGCGTGACCGTGAAGTAGTTGGACTGCTTGAGCGCGTCGACGTACTGGCGGCTGATTGCCGTGTGGTCCTGGTCGAGGAGCGCAGTGGGGAGGTCCTTCACGTCGAACGACACGGCGTACGAGAACAGGAACAGTTGCAGCAGCGGCATGATGAGGACGGCGATCATCGTGCGCGGGTCGCGGATGATGTGGATGAATTCCTTGCGAGCGATCGCGTAGATGCGCCTCATTCGGCCACCGCCAGGATGTCGTCGTCGATGGTCCGGTCGGGCAGCGTCGCGGTCGGGATGAGCGTCGCGAATGCCATCTCGAGGTCGGTCGCAACCGGCCGGATGCGGTCGACGCGCAGCCCTGCCGCTTCGAGTGCGTCGCGGATGTCCGCCTCGACGCCGTCGTCGGCGCGCGTGACCAGTATTCGTAGATGCTCGCCCGACACCTCGACACTCGAGGCGAACGGCATCGAGCGCGCAATCGGCATCGCTGCTCGATAGTCGCTCACGTCGACCTCGATCACGCGGCCGGGAACGCGGGCCTTCATGCCTGCGGGCGTGTCGCGCAAGATGATGCGTCCCTGCGTCATGAAGGCGATCTCGTCGCACCGCTCGGCCTCGTCCATATATGGCGTGGCCACGAACACGGTGATGCCCTGGCGGTGCAGTCCCGATATGATGCGCCAGAACTCGCGACGCGACACGGGGTCGACGCCGGTCGTGGGCTCATCGAGGAAGAGCAGGTCAGGCTCGGAGATGAGCGTCGCGGCGAGCGCGAGTTTCTGCTTCATACCTCCCGAGAGGAACTGCGCCTGCCTCTTGGCGAACTCGGTCAGCCCGGAGAACTCGAGCAGCTTCGCCGAGCGGGACGCCATGTCTTTGCGCGGGACGCCGCGAAGTTCCGCGAAGAACTCGAGGTTCTCCCGCACGGTGAGGTCGCGGTAGAGCGAGAACGCCTGCGACATGTAGCCGATCCGCGGCTTCACCTTCGAGGACTCGGTCCGTACCGACTTCCCGAAGACGAGCGCGTCGCCGCCTGTTGGCGCGAGCACCGTCGCCATCATGCGGATGAGTGTCGACTTGCCGGCACCGTCGGGACCGACGAGGCCGAAGACCTCACCTCTGGGCACGGTGATTGTGACGTTGTCGACCGCGACCACCTGCTTGAAGGTGCGCCTGAGCCCGCGGACGTCGAGGGCGATCTCGCCTGTTTGGGACGCAGTGCTCACTTGAACACCACGTCTGCGGGCATACCCGGCTTGAGCGCGCTGTCTGCACCGGTGATACGGAGCCGAACCTGGTAGACGAGCTTCGTGCGCTGGTCCTTTGTTTCGATGGACGCTGGCGTGTACTCTGCCTGCGAGCCGATGAACACGACGTTCGCGGTGTACGTCTTGGTCGTGGAGTCGGTCGTTAGCTCGCCGGCTTGTCCGACGGTGACCTGACCGATCTGGTTCTCGGGCACGTAGACCGTGACGGTGAGGCTTGCGGGGTTGCTGACGACCGCAAGCGTCGAGCCCGGCAGTGCGTTCTCCCCGGCCTTGAGCACGAGGTTGGTGAGCACGCCGTCGATCGGCGACGAGATTGTGGTGTAGCCGAGCTGCACCTTAGCCATCTCGACGGCGACCTTCGCCTGGTCGAGCTGTGCCTTGGCGGCGGCAATCTCGGCCTTCGTGTCCTTGTCGTCCTTGGCCTGCTGGTAGGCGGCAGCCGCGGCTGCGACGCCCGCCTCGGCCTGCTTCACCTGGAGGTTCGCGAGCGCCGGATCGAGCTTGTAGAGCACGTCACCCTTCTTCACGGCGACGCCGTCGGCCGATGGCGCTTCGATGATGCGACCGGCAGTCTGCGGTGACACGACGACCTGGTCGGTCTCGACCGTACCGCTGCCGCCAAGTACGTCACTCGTTGAAGCCGCGTTTCCGCCGAGGAGGAAGTACCATGCGGCGGCTCCGGCCACTACCAGCACGAGGACGATGGGGATGATGCGTTTCATACGTGTCAGCGCTCCTGTCTGCTGCTGTTTCGCCGCGCGCGTCAGGCGCGCGAACCTGTCCGGATCGTGATGTCTACAGGCGTTCCGGCCGGCGGCCGTGCGCCTTCGTCAAGGGTGATCGTCACGCGCGTCGTGCGGGTCATGTGTACGATCTCCGTGGGGAATGTCGTGGGCGGGAATGCCGAGGAGTCCGCAATGGCGGTGACGCGGCCGGTGAGCACGACGCCTGCACCCGAGTCGTACGTGATCTCGGCGGTGTCGCCGATGCTCACGCGCGCCAGCTGGTCTGCGGTGAGGTACGTGTCCACGAGCGCCGCGCTGTCGGGCCGGATGCGCGCGATCGGCGCGTTCACCATCGCGATGCCGCCCGCGCGCCGGGCGAAGAGCACGAGGCCGTCAACCGGTGCGGTGATGACCGCCGTGTCGAGCTTCGCGACGGCGGCATCAATGGCGACATCGCGCCCGTCGGCCACGAGCGTCATGAGTTCGCGGCCGTTTTCGACCTGCGCCTTAGCATCCGCGAGTTTGATCCAGCCGGAGGCGATCGTTGCGAGCCCGGACTCCATCTTCGCGATGGCGGCGTCGATTTGCACAAGCGCGGCTTTGAGCTTGGCGATGAGCGCCGCCGGGTTCGGCCTCGGCGTGCCGGGCGGGGGCACTGAACCACTCGGAGGTACCGAGCCGGGCGGGGGAGTCGGCATGCTTTGAAGCTGCTTGAGCTGTGCGGCAAGTTCTGCACGCTGCGCCTTCGCCTTTGCGAGCGCGTCTTTCAGGTCGCGGCGTGCGGACGCGAGGTCTGCCTGGTTGCTGCCGAGCGTGTCGAGCGTCTCGCCGAGCACCTTGACATCGGCGCGCGTCTTGGCCGCCGCCGTCTTCGCCTGCGCCACGCCGAGCTCGAGCATCGCGGTGTCGAGCCTCGCGACGGGTGCCCCGGCGGTCACGACGTCACCCTCGGTCACGTACACCTCGGCAAGGCGTCCTGAGACGACCGGTTGGCCCGAGGAGGCGCCGGTCGTTGTGCGCATCGTCGGCTTCGTCGCGGTGGCCGATGGGATGCCCACGGTGAAGTCGGGAGTGGGGAGTGCTACCGCCGGTGCCCGCACGGTGTACGTATCGGCACGGACGTCGCCGGCAACCTCAAGATGGCCGCGGTCGGCGGTGCTCATCCGTTGTACGTACGAGACCCCGAAGCTTGCGACGCCGAGGAGCGCGAAGGCGGCCGCAATGATCGCGACCCGCTTCCACACATCCGCGTAAGCGCCTCGTCCGCGTTCTTCCGACACGTCGTCTCCTCGACTCCGTAGTTATCGCTCACTAACCTATAGTCGCATTCCTTCGAGTCGTCAAGAGGCGGAGTGCGACTATCGGTTGCGGTCTTCGCATAATGTGCCCCATGCAACGGCGAAGGGCCCCGGATAACCGGGGCCCTTCGCGTCTCTACCGAGGAACGCCCTCGTTACTCCGAACCGAGGATTCCCATGATCTGGTACCGAACGGCAACTGATACAGCCGAGCTGCTGCCGAAGCAGCGCCATGAGCTGATCGCTGCGCGGTTGGTCTCGAGCGCCGTCGCGGTTGCCTTTGCGAGGCTCGTCGACGGGGTGAGCAGCATAACGGTGTTAAGCGCGCCCAGCGCGGGACCGGCTGCAAGCGCATCCGGGAAGTTCGAGCCGCTGGCAACACCAACGCCGTCCCATGAGAGGCCCTGCTCGATGCCATACCCGGCGACCGCCACAGCAGTCGCATAGCGGTCGCTACCGGCGAGCCGCTTGTCGAACTTGGTGCCAAGCGCGGTCTCGACAGAGGCAGGGATGACCGAGTCGCTACCGAGGATGACCACATCAGTCACTTCGGCGGGCAGGGTGTAGCTGCCGGTTGGCGATGCGAGAAGGACAGGCATGCCCTTCGCGAAGGCTACCGGCGAAGAGGCCAGCGCGTCCGGGAAGTTCACGCCGGTTGCAAGGAATGCCTTGCCGCTGTACGACGCGCCGAGGAGGTCGATGACCTTGTCGGCCACAACGGTCCCGGTCGCGTAGCGGTTGGTGCCGGCGAGACGGGTGACGTTGGCTGCGCCGAGCTCGGACTTGAGCGCAGTCTCGATGCTCGCACTCACGGCACTGTCGCTGCCAAGGATGTAGGCGCTGGTTGCGCCAAGGCGCTCGATCTCAGCGAGGACCCCGGGGGAAAGGGTCGTCGGGGCGGTCAGCAGGATCGGACCGTCAACAGCGCCGGCAAGTGCGGAGCCGCTGAGTGCGTCAGCGAACATGTCGCCGCGGGAAATGACGACCGTCGTGGCTGCGTCAAAGCCCGCCTTCGACGACTCGATTGCCGTCAGGTAGCGGTTGGTGCCTTCGATCTCCTCAGGCATAGTCCCGATGGGAGGCGTGGGCACGTCGGGCGCGCTCACGGTGAAGGTGGTCTCGTTGACCGCTTCGACGTTGCCCGACCTGTCCTGTGCCCAGTAGCGCAGGGTGTGTGTGACAGAACCGCTCGCAGGAGCTGCGACGGTCACTGTCGCGGTCGCGCCAGTCGCCATGCGCTGGCTCATCCAGTCCAGCTTGTAGTACACATACGCAACGCCAGCACCGTCCACGTTGTCAGTGGCGGTCAGGTTGATGACAGCGCTATCGGTGTAGTTGGCCACAGCGTTGGTGGTGGTGACGGGTGCCGTGGTGTCAACAACCGGGGGCGCGGGAGGCTCCGAAGCCGTGACGGACGCGCGGCCGCCGGCCGCACTGGCAGCGGCGGCGTCGATGGTGTACGTCTTGCCAACAGGGACAACCACCGTGCCGCCAGCGCCGTTGCCGGAAGTCACTTTCGTGGAGCCGTCGAAGATGGCCCAAGGCGCTGCCGGGCTGACGGTGAAGCTGAAGGTCGATGACTCGGCAGTCTCTGAATCCAGAACTGCCGCGACGGTGATGCCGCCGGCGCTATGACACGCGAGGCACGGTGTAGTCATGCTCTCGAAGCCAAATGCTCCGGCTGGGAATGCGCCAAAAACGCTAACAGCCACAAATATGAGTGCTGTCAGTAGTCTCACTTTCTTCACTCTGCGTACACCTCCATATGTTGTTGAGCACGGTCGAGTGCCTGTGCTCGGGTTCAAGAAGCGTCAAGCGCTGTGCTTGCCGCGTGCACGTGTCGCGCTACTCAGCGGTGGCGTGATCTAGAGTCTGGTCGTGGCAAGGCGAGCAAGTCATTGAACCCTTGGAGTTCGTGGTGTGGCAGGTCTTGCATCCGGTGACGGTCGCCGGGAGTGTCGGTGCGACGATCGTAGTGCCGGCCTTCCACTCGTTGAGCAGGGTGACGGTGTAAAGAGTCATGTCGTAGCAGGCCTTGGCGCAGCGGTCTTTCTGCTCATTGCTGCCATCAGCCTTGCCGGACATGAGGCACCACTGCGAGATCGAGGAGTGACACAGCGGGGAGTTCGAGATTGAGGTGGGAACGTTGGCCATCGGGGTCTTGGCCGGGATCCACACGCCTTCCGCTGCATCCTTCTCGGTGGAGTTCGTGGGCAACGGGGTCGTGGAATAGTAGTTCATGATGCTGTCGACGAT
>JBBQIR010000007.1:0-53520 GCA_038325105.1 Coriobacteriia bacterium
GACGATGTCGGGGAAGTCATCGCCCACGAGTTCACCGACTTCGAGCTCTGTCGCGACGCGAAGCTCGTTTAGATCCACAAACTCGCGGCCGAACACTTCCATCGCACCTTCCACGCGGTCGTCGGTCATGTCTTCACTTAACGCACCAATCACCACGGCGCGAAACGGGTCGAGCTTTGGACGATCGGCCACCTCGAACTGCTTGGACAGCGTTTTGTACAACGTTTTGAGCGTGTCGGCGTGTTTGGAGGCGTTCTTCATTCTTTCGGATCCTGCGTATTGTTAGCAGTTGTATTGTCAGTTGTGCTGGATTGGGCTAATGCCCGAGCTTCCGCTTCGAGCCTTTCGTCCTCGATTTTCTTGAGCAGCTCGATCATTTCGACTTCTTTGATCGCGCCTTGATCGATATGAAACCGGACGCCCTCGGTTTCGACGAGCGTTTCGAGCGACTATGGCGCTTCTATCTCTCGTATTGCCAGGTGGGTTTCCGCCGGGGGTCGGTCAACGTGATGCAGGTCGTTCTCGAACAGGCCTGACACCGTTCGGCATATTCCGCCCGTGACGTTCTCCGAGTGTGGGTATGTACTCCCTATCGCGTCGCCGACACGGGAGATGGATGTGGCAGCCGGACGAAAGACGCTCATCAGGTGTCTGACGTACCTGCTCGTGCTCACGATCGTCGCGTCGTCCGGATGCGCTGCAGGAGCCACGAGCAAGACCGACATCGGCCCCGGGGGAGGCGAACCCGGCGTGCTGACCGTGTCTTCGACCGCATTCGCTGAGGGCGAGACTATTCCGACGAAGTACTGCGCCACGGGAGTCGATGGAGGCCGGAACACCTCGCCTTCACTGGCGTGGAGCACGCCACCCGAGGGCACACGCTCGATCCTCATTGCGATGATCGACCAGCATCCGATCGCACGCCGGTGGGTGCACTGGGTCGTGGCGGACGTCGCGCCATCGGTCACCGCATTTACAGAGGGGGCCTCGGGCTCGCTGTCGCCCCCTGCACGCGAACTGGAGAACACGTCGAGGGGAGCGGGCTACAGTGGTCCCGAGCCACCGGATGGATCGGGTTATCACGAGTACGTCGTGACCGTCTACGCGCTTGATATCGACTCCCCTGTGTTTCCCTCTGCGCCCACAGCAGCCAGCATCGCGCACGCCGTCGACGGTCATACGCTGGCCTCGGGCACGCTCACTGGAATCTTCGAACGCTAACCCACCGGACCGACAGAAAGGATCTCTCATGGATGTGCTGTCACTTCCCGACCTCAAGGAACTCTCCCGGCACCGTGGCGAGCTGCTCGTGTCGATCTACATGCCGACGCAGCGCTTCGGACCCGACAGCCAGATCGAGAACGTCGGTCGTCTGAAGAACCTCCTGAAGACCGCCTCGACCGAGTTGGCTGCGCTTGGAATCCGTCCGGCGGATGCCGATACATTGCTCGAACCGATACGCCTTCTCGCCGAGGACCGCGCTTTCTGGCTCCGCGCTGAAGCCGGGCTGGCGATATTCACGGACGAGGCCTTGCGTGTCTTCCGTATGCCCGCCGCTCCGCCCGAGATAGTTTTCGTGGGCGATCGGTTCCACCTGCGCCCGCTCCTGTCGCTCCTCGGTAGCGACCGCCACTATTACCTGTTGGCGCTCTCACAGAAGCACGTCCGGCTCCTGCGCGGATCGAGCGCTGCGCTTGAGGAGGTCACGCTCGGTGACGCGCCGGAAAGCCTCGCCGAGACGCTCCAATGGGACGATTTCGAGAAGCAATCGCTGCAGTTCCACACTGGCACCAGCGGCACCCCCGGCGGTCGCCGACCCGCCGTTTTCCACGGTTCCGGAGAGCCAGACCCGAAAGACGAACTCATGCGCTACTTCCGGGAGATCGACCGGGCGATCGTCGAGCACGTGCGCGACGGTGCCCCGCTCGTGCTGGCGGGCGTCGACTTCTTGCTCCCGCTCTACCGGGAAGCGAACTCGTATCCCGAACTCGCGTCTGAGGCCGTGTCCGGCAACCCTGATTCGCTCGGCGACGCTGCCCTCCACGAGCGCTCGCTGGCCGTTGCGTCGAAAACGTTCGCGGTGGAACGCGAGCACGCCGCCGACCAGGTGATCGACCTGTGGGCCACGCCTCGCGCAACGTCGGATCCTGAGACGTTCGTGTCCGCAGCGATACACGGCCGCGTGAAATCGCTCTTCGTGAACAGCGACGCGGCGCTGTGGGGTTCCGTCGACGAGTCCGCCGACGCGGTCTCGGTACATGCCGTCCGCCAGCCCGGCGATGAGGACCTGCTCGACCTCGCTGCTCTGCGCACGATTCTCGCAGGAGGCGAGGTCTTCTCGGTCCCCCACACCGAGATGCCGAAAGACGCTGCTGCGGTTGCCCTGCTCAGATACTGATGTCCCCGGTCCCGGATTGACGGCGCTCGCAGACTGAGCCTATCGTCTGGACAACGCATACCGATACCAGGGGGATCACATGGGCGAGTTCAAGTTCTCGGACAACTACACCGACCTCTCTGAGGAATCGGGAGCACGGGCCGGCTTCCAGTTCGAGTTCTCATGCGAGCGCTGCGGTGACGCGTGGCGCTCCGAGTTCGTTCCGTTCAAGGTTGGACAGACTGCAGACTGGGTCGGTCGCGCTGCCGGCGTTTTTGGCGGGGTCCTTGGCACGGTGAGCGATGCAGCCGATGGCCTCTCGGACAAAGCGTACGGCCTGGCACACGACAAGGCGTTCCAGGAGGCCATCGCCCAGGCGCAGGCGCACTTCCACCGCTGCCCCAGGTGCACCAACTACTTCTGCGGCACCTGCTGGAATGCCGAGGCGGGCCTCTGTTACGGATGCGCCCCCTCTGCGGAGATCGAGATCGAGGCGGCGTATGCCTCAGGCAAGACATCGGGAGCAGGAGAGAAAGCGGCGCTCGCAGGCGTTCACGACGGTAAGCACATGGAGGTCAAAGAGCGACGGCAGCTCGTGTGCCCCTCGTGCGGCATCCCTAACGAGGGTGCCAAGTTCTGCCCCGGGTGCGGCACGAAACTCGGTCAGGTGAAATTCTGCACCGGGTGCGGCGTCGAGGTCTCGGATGGAGCGAAGTTCTGCCCCGAGTGTGGACAGGCGAAGGAATAGCACGTATCGCCGTGTTGGCCCGTGACGTGCTCGGGAATACCGGTACTAGCAGGTAACCTCCTACCCGAGGAGAACCGGTGTCGGATTCCCGGATCGTCAAGCTGCTCAAGACGCTCGCGATCATCGCCGTGATCGTGGTGTTGGCGTTCGTCGGTATGCGGGCGCTCGTCGGCACGAACGGCTCGGGGCTTCCCTACCTCGACGTGATCTTCGTGACCGATGAGTGGTTCGTGCCCACCCGCGTTGCGCTGAAAGATGCCACGACCGTCTACGTCGAAGGCTTCGCGCCTAAGCTCGACTGGACCGCTCCACCTGCCAGTCGGCAGTGGCTCGTCTCCGGATCCACGCTCATGTTGACCGAGGCGAACACGACGGAGTTCGTCGTTCCCGAGGATGGCCGGGTCATCGTTGAATACGCGTTCAGCGCCGGGACCAATATGCAGGCGACCGGCTGGCGCGTCGTGAAGATCCAGCAGTACGATCTCGGCACACCTAAGGCGACGGCGTTCGTGATGGTCGACCTGACCAGCGGCGTGTGGCTGAGGCGAACGGGCTACCTTCGCTGGGAAGAGATGAAGATGCAGTAGCGACCGCCTCACAACGGGCGTTCACTGCCAGGGACCGGCTGGTAGTTGACCAAGACCCACGTGCCCTGCGGGGTGACACCATCCGGCCACTCGATTCGAAGGTGATAGGTCAGAACAACCTCGCGCTGAATCCGATTCGGTCCCACGATGTAGTACTCCTGCATAGTGACCTCTCGGGCGCTCCGGGAGAGTTCGCGATCCGATAGTGGCGAGGCGTCGCCGTGGCCGCCTCCACCGGTGTCTCGATTCATGCGCTCGGTCAGGTCCGCCATGAGGACCTCGGGGTCAAGGCCTGCCTCGTCCGATATGGCCGGCCACTCGGTACCCGCACGGGGCCCAAGTGCGGCCTCGTAGAGCCGCAGCGGTGCCGCGCCTGTATCGGGCACTTCTCTCCAGCCGGTGAGTGCGGTGATCGCGTCTGTTTGGCTCGGTGGACCGATGCGCACCGCCTGCCCGAGAGCCCCCCACCATATGAGCGCGACAACAATCATCGGCAGAATCACCGAGAGTGACAACGCCTTGCGTGCGGAGGCCTGCAGACCGGCCGCCCTGAGATCCGAGACATCGATCACGCGAATCCGTCGACCCAGACGAACAGCGACGGTCTGGGTGAACGCCATGCCGGTCGTGGGGTTCGTCCCACCCGTGCGCCACGGGGAAAGGTAGCGCCATCCCCAAGACCCCGCGATGGCGACAAGGGCCGCGTACACGGCGACCATCAGGAAGGTGCGCGAGTTCGCGTCCAAACTCCCGGTCACGAGGTCTCGGGTCACCGTGAACAGCCCGGGGGTGAAGAGAATCACCGCGGCCAGCGCTACCCCGCCGTCGATGAGCACCGCCAGACCGACCCGCCACCACGCCGCCGGCGGGATGCCCCCCTCGCCGTCGATTCCGCGCTCTTTGAGGAGCGCCGCCGCAAGCGCTGCCGGATCGCCGAGCCGACGCATCTCGGCAAACGCGTGCTTGGGATCGTCGTGAACCGCGTCGAGCAGCATCGTACGGATTTCTCCGGCGGTTTCCTTGCGCTCGGCATCGCTCAGGATACTGAGCTCGTCGCGCAGTCCTTCGACGTACGCGTCGATGGCCAAGGCCGCCTCCGCTGTTCGCTCCTCATTCATCGTGCCCCTCCGATCCCCATGAACGCCTCATGCAGCGCGTCGAACTGCCGTGTCCCCTCGGTCAGGAACTCCTCGCCTTGCCCGGTGATCGAGTAGTACTTGCGTCGCCCCGCGTCTCCGCCCTCTCCCCAGGCGGCCAGCACGAGCCCGTCAGCCTCCAGGCGCTTGAGGACCGGGTAGACGGTGCTCACGCCCGCGATGAGATCGCCGAGGCTATCAAGCTGCTGCACGATCCCGTATCCGTGCAGATGACCTTTGCGCTTGAGGAGCGCCAGCACCAACAGCTCGATCACGCCCTTGCGCAGCTGAGCGGTCCATGTGCCGTAGTCTGCCATACCGTCCCCTAAGTGCCCTCGTGTAATAGTACGCAATATGTCATATCACCAGAAGAGGGATTGCGCAAGAGCTAGACCTGAACATGAGGGGCTGATCGGAACTACGGTCGAGGTTTCGGGAGCACAAAGAAAGGCCAGACAGTCGATGCCCCGTCTGGCCTTGGTGTTTCTGTGGTGGGCCCGGATGGATTCGAACCATCGACCTCACGGTTATCAGCCGTGCGCTCTAACCAACTGAGCTACGGGCCCGCGCCAAGACACAGCCTGGATACCATAGCCTAGCCCCCTCGGGAGCGTCAAGGTAGACTCTGCGCGCTTCCGACACTCCCTGCCTGGGCATGAACATCCATGTGCCCGGTTGGACGACACGGGCGCGCGAGCCCGATTGGAGATTCCTGTGATCGAAGTCCGCATAGCGAGCCTCAACGCTGACGCGAACTCAGGGCAACCCGTGCTCCTGCTCGCACCGGTCGTGGAATCGGTCGATGATTCGCGCCTGCTGCCGATCTGGATCGGACTTGCCGAGGCGACCTCGATACTGATGGCCATAGACGGCGCGGAGTTGCCGCGCCCGATGACGCACGATCTCCTCGCCAACGTCATCGCAAGCCTCGACTTCATCGTCGAGCGCGTTGAGATTACCCGGCTTGAGGAGGGCACCTACTACGCGGCAATCGTGCTCCGGGGCGAGGAGCGCACAATCGTTGTCGACGCCCGCCCCTCGGACGGTATCGCACTGGCAGTGCGCGAGCGGTGCCCGGTCTATGTCGCGCGCGACGTCTGGGAGCAGGGCGCGGTGAGCGTGGCCGTCGCGGACGACGCCGAGGACGAGGTCGAGCGGTTTCGCGAGTTTCTCAACCACGTGGAGCCGAGCGACTTCATGTCGTGACGCAGGTGCTCGCGTCCGAATGCTACCGGAGCCGCTACTCGTACCGCAGCGCATCGATCGGGTCGAGCTGGCTCGCCTTCCACGCGGGGTACACACCGAAGAACACGCCGACCCCTGCCGCAAAGAAGAAGGCCATCGCGACGGCCCACGGCGTGACGTTCGTGGGAACCGGCGTGAATGCGGCCATGAGCTCAGCGCCGCCCCACCCGATCACGATGCCGGCGATGCCGCCAAGAACGGACAGCCCGACCGCCTCGATGACGAACTGTGACAGGATGTCGTACGTCCGCGCGCCGACCGCTTTGCGTATGCCGATCTCGCGGGTGCGCTCACTCACGCTCACGAGCATGATGTTCATGATGCCGATGCCGCCGACCAGGAGTGAGATTCCCGCGATGCCGGCAAGCATATACGTGAGCGTCCCGAGTAAGCTCGAGAGCAGGCCGAGTGTCTGCTCCTGGGTGAATACGGTGAACTCCTCGCCGTAGCGCGGCGTTAAAACGCGCCGGATATCGGCCTTCACGACCTCGATGCGTTCCGCGTCGGACGCCTTCACGACAATCGTGTTGATGTAGTTGAGGTTGAAGACCCGCTGGGCGGTCGTCACCGGGATGTACACCTGGCTGTCCTGGTCGCCGGCCAGCCCGCCACCGAGCGCCACGTAGTAGCCAACCACGGTAAAACGCTGCCCTTCAAGCGTGACCGTTTTCCCGACGGGGTCCTGTCCCGGGAAGAGCACGTCACGAACGTTCGAACCGATGGCCACCACACGCGTACCTGCCTGGACCTCGCTCTTCCGGTAGCCTCTCCCACCGGCCAGTTCCCCGCTGAAGACCGCTCCGCCCTGCTCGTTCGTCGCGGCGACGACCACACGCAGCGATTGGTTGCCGCGCTTGATTGTGGATCCTGCCTGGATCACGGGGACGACTGCGTCGAGGCCGGGGACGCGTCGAGCGAGTAGGTCCGAGTCTTCGAGGGTGAACCTGCGCGACGGCGGTGCCTGATCGCCGCCCATCCCTCCGCCGTATTGACCGGGGATGACGAACAATAGGTTGCTCCCCAGTCCTTCTACCTGACCGGTGATCTCATCCTGAACGCCGGTTCCGATGCCGACCAGCAAGATGACCGCCGCAACGCCGATGATGACGCCAAGCATGGTGAGCAGGCTCCGCGCCTTGTTCGAAGCGAGTGCCCGCAACGCGATTCGGAAGCTCTCGGTGAAGTTCACCCGGCTACCTCCTCGGGCGGTAGGCCCTTGAGCTCAGCAGCGGCGATCACACGATTGCGCACGATCTCCTCGGACTGTACGCGCCCGTCAAAGATGCGGATGACGCGCTGTGCATGCCGGGCGACGCGGTCGTCGTGCGTGACGATCACGACGGTGATCCCCTGCGCGTTGAGGTCCTGGAGAATCTCCATGACCTCGATGCCGGATCGTGAGTCGAGGTTGCCGGTGGGCTCGTCGGCAAGCACGATGCTCGGGTTGTTCACGAGTGCCCGCGCGATGGCTACACGCTGCTGCTGCCCGCCCGAGAGCTGGTTGCTGAGGTGGGTGGTGCGGTTGCCGAGACCAACACGGTCGAGGGCCTCGGCGGCGCGGCGCGAGCGCTCGACGCCGCTCACGCCCCCGTAGACGAGCGGAAGCTCGACGTTGGCTTGCGCGGTCGTGCGCGAGAGCAAGTTAAACGACTGGAAGACGAAGCCGATGTGCTTGTTCCGCAATTCCGCGAGCTGGTTCGGCGACATGTTCGAGATGTCCTCGTCCCCAAGGATTACCTGCCCCGTGCTGGGGCGGTCGAGCAGGCCGACGATATGCATGAGCGTCGACTTACCCGAACCCGACGGCCCCATGAGCGAGACCATCTCGCCTTCGTGTATGGCGATGCTGACGCCACGGAGCGCGTTCACCTCGATGTCCTCGAGCTGATACCGCTTCGTGATGTCCCGTGTCTCCAGAACCGTACGCGCTGGACCGGTGGTGCCCTCGCTCACGTGCTATTTCACCCTCACGGCGACGCCGTCTTTGAGGTCGCCGATGCCGGTCACGATCACGTCGTCGCCCGCAGTCGTGCCCGAGAGAACCTCTGCCCGGGTGTCGGTCGTACGGCCGGTCGTAACCTCGGTTCTAACGGCTTTGCCGTCCAGCGCAAGGTACACGTAGCTCTTGCCGCCTTCATCGAGAACGGCCTCCACAGGCACAGTCACCGCTTCGCCGATCGATTCGACCACGATGTCCACACTGCCGTTCATGCCGAGAAGAACCCGGTCGCCAACATTCTTGAGCCTGATGATGACCGAGAACGCCGTGCCGCCGGTCGGGGTGACGACCGACGTGCGGTCGATGCGCTCGACCTCAGCTTCGAAGGTTTCGGTCACGAGTGCGTCGAGCGACACGCTGACTTTCATGCCGGGCTTCACCTTATCGATGTCGGCTTCATCGACCTGCGCGTTAAACACGAGCTGGTCGAAGTAGACGACCGAGAACGGTGCCGACGCCGGCGACACAGCCGAGCCGACGGTCGGCTTGCCCGAGCCGCCCACACCCGCGGCCGCAAGAGCCCCGCTCGCCCCGCCGTTGAACACGACCGTCCCGTCCATCGGGGCGCGCATGGTGGCCTTCTCGAGATTCGAGGCCGCGTAGTCGAGCGACGCGCGTGCTGCGCTCACACCCGCGCTTGCGGAGGACTGCGCCGCACTCGTGTCAGCGGTGGCGAGCTTGGCCTGCGACGCGAGGGCACCTTGGTAGGCAGCCCACGCCTGGTCACGGCCGACCTTGGCGGCTGAGCGAGCCGCGCTCAGGTCCTGGCCCGAGATGATGAGTGCGAGGTTCTGTCGGGCGGCCGCGTAGTTTGCCGACGCCTGGTCGCGCGCGAGACTCAGCGCAGCGAGCGCCGTCTCCATAGCGGCGTCGCGCGGTAGTGGGGCAGGGTCGTACACGGTTGTCTTGTACGTGTCGTACGCAGTCTGCGCAGCGGTGTACGAGACCTCTGCGACGGCCACCGCGGTCTCAGCCTGTGCAAGCGCGGTCGGGTTCGGTGAGGCGTTCTTGAGCGCGTTGTACTGGCTGAGTGCGGTTGTGTACGCACCGTACGCCGCCGTGACGGCTGCGGAGGCTGCCTTTTCATCGGCTGATGAAGGCGACGTCTGCGAGATGCTGTCAGCCTGCGCGAGAGCGCCCTCGTACGCAGCCTGTGCCTGTGCTAGTTGAAGCTCGAGGGGTGCCGTGTCCATGGTGGCGATGATGTCGCCCTCCTGGACCGCAGCACCTTCCGTCACTGAGATGCTCGCCAATGTGCCGGCGGTTGGCGGGAACAGATCGCCTTTCCGGTCGGCCTCCGTCTTACCTGAGGCACTGACCGTCACTGCAAGCGCACCGCGCTCGGCCTTCTCGACTGTCACCTCGGGCGCACTGGCGCCCCTGCCGATAACGACCGCGGCTACGATTCCCCCGACTATCAGGAGCGCGACTACGGCAGCAATGATCTTTCCCTTGGACACGTGGTCCTCCTCGAATAACGGTTCGTGCTCATCCGTTCGACTTTACCCCACCCGGACGCCTAAAGACTCGCGCTTCAGACATATTCGCCCTGCGGCCGGGGATGATTTAGTGACCCGTATCGCGTCTACTGCATCTCGCCGCCAGGCGTTGCGCCAAACAGAAGCGCCGGCAGTTCGCGGATGTCAGACAGCACGTAGTCAAAGCCGCCCTCGGCCAACGCGGTGGCGGTCGAAACGCCCCAGGTGGCAGCGATGGCAACGGCACCCGCACGCCTCGCCGCCTCCATATCGTGAGGGCTGTCGCCTACGTACGCGCAGTCGTGCACATCGAAGCCGAGCAGTCCCGCCGCGTGCACGATCGGATACGGGTCGGGCTTGTGGAGAGGAACGTCGTCGGCCGTTACGATGGTCGCGAAGTAGTGAGCGATACCGAAGAGGCCGAGCCCCTTCATGGCCATCGGCGTGCCCTTCGAGGTGACGACACCCATGGGCATACCATGCTCCCGCAGCGTCGCGAGAACCTCGATCGCGCCCGGATACGGACGCGCCATCGCATCGTGCGTGGCATGGTTGAAGGTGCGGTACGACGCGAGCAGCCTACCCGCCACGTCCGGGTCGCCGTGAGAGAGCACGAGCATCTGGTGCGCAAGCGGGATGCCAACATCTCGAAGAAGTACCTCATCAGCCAGTACTTCGCCGAGGATATCCTCGCTGGCGTGCCGGAACGACGCCAGGATGTGCGGGATGGTGTCGGCCAGCGTGCCGTCGAAATCGAAGAGGACTGCCTTGAGTCCTGCCAGGCGCTCATCCGGATTCAGTGGAGTTGTCATGGGCGCGATTCTAGCACGGCGGGGTCATCCGGTGCCTCGATCTTCACCTTCCGAAGCAGCACGAACGTCATGATTGCGCCAATCGCGTAGAGCACACCGGTAAGGTACCACGGGAGCGTGTACGAGTACCGCATCAGGCGCCCGCCGAGAACGCTCCCGCCGAGCCACGCGACCGCCCAGCCGAATCGCACCCAGCCGACAACGAAGGGTCGCTCGGCCGAGGGCACGCCTTCCGTGGAGAGTTGGTTGTAGACCGGCCACGACATGTTCATAAGCACGCTGCGGAAGAGCAACATGGTCGCCGCAAACGGCAACCCGGTCGCGAGCGGCACTGCAACCAGAAACGGGAGCGATAGCAGTTCCATTGCGACCACTGCGCCAACATGTCCGAGTTTGCGGGCCAGCCAGGGTGAGCCGAACGCCGCCACGGCCATACCGATGGAACTCGCGGCCTGGATCATGCCAATCTGCCCGACGGTGGCCCCGAGCTGGTGCCTGAGAAACAGCGCGACAAACGGGATGGACAGACCCGCGCCGAACGAGATGATTACCTCGGGGATGAGGAGCCGGACCATCCTGCCCCAGGAGGTGAACCCCTTGAGCGCTGCGCGGTACGAGACCGAAGATCCCGCCGGGTGCGTGTGCTCGATCGCCAGCGCCGGGATGATGGAAGTGAGAATCAGCACGCCGGCGGCCACGATCGCAACACGGAGACCCATCGTCTCCCCCACCCCTGCGTCGGCAAGCACGGCAGGAATGAACCCGCCGAGCAGCGCGCCGACGAACATCGAGCCGACGCGCAGCGTGTAGTCGATGGTGAACAGGTGCGTCCGCGCGCGGGCAGGCGCCGCCTCGGAGAGGAACGCTATGCCGAGCGTCTGCATGGTGCCGTCGCCGATACCGTAGAGGAGTCCCAGTCCGACCACCGCGAACGCGGTCGGCGCGAACGCCTGCCCGAGTCGGGAGAGCCCGAGCGCCAGTGCGGCCATCACGATGAGCGCCCGGTAGCCCATCCGGGCCACGAGCGGCGGCAGAACGAGGCACGTGATTGCGCCCGCAAGCGCGAGTGCACCCTCCACGTCTCCGACGACGGCCTCGGTCATGCCTACGTCTTTGATGTAGATCGCGAACACCGTTCCGAGGATCCCCAGGCCGACGCTCTGGAGTGCCGCCACCATCAGGTAGCGCCAGGCGTCGGGAGAAAATGCCCGTGCTGCCACACGGTAGTCGCGTGGCAGCACGGGCGCGATCAAGCGCTTGAGCATCGAGCGCATACGTGCGCCTCCAGGTCGGGCGAACCCGCGCTACTCGTCGTCTTCGAAGTCTTCGGCTACGAGCTCCTCGGCCTCAATGTCCTTCTCGGCCATGCCGGGCATCCGTGTCGCGGCGAGCGTCTCGTCTTCAACGAGCACCTGCTGGTTCTCGGGCACCGCGCGCTTCTTCTTCTTGGCGGCCACGCGGGCGATAGCCGAGACGCGATCGGTTTCGGCGACGTTCATGACCTTCACGCCCTGCGTCGAGCGGCCGAGTTTGCTGATGTCGCCGGCGTTGACACGGATGACGACACCCTCGTCCGAGATGAGCATCAGCTCGTGGCCGGGCATGACAACCTTCATGCCTGCGATGCGGCCCTTCTTCGGCGTGACCTGGATGGTCTTGACACCCATACCGCCACGCTTCTGGACGGGGTATTCCTCGAGCGGCGTGCGCTTGCCGTACCCGCGTTCGGTCACCACGAACAACTCGCTGCCGGTTGGCGCGATCTCCATGCCGAGGATGTGGTCGTCACCCTTCACGGTCATACCGCGAACACCGGTCGTGTCACGGCCCATAGGCCGGGCGTCGGCCTCATCGAACACGATCGCCTTGCCGTTTGCTGACACCATCATCGCGTGCTCGCCTGCATGCACGCGTCGAACCGCGATGAGTTCGTCGTTGTCGCGCAGGTTGATCGCGATGATGCCATCGCGACGCGAGCGGTCATATGCCTGCATCGCGGTCTTTTTCACGACGCCGTTGCGCGTTGCGAAGAGCAGGTAGTCGTCGGGACCGAACTCGCGGGTCGTGATAGCCGCCGCGATACGCTCGGTCTGCTCGAACGGCAGAAGGTTAACCACAGCCGTCCCGCGTGCGTGGCGGGACCCGACCGGCAACTCATGCACTTTCAGGCGGTAGACTTTGCCCTTCGTGCTGAAGAAGAGCACAAAGTCGTGCGTCGAGGAGATGAAGAGCTGCTCGACGAAGTCGCTTTCTTTCAGGTTGACGCCGCTCACGCCCTTGCCGCCGCGCTTCTGCTGGCGATAGGTCGCAACCGGGAGCCGCTTCACATAGCCGGCCTTGGTGATCGTGACGACCATGTCCTCCTCGGCGATAAGGTCCTCGACGTCGAGGTCCCGTGCCGCGTTGGCGATCTCGGTGCGACGCGGGTTCGCGAACTTCGCCCTGATCTCGGCCATTTCGTCCTTGATGATCTGGAGCACCAGACCCACGTCACCGAGGATCTTCTTGAGCCACGCGATCTTATCGCGGAGTTCGGCGAGTTCGGCTTCGATCTTGTGACGCTCCAGGCCGGTCAGGCGCCGCAATCGCATCTCAAGGATTGCATCGGTCTGGATCTCGGAAAGCCCGAAGCGCTCGATGAGGCGTGCCTTAGCCTCCGCGTCATCGTTACTCGCCCTGATGATCTTGATGACCTCGTCGATGTTATCGAGCGCGATGACGTAGCCTTCGAGGATATGGGCGCGCTCCTCGGCTTTGCGCAGGTCGTAGCGCGTGCGCCGGGTGATGACTTCCTTCTGATGCTCGACGTAGTAGTGGAGCATCTGCTTGAGCGTGAGCTCCTTTGGAACGCCATCAACGAGCGAGAGCATGATGACGCCGAAGCCGGTCTCCAGCTGCGTGTGCTTGTAGAGCTTGTTGAGCACGACCTGGGGAATAGCACTGCCTTTGAGCTCGACGACGACCCGCATACCCTTGCGGTCTGATTCGTCGCGAAGGTCAGATATTTCGGTGAGTTTCTTCTCGCGCACGAGGTCGGCGATCTTTGACACGAGCTTGCTCTTGTTCACCGCGTACGGAATCTCATTGATGATGATGCGCATCTTGCCGGTCGACGTCTGCTCGATGTGCGCCTTGCCCCGCACCTTGATCGAGCCACGACCGGTCGTGTAGGCGTCGTAGATGCCCTCTTTGCCCATGATGATGCCGCCGGTCGGGAAGTCCGGGCCGGGCATGATCTTCAGGTAGTCCTCGATCTCGGCATCCGGGTTGTTGATATAAAGCGTCGCGGCATCGATGACCTCGCCGAGGTTGTGCGGCGGGATGTTCGTCGCCATACCGACTGCGATACCAGAGCTGCCGTTCACCAGCAGGTTCGGGTAGCGGCTCGGGAGCACCTTCGGCTCCTGAAGCGACTCGTCGTAGTTCGGTCCGAAATCGACCGTCTCCCTGTCGATGTCACGCAGAAGTTCCATCGCGAGGCGCTGCAGCCGAGACTCTGTGTATCGCATGGCAGCCGCGGAGTCACCGTCGACGGAACCGAAGTTGCCGTGGCCGTCGACGAGCGGTGCACGCATCGCGAAGTCCTGGGCCATACGGACCATCGTGTCGTACACCGCCGTGTCACCGTGCGGGTGATACTTACCAATGACTTCACCGACGGTCCATGCGGACTTCTTGTACGCCTTGGTCGGCGTGAGCCCGGACTCGCTCATGGCGTACAGGATGCGCCGGTGCACCGGCTTGAGGCCATCTCGAACATCTGGCAGCGCCCTGGCGACGATGACGCTCATCGAGTACTCGATGAACGACTTCCTGAGCTCTTGCTCGATATCTATCGGGAGGACGTTGCTCTCGCCCGCCATGCCATCAGTCACGATTCGTCTCCTCGCACGTCACTTACGTAAGGTTGTACTTCTTGAAGAGCAATCCCGCGCCTGCGATGAGCAGGAAACCCCATACCATCAAGAGCAGCGACGCGAGGGTTGGCGTTATTCCCGCGTCGGGTCCGACTCCAGCAAAGAGAACCGCCGCCCAAACCACAAATCCGAGACCGCCCGCTGTTAGTAGTGCACTCGCCACATTCGCAATGAGCTTGAAGTTCTTGGCGACCCTCGGCTCCTGACTCTTGAGGCCGATCAACATGGTCTCGAGTGCCGCGCTTGACACGCCGTGCTGAACATCCATTTGAAGCGTCGGGACTACCTCTGTTTCAATGCCGGCAACCTGTTCTGCTTCGAGGACGGGCGTCTCGTCCGTCGTGGTTGCCTCGGCCTCAACCCCTTCAACCCCTTCAACCGCTTCCACCGGCGCCATTGCGGCCTTGAGCGCTTCTTGCAGTGCTACCTCTTGTTCGCGCTCTGACTTCAGGCGCTGAAACTCATCGAACGCCGCTTGTTCCCAGGGCGGGGGCTCGAACTGCCTTGCATGCCTCTTCTCGCGCTCGTCCACCCGGGCCGACCTCCACATGCCTCTCGTGGTGATTCCGTTAGACGTCCAGGAAGCGCACGCTCTTCGCATGCCGCTGGATGAACTCTTTTCGGGGCTCGACCTGGTCGCCCATGAGGTCGACGAAGGCTTCCTCGGCGGCAAGCGCGTCGTCGATCGTAACCTGGAGGAGTGTGCGGCGCTCGGGATCCATGGTTGTCTCCCAGAGCTGCTCCGGGTTCATCTCACCAAGGCCCTTGTATCGCTGGATGGACGACTTGGTCGTGTCCGGAAGCTTGGCAAGGACCTGCTGGAGTTGTCTGTCGTTGTAGGCGTACTCGTGCTTCTTGCCGTAGCTGATCTTGTAGAGCGGCGGCTGTGCAATGTAGATGTAGCCGGCCTCGATCATCTCCCGCATGTAGCGGTAGAAGAACGTGAGGATGAGGCAGCGGATGTGGCTACCATCGACATCGGCGTCCGTCATGATGATCGCCTTGTGATAACGGGCCTGGGTTATGTCGAACTCTTCGGCCACGCTCGTACCGAGCGCGGTGATCATCGCCTGAATCTCCTCAGATGCGAGTGCCCGGTTGATGCCGGCCTTCTCAACGTTGAGGATCTTGCCTCTCAGCGGGAGGATCGCCTGAAATGACCGATCGCGCGCCTGCTTCGCTGAGCCGCCAGCCGAGTCACCCTCAACGAGGTAGATCTCGGTGAGCGCCGCCTCGCGAATCGAACAGTCGGCGAGTTTGCCGGGGAGCGTCGAACTCTCGAGGAGACCCTTGCGCCGGGTGAGCTCGCGGGCTTTGCGTGCCGCTGCCCTCGCCTTGCTGGCCTGCGTCGCTTTCATGATGATGTTCCGGGCCGGCTTCGGGTGCTCTTCGAGGTACTCGGCGAGTGCCTGGGTGACAGCCGACTGAACGAACGAGCGCATCTCGGTGTTGCCGAGCTTCGTCTTCGTTTGACCCTCGAATTGCGGTTCCCGCAGCTTCACCGAGATGACTGCCGTGAGACCCTCTCGGATATCCTCACCGGTGAGGTTCTCTTCTTTCTCCTTGAGAATCCCCTGCCGACGTGCGTAATCGTTGATCGTACGGGTGAGCGCGTTCTTGAAACCCTCAAGGTGGGTTCCGCCTTCGTGCGTGTTGATATTGTTCGCGAAAGCCAGAACCGTCTCCGTATAGCTGGTGTTCCACTGAAGCGCTACTTCCACCGCACCCTCGGTACCCTCGGTTTCGAAGTACACCGGCTTGTTGTGAATCGCTTCCTTCTTCTCGTTCAGGTACTTCACGAAGTCGAGGATGCCGCCGGCGTACCGGAACTCCTCGCGACGCGGCTCGAGCTCACGCTCGTCTGTGAGGGATATCTTGAGATTCTTGTTGAGGAAGGCGGTCTCACGCATGCGGGATGCGAGCGTGTCCCAGGAATACTCCATCGTCTCGAAAATCTCGCTGTCCGCCAGGAAGGTGACCTTCGTGCCTGTGGCTTTCGATGTGCCGATTGATTTGAGCGGGGCGACCGGCTTACCGCGCTCGTACGACTGCCCCCAGATCTTGCCATCTCGCTTAACCTCAACCGTAAGCTTCTCCGAGAGCGCGTTCACGACAGACACGCCGACGCCATGAAGGCCGCCGGATACCTTGTAGCCCTCGCCACCAAACTTGCCGCCGGCGTGAAGGATGGTAAGGACGACTTCGACCCCACTCTTCTTGTACTTGGGCACGTTGTCGACTGGGATGCCGCGACCATTGTCTGTGACTGAGATCGAGTTGTCGGCGTGAATGACGATCTCGATTGCGGTACAAACATTCGCAAGCGCCTCGTCCACGGAGTTGTCCACGACCTCATACACAAGGTGATGGAGACCCTTTGGACCGGTCGAGCCGATATACATGCTCGGGCGCTTACGTACGGCCTCAAGGCCTTCCAGCACCTGGATGTCCTTGCCGGAATACGAGCCACCGTTGTTAGCCACCAAGGCTCCTTTTTTAGTCATGCGACCGTCGTGATAAGCGATAACAGACGAAACCACGACATATTGACGTCGCTACTCGAGTTTACCACAAGTGCTAGTGTCAGGAGCCTGAAATGGGCCCTTCTGGGCCTTCAGTTCCCGCCTCAGCCGTCTTGCGGGTGCGGACAGCCTTTTTCCACTCAAGATCCTTGATCATCACCCTAAGAGCGGCTTCACGGAGATTTTCATCATGGACCGCTGCGGCGACGTGCGCCGCCTGACTAAGCTCGTTCTCAGTGAGTGGTTCTGTGGGGTATTCGTCCGACTTGTAGTACTCCTCGGTCTCTTCGGCTCTTTGCTCCTCCGCGTGGATTTCTGATACTCGTTTGGAAACAGTGAAGCGAATCGACCTAACCAGGCTCTTACCGGTCTCCGACCTGATGACTGAAAGAAAGCGGTCGGTCATAAGAACGAGCTCGTTAGCCCATGCCGCAGAGTCGACGTAGACGATGAGTGTTCCGTCTCTCAACGCGGCCCCGTGTGTGTGCTTCGCGATCTCAGGACCCGCGGCCCGGTTCCAGGCATCAACCACCCTGGCGCCGTGGCGCTTTCCTTTCGGGTCGGCGCGCTCGATGATCCTTCGTGTTACGTCGCCGAAGCTCTCGGTTCGTTTTGCTCTCACCGGTTCACACTCCGGGAATAGTGATGATCGTCGCCTGGTCGAGAAGTCCGCTCTCGAAGTACCCGGTGTTCGTGGTGGAAATGATCGTTTGGACATCACGCTGTACAAGGCTCGTGAGTGCCCGGCGCCTGTCCTCGTCGAGCTCCGACATCACGTCGTCTAGAAGGAGGAGTGGCTTTCTGCGCGCTATGTCCTCAACGACCGCGACCTTCGCCAGCGTCCATGCCAACGCGATCGTTCTCTGTTGCCCCTGAGACGCAAAATTGCGCGCGTTTCGGCCGGCTACAAGGAATACAATATCGTCCCGGTGTGGTCCTACGAGTGTGACCCTCCGGGCTCGTTCTTCAACCGCACGCTCCTCGAGTGTCGCGAGAAGTGCTCGCTCCGCATCGTCTGTCGTGACCTCGGAGTCAAGCGATGTTGTGTTGAGCCCGCAGCGGTCGATGTACTCGACCGTCAAGGACTCGCCATGGGAGAGATCCTCATACGACACAGAGGCCTGCTTGATCATTCGCCGCAGAAGACCGCGACGGTGGACCAACAGGCGCGCACCCAGTGAGGCTATCTGGATGTTCCAGGGTTCGAGGTCCATAGACCCGGCTTGCCACTCTCGGAGGAGGGTGTTCCTGTGCCTGATGACTCTGGTGTAGTCACGCCGTACGGCACCATACGTCTTTGAAAGTTGCTCACCGAGATCGTCGATTGCAGAGCGGCGCACCTCCGCAGGCCCCTTCACCAGATCGAGATCATCAGGCGTGAAGAGTACTGCGTGTAGTATGCCTGTCGTCTCTGACATGCTCCGCTTACTCACGCCATTGATCAAGTGGGTTCGTTGTCCGCTGCCTGTGATTCTCATTTCAACGACACTCGGCGAGTTGGATCCCGTGAATCCCGCTACAACCGAGGCCTGCTCATCACCCCAGCGCACTAAATCCTCCCACTTCGGTCGCCTGAACGACGATCCGGTGGTGATCAACTGCACCGCCTCTATGACATTCGTCTTGCCGGAGGCGTTCGCCCCGACCAAGATCGTAAGACCTGTGGCCGGGCTCATCTCCCACTCCTTGTAATTCCGGAAGGAGCGGAGACGGAGTGAGTTTATGATCACGCTTGGCCCGACTCACCCAAGGCGAACAGGCATAAGCAAGTAGATGAAATCGTCTCCGGACTCGCCTTTGAGGACACCCGGCTTGAGCGGGCTCACTATCTCAAGTGCGATCTTGTCGCCCTCTGAGACCGATATACCGTCCATGAGGTACGCGTGGTTGAACGCCATTTCGACATCTTCACCGGTCGGTTCGATCTCAAGCGACTCCGTCGCTTCGCCAACATCCTGGGTCTGCGCCGAGAGAGTCAACATATGGTCATCAACGCCGACCTTAAGCCTCAAAGGCGCACTATGTTGTGCCATAAGCGACACGCGCTTGACTGCCTCCATAAACTCCTGCCGACCGATCACGAAACGCGTCTGTTGTTCTTTCGGGATGAGCTGACGGTAGTTCGGGAACGATCCTTCAATTCGCCGAGAGATGAACGTGGTGTCTCCGAATGAGAAGACAACCTGGTTCTCGGAGACCCCGATCTTCACGGTCTCGGACGACGAGGCCAGACGGGCGACGTCCTCAAGCGCTCTGCCCGGCACTACCGCTTCAAGAGTGCCTGTGGTTCCTTCCACTGGCACCTCCCTCACACAGAGGCGGTACGAGTCGGTCGCAACCATCCTGAGAATTCCCTCTTCAACCACCACAAGTACACCAGTGAGAATCGGCCGTGTCTCATCACGGCTGACTGCCCTCGATACCTGATGGACAACGTTTGCAAACACATCTGCCGGAAGCGTGACCATGTCCGCCGGAGTGATGTCAGGAAACTTAGGAAAGTCCTCAGCCGAAAGCGTCTTCACATTGAAAGACGACTGGCCGCATGAAATTGTGGCACCGCCCTGAATAGTCTCGATTGTCACAGCCGATTCCGGAAGACTCCTGACGATGTCTGTAACGAGTTTTCCTGGAACGACTACGCTACCTGGTTCATCGGTCCGCGCTTTTGACGCGGTCTTGATCGATATCTCAAGGTCGGTTGAGTTCAATCCAAGCTCACTATCTCGAGCTGTAAGGAGCACTCCCGAGAGAATAGGAAGTGTGGTTCTCGATGAAAGGCCCTTCGAGACGATTGAAAGGGTTTCCAGCAACTCGGCACGTGCTATCGAGACCTTCATTCCTATTCCTTTCTAGATATCAACTTAGTAGTAACAGTAGTAAGTACTGTGGAAGCTGGGGACAACAACTCTTCTTGCACGTCACAGACGGTGTATCCATTGTGAACTATGTTGTGGACGAAGTGCTTCAAACATCCACAGTGTCCACACCCCTCACATTCTCTCCACAGGTTGTGCCACTTGTACCCAGTCTATCCTCAGACTTTCCACAAGGTTGTTAACTCCGTTGTTTAACCAGGTTAGTGAGCGTCTGAATCTGGTTGTAGACCTCACGCTGTGCGTTGAGAAGCTTTTGTATCTTCGCTGTCGCATGCATCACCGTTGTGTGGTCCCGGCCTCCAAACTCAGCACCGATCCTCGGAAGGGAGAGGTCTGTAAGCTCTCGCGCGAGATACATAGCTACTTGGCGCGGGTAGACGATTGACTGCGATCGCTTGTTCCCGACGAGGTCGTTCTTAGCGATCCCGTAGAATTTGCAGACCTCCTGCTGAATCGTCGATACCGTGATCGGCTTGAGTGAGCGCTCCGGGAAGATGTCTTTAAGGACGCTTCGGGCAAGATCAAGATCAATCGTATGGCGTGTCAGAGAACTGAACGCGACGATGCGGATCAATGCCCCCTCAAGCTCCCGGATGTTGGACGAGATTCGATCGGCGATGAAGGACAGGATCTCGTCGGGAACAGCCAATCCCTCGGCTTCAACTTTTCGCCGCAGAATGGCGATTCGCGTCTCGAGCTCAGGGGGCTGGATATCGGTAATCAGTCCCATCTCGAACCGGCTGCGCAAACGGTCCTCAAGGGTGGCGATATTCTTCGGGGGACCGTCTGAGGATAAGACAATCTGTTTACCGGCCTGCTGGAGGGTGTTGAACGTATGGAAGAACTCCTCCTGTGTCCCCTCCTTGCCGGCGAGGAATTGAATGTCGTCGACGAGAAGGACGTCGTTGGTCCTGTATTGGCGACGGAAGCCGTCTATCCGGCTCTTGTCTCTGTCACCGATCGAGTTGATGAAGTCATTTGTGAACTGCTCGCTCGAGACGTACTTGACCTTCATGTGCGGGAAGCTCGTCTTCACGTAGTGGCCGATCGACTGCAGGAGGTGTGTCTTCCCAAGGCCGACTCCTCCATAGATGAAGAGCGGGTTGTAGGCACCACCAGGCGTCTCGGCGACTGCGAGCGCGGCGTGGTAGGCGAACTGGTTGGAGGTCCCCATAACAAACGACTCAAAGGTGTACTTCGGGTTGAAGTCGCCCTCACTGGCTTCCTTGACCCGCTTCTGCTCAACCTCTTCAAGGTCGGGCATACCCCGGTTGGTGACTAATGCCGGCGCCTCAGGAGCCGCAGGCACATCGGCTCCCACACGGAACGACACGGACATAGGGCGACCGAGGACCTGTGCCAGTGCCGAGGCGAGCAGTCCCGAGTAACGCGACTCAAGCCAATCTCGCGCGAACTCGTTCTGCACCGAGACAACGAGCATCTCGTCGATTACCCCAAGTGGCATGGTGTTCTCGAACCACGTCTTGAATGTTGGCGTATTGAGTTCCTGCCGAACCACATCGAGTGTGTCCGACCACATCTGTTGTGCGTCTTGTACTTCTGGCACGTCGGCTCCCGGCTTACGAGTTAAAGAGTTGGTCGAGTGAGTTGACCCCGGCGGGAGTCAGCACCCGTTTACCTGATTCATCGGAACGAATGAGACCGTAGTCCTCAAGTGAGGCCAGATCGCGATAAGCAGTCGAGAGGCCGACACTCAGTTCACGGGAGACAACCGTCGGGCCAATCGCGCCAAGTTCTATAACCAGTGAGAGCACTTGCTTCTGGCGGGTCGTCAGCCGCGGGGCGTCGTCCGGCGAAACAACCTCGCCTTCCGACTCGCTCTGAGGGGCAGGTGGTGGTGTGTCAACTTTGATGGTGACCACAGTGCCGCGGCCTAGGTTGTCCTCGACGAGTATGGTTCCGCCTGAGAACGTAAGACATTCACGCGCGACAGGAAGCCCGGATCCGACGCCCTTGATGACGCACTTCATCTCTTCGGTAGCGGTGGAAAAACCAGGAAGGAACACCCGGTCCTTATCGGCGATGCCGGGCCCCTGATCCGCGAACCGAACGGTGTTGCCCTCATCGAGAACCGTCACGACTACTTCATGGAAGCGGGCATGGATCAGGTTCTCTACAACCTCGCGAATGACGACGTACGGCAGCGAGCCGCCGGCCTCATGAGAGAGTTGGTACGTCCGGGAGGATAAGGCCTCTATAAAGGATCGCGCGTCGTGGCCGCTGACATCTTCCACCCGGGGCGACGCCGTGAGGGCATCATAGACGGCAACCCGCGCAGAGGACATACGATGAACCTGCGTCGTGGAATCATCGGTGTGCCGTGGGGGCAAAGAAGGGCTCTCCAGCGGGATCGACCGAGCGGTAACCTGCGTTTCACCTGCAAAGAACGACTTCATCAATCCCCCCTTTCAACCGGGACTCCACAGACTTATCAACAACAGGGGCGGAAGCCCCGAAACCTTAACGTGCTGATAGTGACCGTATCCACAACGCTCCACCGGAACTGGAGCCGATTACCGTGAAAGCGTCCTACCTGCGCTTTTGTGGTCTTGTCCACAGGACTTTCCACAATTGTGGAAAACTCTCGGAACCAATCCACGTCCCAAACACAAAACCCGCTGGTGGCAGCCCATTTGGGCCCGAAACACCCCATTCCCTTCCATCCACCATCGGTCATTCAACATGGTTCTGTGGACAGGCTGATCCAGATAGTGTGTGTGAGTGGAAGGGGTTGTGGAAAAACCGGACAGGTGTTCGGTCGGAGCTCTCCACGCGTCTTCGACGTGCTTGCTAGCAGGGCTTTTTCAAGGTCAGGGAGGCGTTTTCGACCCCTGAGAGAACAGCGCCGATTCTATCAGAGGCGCAATCCCCCAACAACGAGAGAGCGGAAGTTATCCACAGGCTTTATCAACGTGAATCGTGGGTTTTCCACATTATCCACAGATTTCAGACTTTTCTTACCGACACCCGATGGAAGTACTTCTCTCACACCTGGAAACCAGGCAATCAAGCGTGCATAGAAGCAGCTGTCTTGTTTGACACGCACTATGGGCGTTCGGTACAATCGCTCGGCTTAAGCGTCCGGGCTAGCCCTGGGCGTCCCTGAACGGAGGATGTTTACGTGAAGCGTACATACCAGCCTAACAACCGGAAGCGCGCCAAGACGCATGGCTTCCGCATTCGCATGTCGACCAAGGGTGGTCGAGCGGTTATCGCAGCACGCAGGCGTAAGGGCCGTAAGGTTCTCACCCCGAGCGCGGCGTAGCACAAGATCTCGGGCGCGAGCCCGGGGCTCACATGCGCACAATCACGGCCTCGGCCGACATCGAGAGACTCTTCGCCGAAGGAACGCGCGGCAACAGTTCTCTCGTTCTCGTTTTGGCCAGCGCCACACCAACATCACGCGGCCTACGAGGTCGCGTGATGTTCGTTGCGGGAAAGAAACTGGGTAACGCCGTACACCGGAACCGAGCGAAACGCGTGCTCAGAGCCGCGTGTGTTCGCGCCGGCGGTCCCTGGAATGGGGCGGATACGGCCCTGATAGCCCGCAGGGGCGCGGGAGCAGCCGCCCCCGAAGTCCTCGACGCCGAGCTCCGCCAGGCGCTTAGAAAGGCGGGTGTGGTCACATGAAGGCCATTCGAACACTCGTCATCCTTCCCATTCGCGCCTATCAGAAGTTGATCTCGCCGCTTCTCCCTCCGTCGTGCCGCTTCTCCCCTACGTGTTCGCAGTACGCTGTGGTCGCGATCGAGCGCCACGGCGTCTTCAAGGGCGGCTGGCTTGCGCTGAAGCGTGTCGGAAGGTGCCATCCATGGAACCCGGGCGGCTTCGATCCGGTGCCCTGAGAAGTGGTTCACGGTTCTCTTATGCGCGCGCGTGTGGTAGATAGAAGATTGGAAATCGCGACGACCCCCGGATGCTCCGGAGTGGAACGACACAGATGAACCCGAGGCTTCGCGCCCGACCGAGGAGGTAGCCCCACGTGTTCGACATGCTAATGAAGGCGCTATTTGACGTACTGAACTTCTTCTATGGCTGGGCCAACGACTATGGTTTCGCGATCATCTTACTCACGGTTGCGATGAGGATCGTCCTGCTCCCCCTCACAATCAAGCAGACCAAGTCGACCTTCGAGCTCCAGCGGATTCAGCCGAAGATCAAGCAGCTGCAAGCTAAGTATAAGAACGACAAAGAGAAGCTCCAGGAAGAGACGCTGAAGTTCTATCAGGAGAACAAGGTCAACCCGCTTGGGGGCTGTCTCCCCCTCATCCTCCAGATGCCTATCTTCTTCGCGTTGTTCCGCGTTCTTGGGACCACGAGTAAGAAGATCAATGGCAAAGCGACGATTCTGCCGGGTCTGCTTCTCGCCCACATCGCTTCGATGCCTGCGGCGCAAGCCGAACTGGCTAAAAGGTTCTGGATAATTCTTCCAGATATCACCAAGACGCCTAAGATGATGTACGACGCAGGCGGAATCTGGGCAGTTCTCCCCTACGCCCTCCTCGTCATCGCGTTCGGGCTCAGCATCTACATTCCTCAGATGATGCAGCCGAACGTCGAGAAGACTCAGAAGCAGATGGCACTCTACATGTCGCTCATGATGCTCTGGTTCGGGTGGATCTCCCCCGCTGGAGTCCTTATCTACTGGGTCACCTCGAGTCTTCTCCAGGTTGGCCAGCAGTGGGTCATGCAGAAGATGTACGCCAATCCCGAGGGAGAAGCGCAGAAATGATCAACGAGATAATCAAAGAAGGTCCGTCAGTACCAGAAGCTCTAGACGCCGCTCTTGAGGAAATGGGCGTCCAGCAGGACTCGGTTCAGTATGAAGTGCTTCAGGAAGGTGGTCGGGGCTTCTTTGGCGCCGGCAGCAAGCTGGCAAGCGTGCGGGTGTGGCTTAAGCCCGGTGTTGTCGCCGAGGTAGCGGCAAAGGCCGCAGAGCCCGCGGTCGAAGAGGTCGCACTTCTGGAAGAGGAGACCCCTCTCACTGATGAGGAGCTTGACAAGATTGCAGACGAAGCAGTCGGTGTCGTCAACAGCGTCCTCGCCGCGCTCGGCATCGAATCAGAGATCGAGGAGTACGAGGGAGACGACAACGAGATCATCCTCGACATCGTCGGTGACGATCTTGGCGTACTGATCGGGCGACATGGCAAGACACTCGACGCGCTGCAGGTTCTTGTAGCCGCCATGACGAACAGGCGAATTGGTCGACGCTTCCCGGTCGTCGTCGATGTGTCTGGCTATCGCTATCGCAGGAAGTTGAAGCTTGAGGAGATCGCACACCGGGCGGCGGACCGCGTTGCGCGGCAGGGTCGACCCGTAGAACTCCGCCCAATGACGAGCTTCGAGCGTAAAGCCGTCCATGTCGCTTTGAGGAACGACCCCCGCGTCACGACCGCGAGCGATGGCGATGAGCCGTATCGGCAGGTCGTAGTTCACCCCAAATAGCGACACCTCGATCGCACTACTTCCGAAAGGCGCCGAATTCGGCGCCTTTCTCTTTGGTCGGACACATCGCGCGAACGCTGACTGGTTGAGCGTAGCGAGTCTCCGTCAGGAAACCACGATGCGTAGACTCGGGGCGATTCGTGCGCTCCAGTACGTCAGCGGATGTTTCACGTGAAACATCCGCTCCTCTCTCCCTAGTAAGTTGGCTGTCGATGCGGCATGATGTTTCACGTGAAACATCCGAAGGACATGGCCGCGCCCGAGCCACACGCTATGACAACCTCCGACGTCCTTGAGTGCCTCTTGGCGGTCAACGTTGAAGCATCTTCAGGGCAGGCGGAGTTGATTCGCGCCCACTCCGAGGCCGTACTTGCGGCCAATATGCAGTTCAACCTCACTCGGGTCACCTCTCCACAGGATGTCCTCAGCCTTCACATCGGTGACTCGGCCAGCGCACTCCCCTATCTCAACCAAAGTCCGCCCGGAAATGTTGCAGATCTTGGCTCAGGGGCCGGGTATCCGGGAGTCGTGCTCTCGATCCTCTCAGGAAGACACTTCGTACTTGTTGAATCTGTGAAGAAGAAGGCGACATTCCTTCTGCAGACGACTGTAGGGCTCGGTCTGGATGTCGAAGTTGAGGCCGTGAGAGCGGAAGAACTCGCGTTGACGCGTCCTGCTGGCTTCTCGGTTGTTATTGCGCGCGCGCTTTCCTCGCTACCAGCCCTGGTGGAGCTTGCTTCGCCGCTGCTGATAGTCGGTGGACGGCTGATTTGCATGAAGGGTAGGCCGACGTCTGAGGAATTGGCATCGGGCGATGCGGCTGCGAAGCTCTGTGGTATGCGGCCGCTCCATGTTCATCCATTTGATCTTCCGAACGGTGAAAACCGCGTTGTTGTCGAATACGAACGATACGGCGCAGTTCGTCAGCACCTGCCACGGCGTCCAGGGACGGCCCAGCGTCAACCGCTCGGCTGACCTTTCAGAAGGTGTTGTCATACCCTATACTGCAGGGCATGGTGTCCTGCGGGAGGAGGAACTGTGGTCGACATGCCCACGACCAACGTAGCCGAGGGCCGCGATGCCGTTAGAGCGCGAGTTCTGGCAGTCGTCAACCAAAAGGGCGGCGTTGGAAAGAGTACGACTGCGGTCAACCTTGTAGCCTGCCTTGGGGAGGCGGGCAAGAAGGTTCTACTGATTGACCTGGATCCGCAGGGCAATGCCACGTCGGGCTACGGTCTCAACAGAAACCAGCGCGATGAGTGCATTTACAATGCGTTGCTCTCGGACACGCCCATTGAACAGCTTATCGAGCCCGTTGAGATCGAGAATGTGTTCGTGGTGCCTGCAACCATTCAGTTGGCCGGCGCCGAGATCGAACTCGTCTCGAGTTTCAGCCGCGAGACCAAGCTCAAGGGTGTCCTTCAGCCAATTCTGCGCGACTTCGACTTCATCGTGATTGATTGTCCCCCGTCACTTGGTCTGCTGACGGTCAATGCATTGACCGCAGCTGCTGGTGTGATCATCCCGGTCCAGTGCGAATACTACGCGCTAGAAGGGCTTACCAAGCTTCTTGAGAGCTTCAAGCTCGTCAAGACCCACCTGAACCCCAAACTCGAGGTCTTTGGCGTCCTCATGACCATGTATGACGCCCGCACGCGCCTTTCCCAGCAAGTTGTCGAGGAGGTCAAGGACTTCTTTGACGCGACGGTGTTCGATACTGTTATCCCCCGCAGCGTTCGTCTGTCTGAGGCACCAAGCTTTGGCCAGCCGATCACCATCTACGATTCCAACGGGCGCGGGGCCGCGGCATACAGAAGCCTAGCGAAGGAAGTGATCAGCCGTGACTAAGCGCGGACTCGGTAGGGGTCTCTCGGCTTTGATTCCAGGTGCGGGTCAGGAGTTCCAGGGGGGCGAGCCCACCGAGCTCCCTATCGACTTCATCAGCCCCAACCCAAATCAGCCGCGTACGGCGATGGATGAGGACCAGATCGATGAGCTGTCTGACTCGATTAGTAAGGTCGGGGTCCTGCAACCCATAATCGTTCGTCCACATGCGGAGGGTTACCAGATCATCGCCGGTGAGCGTCGCTGGCGCGCAGCAAAGGCCGCCGGGCTTACCAGGGTGCCCGTTAGGGTCATGGCATCCACCGAGACCGAAGCCCTCGCGCTGGCGCTCATCGAAAACCTGCAGAGGCAGGACTTGAATGCCATTGAAGAAGCTCGCGGATACCGAAGGCTCCTGACTGAGTATGGCATGACCCAGGCTGAACTCGCGGACCGAGTCTCCAAGTCACGCTCAGCAGTGACCAACACCCTCCGACTTCTCGATCTCCCGGAAGACGTCCAGGAGCTCATGTATGCCAACAAGCTTACAGCCGGTCACGCGCGGGCCGTCCTTTCTCTGCCCGACGAAGGACAGCGCATACGGCTCGCACATAGAATCGTCGATGAAGGTCTCTCAGTTCGCGATGCCGAGAACATGGCGAGGCTCATCGCGGCCGGCCAGGGCGAGCGAACTCCCCGCCCGATATCTCCCAAGTCGTACAAGGTCGTGGCACGGAAGCTTCGCCGGCTGCTCGCGACCACCGTTCGGGTGCGGCAGACCGTCAAGAAGGGCAAGATCGAGATCGATTTCGTCGATGAGGGGGACCTAGAGCGCATTTTTCGGGTCCTGACCGAGAGTGGAGCGGTTGAGGGGAGCGGAGTCGAATGAGAACACATCGACTGGAATATTTTGTCATTGGACTGTGCGCCGGCGCTGTCGGCGGCATCATCTTAGGCCTGCTCTTCGCGCCGGACAGCGGTGTTCGAACACGACGTCGCCTTGCAAACGAGGCCCTGTGGGTCGCAGACACGGCCCGTTCCGTCGCGGACAGGGCCGAAAGAGCCGCTGAACTCGTCGGGCACCGCGTAGACCACTACCTGGGCCGCGATGAAGAAGTCGCGTGGCGAAAAGTTCAGGAGATCCGCGATGGCGTCAGGCGCTACTCGCAAACCATCATGACCCCGTGATGTCAGAGGCGTGCGCTATGCTGCCCTCCAAGAACAGGAGGGGAGTGAGCACGTGGCAATAACGGTCGTCACCGGCCTAGCTAACGCCGGCAAGTCGGGGCACGTCTACGATCGGGTGCGGCGCTCAGCCGCGGCCGGTCTGAGGCCTGTGCTGCTGTTGCCCTCCGAGCCTGAGGTACAGCGTGCGGTCGGGGAGGTATCCCATTCGGCACTGCTCGGTGTATCCGTGCTGCAATTCGACCGGTACCTGGATTCCCTGTGGTCGATCCTCGGAGACGGGCGCACGATCGTGGGCCGGGTGCAGCGCACGCTTCTCCTCCAGCACGCACTTGACGCTGCGCCGCCCGAGGTCCTCCAAAGCTCGGCGCGACATGCCGGCTTTCTGCGCATCCTCGAGGTCGTCGTCCAGCGGGCAGCCGAGCATTCAGGGGAAGTGGATGCGGGTACCCGCCCAAGGGAGCCGCGGACGCCCGCAAAGGAGATCCTCGACATCGCCGCTGCGTACGCGCGGCTCCTCGTTCAGGCGGATCTCGTGGAGGCGGCGGAAGCGCACCGAATCGTCGCCGCCACAGTGGAGCCCCGACACCTGGGAGGCCTTTTGGCCGTGAACCGGTTCGGTAGTTTCACGCCGGCGCAGCTTGCCTTCCTTACCCGTGCCGCAGCCCTTGATGTCGAGGTGATTGTGGCCCTGACCTGGGAGAACAACCATCCTGCTACGACAGCAGCCGGTGAGACCGTCGAGAACCTGTCCGGGCTTCGGGGTGCCCGGCTGGTTGTGGCCGGGGATCGACAGGCCGGTTCGCATGAGCTCGCGCAACTCGAGAGAGGGTTGTTCTCAGAGCAACATGATGACCGGATCCTGGAGAGCTGCGGCGATCTGGTCTTCTCCGAAGCGGCAGGGGAGGGCGGTGAGGCGCAAAGGATTGTCCGAGACATTCAAGAACTGGCAATATATGGCATTCCGGCGCACATGATCGCCGTGGTGTTCCGCCGACCGGAGGCGCACCTCTCGGCACTTTCTGAGGCCTTCAACGAAGCGGGAGTGCCTGCCGACTACGACGTTCGTAGCCCGCTCGTGCGGACGGGGCTTGGTCGGGCGCTTTCGCTCCTGCTGCGGCACTTCTGCGGAGAGCGTGGGAGAGCGGAGCTTACCGCGCTGCTCCGGAGCGGGTACGCCTGGGCATCTGCCGTCGACGTCGATGGGTATGACGAGCGTACTCGACGGGACCGGGCTATGAATGCACACCGGCTCCTTGAGGAGGCGAAGTCGACCGGACCCCGAACCCGGCTGTTCCTCGAGCGTGCGCTCGAGTTGTGCGCGGCACCGATCGATACGAAGGGCGCCCGGGCCTGGCGGCTCCTGATTGCGGACATGATGAGATCGAGGTACGGCTCGCCTGTGATCCTCGACAGCGGGGGCGCAGCGGATGCCCGGGCCCAACGGGGGCTCATGACGGTGATAGAGGAGATGGCGTCGCTCGGCGATCTGGCGTTTGGTGCCCGGGATCTACTCGCGCTGCTCGACGCGGTCGATGTGTCACTCTCCGACGGTGAGCGAGCCGGGCATGTGCAGGTGATGAGCGCAGAGCGGGCCCGTTCGCGGCGGTTCGAAGCGGTGATCCTTGGCGGGCTTGTGGGGGGCGAGTTCCCCGCGAACTCGTCCGATGATGCTTTGAGCCAACCCGCCCTGGCGGGACCTCTGGCGGCGGCGGGTATCGACGTGCTCCCGAGGGGAGGCGCCGACGAGGAGCGACTGCTCTTCTACCAGGTGGTGACCGGTGCGCGGCAGAAGCTGATTCTCAGCAGAGCCGTCGTCGATGACGACGGTAAGCCACTGAGGCCGTCGACGCTCTGGGAGGAGACGCTTGATCTCTACCGTGATCCCGTCACCGGTGAGATCCCCGAGGTCGGCAGTCCACGGGTTCGCAGGCTGACACTCGCCGATCTGACCGAGCACGAAGACGCACCCCTGAGTGAGCGGCGGACCCTTCGCGAGCAAGCGGCGTCGCCGTCGGGCGGGGCACCCCGTGCCGTATTGGCGCGACGAAGGGCCAGCGCCCGCAGGGGATGCGTGACCGGAGCCGTCGCCGCGGCGCTCGCGCAGCGACAGGTGTTCTCGGCAAGCGAGATCGAAGCATACCTGGCGTGCCCGTATCACTGGTTCTACCTGCGGGAACTCAATCCGCGGCCGATCGACGAACCGATCGACGCCCTCGAGCGCGGACGGGTAGCCCACGAGATCATGAGCATGTTCTATGCGATGTGGACGGCGGCCGGGCACGAGCGGGTAACTCCGGAGGAGCTCCCGGAGGCCCTGGGTGTGCTCGCCGATGTCAGCCGTACCGTACTGGCCGGCCGCCCGGCTGCGAGAACGCTCATTGAAGACGAAGTGCTCCGCGGCGCCGTATCGGGCGCGGGACGGATCGTCGTGCGAGACGCGGAGTTCTTGCCGGGCTTCCTGCCCCGACATCACGAGTGGTCCTTCGGGGGGAAGAGCGCCGATGCGGCTGAACCAGTTGGAAGTTTCTTCCTTAAGGGTCGCATCGACAGGATTGATGTCTCGGCGGCGGGGATTGTGATCGTTGATTACAAGGCCAGCGTGGTGGCGCCCCGCGCAAAATTCGCGGATGAGGGCCTCGTTCAACTGCCCCTCTACGGGTTCGTCGCGAGCAGAAAACTCGAGCAGCCGCTCCTGGGCGGGCTGTACCGCAGCATGCGCTACGGCGGCGACAGAGGCTTCTACTCACAGGACAGCCTGGGGCACCTCGGACTCGCGTCTAGGGACGCGTGTGTCGCCGAGGAGTTCGACGCCGTCATGAGCGCGGCGATCGCGACCGCCGAAACCGCAGTCGCCGGAATACGTGCGGGGGAGATACCGGCAACCCCGCGCAAAGCGTCTAACTGCGGCTATTGTCCGGCGCGCAGCGTCTGCGGGGGGTGTTCCCGATGAAGAAAGAACTCACTCAGGAGCAGGCCGCGGTCGTCTACGCCGAACCGGGCGACCTCTTCGTGGCAGCAGGGGCAGGGTCCGGTAAGACCCACGTCCTCGTGTCGCGATTTGTAGCCGCAATCCTGGGCGAGGGTCCGCTCGACGAGCACGGAGTCGACGAACTCCTCGCAATCACCTTCACAGACAAGGCCGCCGGCGAACTTGCTGAGCGGGTTCGGGCGACACTCGTCAGGGCCGGACGTCCCCGCGAAGCGCGGGCTGTCGACCAGGCATGGGTCTCCACCATTCACGGGATGTGCTCCCGCATGCTCCGGAGACACGCGTTCGATATCGGGCTCGACCCCCGGTTCGGCGTGTGCACCGGCGTGCAGTCAGCGATACTCATGCAGGAGGCATTCGAGGGAGCGGCCCGCGAGCTCTTTGCCGACTCTTTCGGCGTCGAAACGCTCGTGCTCGATTTCGGCGCAACAGCGGTCTTCCAGGCGGTCACCGACACACACGGTCAACTTCAATCGATGGGCCGCTCGCCGGGGGATGTCGCGCTCTGCGGGATTCCGACGACCCGGACACTTCATGAGTTCGCCGGGGACCTCGAGGGCATCGCGGATGCATGCACCGCGCTGCCTCCGACGAAAACGACGGCACGAAACGCCGGAATCGCGCGCCGCGTGGCGGCCGCGCTCCGCACCCTGACCGCAACGGAGGGTCTCGCTGACCGCGCGCGGGCACTTCTGAGCGAGGCGGGGAGCGAGAACCTCCGCAAGACGGGAAGTGCGGAGGTCAAGGAACTTGCCGAGGAGGGGAACGAGCAACTCGGGAAGCTGGCGGGCGTTCTGACGCAGATCGTGTGCGCGCCATACGAGGCTGCGTTCGCACGCCTATTGGAGCGCTTCGGGGAGCGATACGCGGCGCTGAAGGATGCTCAGGGACTGCTCGACTTCGAAGACCTTCAACTCATGACCCTGCGGCTCCTGGAGGAGTCTCCGGACATCGCAGCCGGTTACAGGAGTGCGTTTCGGCACGTCATGATCGATGAATTCCAGGATACCAACGTGCTACAGATGCAGATCGCGCGATTGTTGGCCGACGGCGACCTGCTGACCGTGGGCGACGACAAGCAGTCGATCTACCGCTTCCGGCATGCGGACGTCTCGGTGTTCAAGAAGCTTGAGGCTGAAGCGTCAAACATACGGCGTCTGCGTGCGAACTACCGCTCGCATGCCGACGTTCTGAACGCGGTGAACACGCTCTTTGGTGCGGACGTGCTCTTTGGCGACGATTTCACCCGGCTTGCTCCCGTGCGCGACGAGCAGGACGCTCTGCCGTGGTCGGCCGATGAACCGCGCGTGCGGATGATGGTCCTCGACGGCCGGGATATGCGGGGAGACTCGAAGAAGGACGCTGAGGCGCGTGCGCTGGCGCGACATCTCGCGATGTTGCGCCGGGACAGGGGCATCCGTCAGGGCGACATGGCTGTGCTGGTTCGCGCCATGCAGAACCGGGCGGAGCGTATCGAGCAGGCACTCAGGGATGAAGGATTCGATGTCTACGTGGCGTCCGGGGGTACGTTCTTCGCCCGTCCTGAGGTAGAAGACGTGCTCGCGTTGCTTCGCGTCATCGACAACCCGCGAGACGACGGGGCGCTCATGCAGGTTCTCGCATCCCGGCTGACCGGGCTGAGCGACGAGGCCCTGCACGCGCTGTCGTGCCTTCCCGCGAAGCGTCTATGGGACTCGGTATCGAATGAAATCCCCGGATGCGGGCTTGGTGACGTGGACGGGGCACTTCTCGAGCGAACGGTCTCCACCATCGGAGTCCTGCGCGAAGAACGGGGGCGACAGAGTGTCGCCCGGCTCATCCATGACGGGTGCGAGAGACTCGACTACGACCTCGCTCTCTTCGCATCCGGGCCCGGGGGTCCGCGTGCCTGGGCGAACGTCCTCAAGCTCGCCCGAATGGCGGGGGAGTTCGAGCGCGGAGCCTCGGGCGATCTGGGCGGCTTCATCGACCACATGGCAACGTGTGCGACGGCGTCGCCCGAGACGCAGGCAGCGCTGGCGAGTGAGGATGTCGATGCTGTCCGCATCATGAGCATCCATTCGGCGAAGGGGCTCGAGTTCCCCGTCGTCGTGGTCGCCGACCTGGGATCGACGCCGCCGAATTACTCCCCTGCGGTGCTTCTCGGCAGGGCAGACGATCACCGGCTCGCGATGAAGCTCCCTCCGGCCGCATCGCCGGATGACGCCGCACACGAGACCACCGCCTACAGCGAGCTCAGAGCTGCTGAGACGGCCGCTGATGACGCCGAGAGCCTGAGGGTCCTCTACGTAGCGTGCACGCGTGCGAGGGAGGCACTCATCCTTTGCGGCTCGGCCGATCCGACGAAGGTCGCCAAAGACGCCACCGGGCTCGGCCGGCTTCGTCTGGCCGCCGGACTCGGGGAGCCCCTGGAGGGGCAGGAGGGCACCGTCCTGCTCGGCGAGGGGAGCGCAATCACGCTGTCGATCATCCAGCCGGACGCGCCCGCGATCGCGGAGTGCGGTTCGGGGGTCGAGGCTGACTACGATCCCGCGGCGTTTAAGCGCGACACCGGGGCAGTTGCGGCACCGGACACGCGGCCCCGCAGCATCTCGTATACGGGGCTCGCGGTCTATAAGGCGTGCCCGTACAAGTTCTACGCGAGCCGAATCGCCCGGTTACGTACGCCGGAGGTCGTCCGGACGGGCGTGGACCCGCTTTTACTGGGGAGCGCGGTTCACGCCGCACTGCAGTTCGCTGCGACCATGCCTGACGCGGAGCGGCTCGACGACGTTGCCCGCGCGAGCAGACTCGATGTCGCAGGCAGAGAGCGTCTGGAGACGGCCGTTCGGGCGTTTTTTGAAAGCGACGTCGCGAACGATGTGCTTGGCGACGATCGCGTGATTCGGGAGTGCGCGCTGGCGGTACCGCTCGGCGCAACCATGCTGTCGGGCAGCATCGACCTCGTGTCGTGGCGGGGTACGACGGTGACCGTCGTCGACTACAAGACGGGAGCCGGGGATCTCGCTCCGGACGCAGCACAAGAGCGGTACCGGGCACAGGCCGAGTGCTACGCGCTCGCAGCGTTGAAGGCAGGAGCGACGGAGGTCGATGTGCGCTTCGTCGAACTTGAGCGCGAGTGCCGGGAGACGCGCTACCGGTACGCGCCGGGAGACGCTGAGCGCATCGAGACGGACATCCTCGGCATCCTGGAGAAGATGGAGCGCGGTGAGTTCCCGCACCGTGCGGAGTTCGCACAGGAGCCGTGCGGCGACTGTCCGGCGCTCGGCGGGATCTGCCCGATCAATCCGAGGAGAGGCGCTTTTGCCGGAGCTGGCCGCACGCAGCGCTGATGTCGGCCCCACGCTCCGCACGCAGCGATGCCTCGATGCCGCCGGCTGTGAGGGCCGCCATGAACGCCCGCATGCGAACATCGGTCGCGCGTGCCATACCGGAACCCTTGACCGCGTTCACCGGGATGATGTTCACGTGGCACAGTAGTCCGCGGCAGAACGAGACCAGCGCGGACAGTTCAGCGTCGGTGTCGTTGACGTTGTCGATGAGCGCGTACTCGAGCGTAGGCCGGCGCCCGGTCTTCGTCGCGTAGGCCGAGAGTGCGTCGCGTAGTTGCGCGAGGGGATAGCCCTTCACGCCCGGCATGATCTTGTCACGCGTACGCTGGATCGCTGAGTGCAGCGAGACGGCGAGCGTGAACTGCTCGGGCTCAGCCGAGAACTGTCTGATTCCCGGCAGAACGCCGCATGTGGAAACCGTGATGTGACGCGCACCGATTCCGGGGCCATCGGGCGAGTTGAGGAAGCGAAGCGCGCCGAGCGTGGCGTCGTAGTTCACGAACGGCTCGCCCTGACCCATTGCGACGGCGTTAGAGACGCGGCCGCCGAAGTCGTTGCCGACACGGATGACCTGGTCGGCCATCTCACCTGCCGTGAGGTTCCGGACGAGTCCACCTCGGCCGGTCGCACAGAAGGTACAGCGCATCGCGCAGCCTGCCTGCGTGGAAAAGCACACCGTCAGCCGGTCTGCGGCGGGGATACCGACGCTCTCGACGGTCACGCCGTCTTCGAGGCGCCACAGGTACTTCTTCGTTCCGTCCGAGGAGGTCTCGGAGGCTTCGAGCGAAAGCGAGCCGACGACGTAGCGCGCCTCGAGCGAAGCGCGCAACGCCGACGGCAGGTCGCTCATCTCTTCGAACGAGGACACCCCGCGACCGTAGAGCCAACGGACGACCTGCCGGGTCCGAAACGCCGGTTGGCCAAGGTCAGCTACCAGACGCTCGATGCCGGTGCGGTCGAGGCTCTTGATGTCAGGGAGTCCTGTCATGTCTGCTACTCGCCCAGTGCTGCGGTGTAGCGGTCGCGGTGCTTGCGCTCGTAGGAACCGACAGCGCGGAAGTAGCTGGCGATCTCAGCATGGCCCTCGGCCTCGGCCACTTCGGCGAAGGACGGGTACATGTCGACGGTCTCGTAGTTCTCGCCCTCGGCGGCTGCGCGGAGGTTCTCCTTGGTGGAACCGAACCCGCCCATGTACGCGAGGTGACCGAGCGCGTGTGCGGTCTCCTCGGCGCCTGCGTGGTCAAATGCCGCTGCTGCTTCCTCGTTGCCCTCGAGGCGTGCGATCGTGGCCCAGAGCGTGTAGCGGCGGTTGGCCTGCGACTCGCCGGCGAATGCGGCCTTGAGGTTCTCGAGCGTCTGGCTGCCCGTCAGGTCGCCGGGACCGTCGTACGCAACGAACGACGTCTTCGGTGCTCCACACACGGGGCACACCTCGGGCGCAGGGCCGACGTGGAAGTAGCCGCAACCCTTACAGCGATATGTCTCTATCACGGGGGTCTCCTCTCGGTGGTCCGAATGCGCCTGGTGGCGCGCTCTGTGTATTCTACCCGCGGAACCGATCGGTCGGGTGATACGCTACCGATGTCGGGTGTCGTCAACCATCGACATAAGGGACGGGGATGGCCAATGGCTGTTCGTCGAATCGTGTGCACCGGTGTCCTGATGTTCGCCGTCTTCGCCTCGGCGAGTACGGCGTTCGCGTTGCCGCAGATTCCGAGTTCCGCGTTCCAACCCGCAGCCGGCTGTGGCTGCCACGCGGCGCTCGTTGAGCAGTGGCGGGTCTCGATGCATGCCCAGGCGCTCACCGATCCTCTCTTTGTGCTCAAGCGTGACGAGGCCGATAAAGCGACTAACGGCGCCCTCGGGCCGTTCTGCGATGCGTGTCACAGCCCGGTCGCGATCATGTCCGGAGAGAACAAGAGCGGCACGCTATCCGACGTCGCGATCGAGAGTGTCGGCTGCGACATGTGCCACCAGGTAACCGGCACCGATGGACCGCTCGGCAACGTGTCGCTGGCGTTTGATGCCGATGGTACGAAACGGGCGCAGTTCGCCGATGCCAAGTCCCCGGTGCACGCGACCGCGTACTCCAAGGCCCACGAGAGCGCAGAGTTCTGCGGTAACTGCCACAACGTCGACCATCCGGGCAACGGCATGCACCTGGAGGCAACATACACCGAATGGAAAAACGGTCCGTATGCCAAAGAGGGCATCATCTGTCAGGACTGTCACATGACTCCCGGACCCGGCGTGACCAAGCCGAACCCCGGACGGGCAGCGGCCATGGGACCGGAGCGGGAGCATATTTACACGATGACGTTTGTGGGCGGCAACGTCGCACTTGGCGATGCCGAAAGAGCCGAGGAACGGCTGAAGGCAGCGGCGCAGCTCGATGTCGAAGTCGAGGATATTGTGTCCGCCGGTCAGACGGTCGCGATCACGACGACGATCACCAACATCGGCGCGGGACACTACCTGCCAACAGGTCTCACCGAAGTCCGCGAGATGTGGCTAGAGGTCACAGCGAATGACGCTGCGGGCACCGAACTGCTGAAGGAGCGCCGCACGTTCGGCACGGTTCTCAAGGACGCGAGCGGGAAGTTCCCGGTGGAACTCTGGGATGCCGTCGGCATCCAGAGCGACGACCGGATCCCACCGCGCGAGTCGACGTCTGACGCGTACGACTTCACGATGGCTGACGGGCCGGTCACGGTGACCGCTGCCCTCTACTACCGGTCGGCACCTGAGGAAATGGCCAAGAAAGCGGGGGTCGAGGTCCCCACGACCACGATGGCGAGCGTCACGAAGACCCTGTACACGTCGGCGGATCAGCAGGCGACCGCAGCGGAGCAGGAGTCACCGTCGCCCGCCGCCGCGTTTCCGTGGATCTGGGTCGTCGCAGTCCTGATGCTCGTTGCCGGTGTGGCCGGCGGCTTGTTGGCCTCACACCTGAAGAAGTCCTGAGCCGGGTGTTCGGCGGCATAAAGAAGGGGCGCCCGACGGGCGCCCCTTCTTTATGCCTGTCCTGATGTGAGCGGCTACAGGTTCGCGGGCTTCACGCCAACCTTCATCTCGACCTCGATCAGCGCATCGTCGCGGTAGAGCGACAGCGTGACGGTGTCGCCGACTGCCTTCCGCCTGACCGCGAGGATGAGGTCGTCCATCGACCGGATCGTGGTGGAGTCGAGCTTCACGATGAGGTCACCTTTACGCAGGCCGGTCTTCTCGGCCTCGGTGCCCTTCGTGACCTCGGCGACGTACGCGCCCTCCTCGGCAGGAAGGTTCTCGGCTGCGGCGAAGGCGGCATCTACCGTCTGCCCCGATATGCCGAGGAACGGGTGCTCCACCGAGCCGTCTTTGATGAGCGCATCAGCGACGCGCAGGGCGGCCTTCACGGGAATCGCGAACCCGACGCCGTCGTTCGCGCCGCTGTCCGAGTAGATTGCTGAAGGAATCCCGACGAGCGCGCCAGTGCGGTCCACGAGCGCGCCACCGGAGTTGCCGGGGTTGATCGCCGCATCCGTTTGGATGACATCGACGAGCGGATACAAGGTGCTGGATCCTGTCGTATCGGGGAGCGACCGATGCATCGCGGACACGACACCCGACGTGACCGAATGCTGCAAGCCGAAGGGGGAGCCGATCGCGATGACGAGCTGTCCCACGACGAGTTTCTCGGAGTCGCCGGCAGCGACCACCGGCACAGCAACGTCTACCTTGAGGACCGCGATGTCGGTCTCGGGGTCGGTGCCGACGAGCTTCGCCGCGTGGCGCTCTCCATCGGGGGTGGTGACGGTGATGGTTGTCGCGTCCGCCACGACGTGGTCGTTCGTGAGGATGTACGTGCCTCCGCCGTCAACCGCGCGGAAAGCGACGCCCGAACCGGTGCCGATGACCGGCACATTGGGGTGGGCGGTCGGCAGGAGCGATTCCTCGCCCGAGGATGTCTCGCCGGAAGTGTCGATGTTCACGACGCTCGGGAGAGCGGCGGCTGCAGCTGCGGCCACACCCTCCTCGGTCGAGCCTTTCACCACCGTGACCACGTTTTGCTTTTGCCCGAACAGTCTGAGCCCCGCCCACGTGCCTCCAAGGCCGGCAGCTGTGCCGAACAAGAGCGCGACCACGAGCGCGATCGCGACGACCGCTCCGGCCGAAAGGGGTCGTCGGGTTGCCGCGGGCGGCACCTGCTGCGCTACCGGCTCAGTTGGCGGGGTCTGATCGAGCTCATCATTGATTTCCATTGTCGTACCTTCCGACTCGGCGATGACTGTTGCTGGTGATAGCACTTCAACATGCACATGATATGCCGCCTGGCGGCCGGGGCCGTCCGCGCGGGTGAAGCCTCACGGAATCCACATATCCGGCTCCGGTTGTACGTCCCGCGCGCGCTCCTCTAGACTGACGCAGAGAGCATGACACGAGGGAGCCCAATGAGCGAAGAGATACTTCCCACAGAAGAGCCTGCCGAACCGCGCCTGTTTGACGAGACGCCGGAGACCGAACCCGAGGTTGAGGTGCCGGAACTCGAGACCGTCGACGAGCCTGAGGTCGAAGTCACCGAGGAGCCCGAGCCCGAGCTTTCCGAAGACCCCGCAGGCGACGCCGTCCACGGCGTCAGCTGGGTGCCGTTCTCGGTGTATCTCGGTGCGTGGGTTGTTCTTGCGGTTGCGACGGCACTCGGATTGCGCGGGGCCGCGATTGCAGGCGGTGCGCTCTGGTCGCCCGAGTACGCGTATACCGTCTACGGCGGCGTCGGACTCGCGGCATTCGGGCCGGTACTCTCGCTCATCGTGTGGCTCGTTACCCGGTCGCGTCGCGAGCGCGGTAATCGCGCCGGACTGCTGACATCGGCACTCCTCCGTGGCGCCGGTGCGGCGTTCCTCGGCTCGATTCTATGGCTCGTCGCACTGTACGTTCTCGATCTCTATCGCCTCGGCGTCATCGCCTAGGCGGTTCACTACCTTGGAGGGGGACGCGATGCCGACGGCACCGTCGATCGTGGGCAAGAAGATCGCCGTACTCATGGGCGGCACGTCCGCCGAGCGCGAGGTGTCGCTTCATACCGGCGAGCAGGTCGTTGCAGCGCTCACCGAGCGAGGCGCGGAACCGAGCGCGCTTGATACGGCGGACCTCGGATTCATCGACGCGCTCCGTACCGGAGGCTTTGATGCCGTCTTCATCTGCCTGCACGGCCGCTTCGGCGAGGACGGCACCGTCCAGGGCCTCCTCGAACTGCTCGGCCTTCCGTACGTCGGTTCCGGCGTGCTCGCGAGCGCGCTCGCGATGGACAAGGTCATGTCGAAGCACCTGTTCGCTGCTGCCGGGCTCCGCTCGCCGGAGTACGTGGCGCTCACCGTGAGCGACAAGGTCGACGTGAACGGAATCGTGGCGGCGTTCGGTGAGAAGTCGGTCGTGAAGCCCGCGAACGAGGGCTCCTCGGTGGGCATGACGATCGTCCACCAGACGTCCGAGCTTCCGGCAGCCATCGCGAAAGCGTTCGAGCACGACGACTGTGTGCTTGTGGAGCGGTTCGTGGCCGGCGTCGAGGTCACTGTCGGCGTCCTCGGCAACCAGGAACCGTTCGTGCTCCCCACACTCGAGATCGTGCCCGAGCACGAGTTCTACGATTACGAGTCCAAGTACGTACCCGGCATGAGCAGCCACATCATTCCCGCACGCGTCAGCGAAGCCGCGCGTACGGAATGTCAGCGGCTGTCGGCAGCGGCGCATCGCGTGCTCGGCTGCCGGGGCATCTCGCGCTCAGACACGATCGTTGCCGAGGATGGAACGGTCTACCTGCTTGAGGTGAACACGATTCCCGGCATGACCTCAACCAGCCTGCTGCCGGATGCTGCGCGGGCCGCGGGTATCGAGTTCCCGGACCTGTGCGCGCTGCTCGTGGGCTACGCGCTTGGCGATTCGTCGCTCTGAGACGCAGCACCGGTGTCGTGATGCATCTGTGAGAGCCGCGGGGCGACCGGGATCTCAAGGATGAATCGCGCCCCGCCGGACGGGGAACCCTCGACTCTGACCGCGCCGCCGTGGCTCTCGGCAATCACTCGCACGATGTAGAGACCGAGACCGACTCCGTCCGCACCGAGTTCGGGGTCGAGGCGCGCAAAGCGCTCGAAGATCGACGCCCGCTGGCTTTCCGGGATGCCGGGACCGGCGTCCTCCACCGAGACAAGCGTTCTATTGCCCGCCACGTCCACGGTGAGCGTGATATCGGTCCCCTCTGGCGTGTGCTTGATCGCGTTGCCGATGAGGTTTTCGATCGCCTGCCGGAGCCGGAGTTCGTCGCCGAGTGCAATCGCCTCCTGCCGCTTCACGATGGTGATGCCATGCCCCGAGCCGATTCGCATCGACTCGGCGATATCGTCGGCGAGCGCTCCGAGATCGACCCGGCGGAACGCCGTTGGCGCAAAGACCTGCTCCGCGCGAGTCGTGTCGAGCAGGTCACCGAGAAGCACGGCCATCCGGTTCGCGGCGGTCTTCGCGGATTCGACCGCTTTGCGGCGCTCCGGCTCGCCGAGCGGGCGTTCGAGCATCTCGAGGTAGCCGCCGATGACCGTGAGCGGCGCCCGGAGGTCGTGGGAAACAAGTGAGACGATCTCGGCACGCAGCGCCTCAAGCCGGTGCTCCTCGGTCACGTTCCGCGCGGTGAAGAGATACGTTCCCGGAGCGTCGCTTTCGGAGACCGAGACCCGCATCCAGCGTTCGCCGTGACTTGGGGACTCGCAGCGGACGGTCGCCATCCGGTTGAGTGCGAGGTCGAAGAGCGCGTCGACGGTGATCGTCTCGTCGGCCTCGGTCGATAGGGCCATCGTCGCGAAGAGGTCGCCGACAGGTTGCTTGAGGATGCTGCCGAGCGGCATGTCGAGGCATGTCGCTGCCGCAGGGTTCGCGATGTCCACGACACCGTTGCGGATCAGGAGCTTCACCTCTGCGGAATCGTTTACGACGGTCCTGAATGCCTGCTCTGCTACGAGCGTCTGCTCGTTGGCGCTCTTGAGGGCAGCCTGGCGCTCGCCCAGCTGCGAGAGCAGACTCTGGATCACCTCTCCGAGGTCTTTGAATTCCTGCGGCAGGAGGGGGTCGACCTCAAGGCGTTCGTCGGACTGCCGACCCTCGATGGCGTGGTACCCCTGGTCGCGCAAGTAACGGACGAACGTCTCTATCGGACTGCGTATGAGCTTGTCGAGACCGAGCCCGAGCGTGAGTCCAAGCAGCATCGAAACAAGTCCGAGCCCGAGGGGCAGTGTGTACGGCGTGGTCTCCGTTGCCGCGAAGATCCCCGCTGTGTCGAGGGTGACGAACCGGGTCACGCCGAACACCAGCAAGAAGAGCAACACGCTCGCGAGGACGATCGTCACGGTCAGGCGAGCCCGGAATGACGACGGCAGTACTTGTAGCTTGGGCAGCGACCGCATCATGCGGTCTCCTCACGGACGAACGGTTCTTCCAGGAAGATAATTGGCGTACTCACGGTGAGACATTAACCGCCTGACCGTTGTGTACAGCGTTCATCAGACAAATGCAAGGTGTCCGGCTATTCCCGCACGCGTCCCTCACGCCACGGTGTTGCGGCCGACTCGCCGCTTCACGATATCGATGAGCACGGTGGGAACCAGTACGGCGATAGAGACTGCCCCCCAGTCGCTCAATGAGAGCGCCTGGGTCGAGAACACTTTCTGCAGCGGCGGCGCGTAGATGACGAGCAACTGCAGCGAGAACGAGCCGAGGAACGCAATGTTCAGCCACTTGTTCTTGAACGAATACGCCGAGAAGATCGTGCGCGACTCGGACCGGAAGCTGAACGCGTGGATGAGCTGCGTGACGACCATTGCTACGAAGAGCATCGTCTGCGCCCGCTCGGGACTGTGACCCGGCATGAAGAAGTCCGCCCACACGTACATGATGAGACCAGCGAGTGTGATGAGCGCGCCCTGCCAGAGCACCTGCGCCTGGCGGCGCGGGGCGAGCACCGATTCCTTGGCGTCGCGCGGCTTGCGATCCATCACGCGCGGGGACGCCGGGTCGACGCCGAGAGCGAGGGCGGGGAAGCCATCGGTGACGAGGTTGATCCAGAGGATCTGGAGCGGCAGCAGCGCCGGCGTGTCGGCGAAGAACGTTGTCGTGAAGATGATGAGGACTTCCGAGACGTTACACGACAGTAAGAACAGGATGAACTTCTTGAGGTTGTCGTAGACCGCGCGGCCCTGGCGGATAGCGTCGACGATGGTCGCAAAGTTGTCGTCGGAGAGCACCATGTCCGCGGCCTCGCGGCTGACATCGGTACCCACGCGACCCATGGCCACGCCGATATCGGCCTTCTTGAGCGCCGGCGCGTCGTTCACGCCGTCGCCCGTCATCGCGACCGTGTGCCCACGACGCTTGAGCGCGTCGACGATGCGCAGCTTGTGCTCCGGGTCGACACGGGCGTAGATGCGCACGTCTTCTACGACGTCGAAGAGTTCGTCGTCGGTCATCGCCCCCAGCTCCACACCCGTGAGCACTTGCTTGCCTTCGAGCAGGCCGATCTCGGCACCGATGGCGCGGGCGGTGAGTGCGTGATCGCCAGTGACCATGGCGACGTTGATGCCGGCCTTGTGGCAGACCTCGATCGCCTCGGCGACCTCGGTTCTCGGCGGGTCGACGAGGCCCATGATGCCCACGTAGGTCATCGCCGATTCGATGGACCCGTCAACGGCGGTGTCTTTATCGAGCGGCCGGTAGGCGAAGGCGAGGGTGCGGAATCCCGAGGAGGCGAGGGTCGAGTTGTGCTCGTGGAGCGCAGCGCGGAGTTCCTCGGTCATAGGGACGGTTTCGCCGCGGAGCAGCGCGTGTGTGCACAGGCCGAGAACGACGTCGCCACCGCCCTTCATGTACGCGATGCGGCCGCCGTCGACGGCGTGGACGGTCGTCATGCGCTTGCGCTCCGAGTCGAACGGGACCTCGGCGATGCGCTTTGGGCGGCGGTGGCCGCTGTGGAGTTCGTCGGCCGCTACGATGAGCGCGGTCTCGGTCGGGTCGCCCACGAGCACGCCGTCGGCGGTGAAGTGCGCGTCGTTGCAGGATGAGGCGATCTCGAGCAGCAGGCTCTGATCGCCTTCGCTCGGGGTGTGGTCCTCGGGCGAGATGCTCCAGTCCGGCAGGACTTCGGCTAGGTCGGTGCCCACGAGCAGGCGGCGGACCGTCATCTCGTTTTTGGTGAGCGTGCCGGTCTTGTCCGAGCAGATGAAGCTCGTGGAGCCGAGCGTCTCGACCGCGTGGAGCTTGCGGACGATCGCGTTGCGCTCGGCCATCTTGCGGACGCCGAGGGAGAGTGCGACGGTCACGATAGCCGGTAGGCCTTCGGGGATCGCTGCGACGGCGAGCGAGATCGCCACGAGCAGCGCGACGGTGATGCGCGAGCGGAACGCGTCGTGCGAGAGCGCTTCGACGAAGCTCCAATCGGGATGTAGGGCGATGACGCCCTGGTAAGCCTGCCAGACGCCGACGGCGAACACGATCGCTGCGATGCCCAGCACGAGCACGGCGATGCGCTTGCCGACGCTCTTGAGCTCGCGCTGGAGCGGCGTCTTCTCATCTTCTTGCGCCGCGATGAGGTCGGCGATGCGGCCCATCTGCGTGTGCTGACCGGTGTCTGTCACCACGTACCGCCCGCGTCCGACGGCGACTGACGTGCCCGCGAACACCATGTTGAGCCGGTCGCCGAGCACGCACTCGTTCGCGCACTCGTCGGAGTGCTTGCTTGCCGGGCGGCTCTCACCCGTGAGCGACGCCTCCTCGACCCGCAGCGCGGCCGCACTTACGAGCCGCCCGTCGGCGGGTATCTTGTCGCCCGACTCCAGGAGCACGATGTCGCCCGGCACGACCTCGATCGCGGCGACCTCCTGCTCGACGCCGCCGCGAATCACCGTGGCGGTCGGTGCCGACATCTGTTGGAGCGCCTCGAGGGACTTCTCGGCACGGTACTCTTGCACGAAGCCGAGCACACCGTTCAGGAGCAGGATCGCCATGATGGCGAACGCCTCGATGAGCTGCCCCTCGGCCGCCGAGATGACGACCGCGACCATGAGCACCCAGATCATGAAGTCGTTGAACTGCCCGAGGAACATCTTCCACGCCGGCGACTTCTCGCCGCGATTGAGCTCGTTCGGGCCGTACCCGATGAGCCGGCGCGCGGCTTCATCGGCAGACAAGCCCGCCTCTGTGTCGGTCGTGAGTTGCTCGACGGTCTCATCGGCGGACAGTACGTGCCACTGCGTGTCGTTCTCGGCCATTGTTCCTCCTGAAATGAAAAAGACCTTCGACGGGGGGATACCCGTCGAAGGTCTCGCGGTCACAAGTATCTGTGCTGGCAGGGCCGGGGCACGTTCGCCCGAGATTGTCGGCCTGCCGCCTCCGGTGCGAGGCTGCTACTCCCCTTCAAGAACACGCCGAAGGATACCCGAGGAACACCGCTCTTACAAGCGAGCGGCTACTTCACGCTGTCGCCGAGCGCGCGTCCGGTCGGGCTAGCTGCGAGGCCGCCGCGTGCGGTCTCACGGAGCGACGGCGGGAGGCTGCGGCCGACGTGACCCATGGTGTCGATGACCTCGTCGAGCGGTATCGGAAACTCGGCGCCGGCCAGTGCGAGCTCGACGGCGGCGAGCGCGACGGCGGTGCCGGTCGCGTTGCGGACGACGCACGGGACCTCCACGAGCCCGCCGACGGGGTCGCACACGAGTCCGAGGAGTCCCTGGAGCGCGAAGGATGCCGCGTGTCCCGACTGCGCGGGCGTTCCGCCTGCGAGCTCGACTGCGGCGGCGGCAGCCATGGCGGCGGCCGAGCCGATCTCGGCCTGGCAACCACCGGCGGCACCGGAGAGCGTTGCGCGCGCGGCGATGACGCCGCCGATCGCGGCGGCCGTCACGAGCGCGAGGAGCGTTGTGGCGCGAGGAGCCTCAACGCGCTCCGAGATGGTGGTGAGCACGGCGGGCAGCACGCCCGAAGCGCCGCCGGTGGGAGCGGCCACGATGCGGCCCATGCTCGCGTTGACCTCGCCGACGGCGAGTGCGCGGGCGATGCCGGTCGTGAGGCCGTCGCCCGAGAGGCGTGGTGCGTTCTCGGCGACCAGGCGGGCATCGCCGCCGACGAACCCGGAACGCGATCGGGCTTCACCGGTGAGGCCACGCTCGATGGAGCGTTCCATGACCGAGAGGGTGACGTCCATGCGCTCAAGCACCTGCGCTGCCGACTCGGCAGACTCCTCGGCTTCGCGCGCGAGCGCTGCCGACGAGAGCGGACCGTCGCCTGCGGCGGCGAGTAGTTCGCGGAAGGATCCGAACGCCACAGTGCACCTCCTCATAGGGACCGTGGCGATTGTAGCAGGGGGACGCCCGTGCACGCGACGGGCGAGCGGGGTATTGACGACGCGTACCAAGGAGTTTAGAGTGTGCCATGCGTGAGTGTTAGGCGAGACGAAAAACACCTGCATAGGATGGTAAACATGCGCAACCGCAAGCGAAACCGAAACAACCAGTGCCCGGGCCGGGGTCACAGCGGCGGGTGCACGCTCGAGTGCCTGTCACGAGGTCAGCACTGCCGCGTGCTTGGTATCGATGACGACAGCGCTCGCGGTCAGGCCATCCGCTTCGGCATGGGTGAGGGCGCGATGGTTTCGTGCGTGACCAAGCTGCCGGCCGGACCGGTCGTGCTGCGGTCGGGCCGTCAGGAGATCGCCGTCGGCCGCCAGTTGGCGCGCCGCATCCGTATCGAGCGTCTCGATGCGAACGGAGTGGCCTGCTGATGGCGACGTGCCACACACCCGCGACCGGCACGCCGCGCACCGGGGCCGCTGCGGAGGCGGGCGTCTGCGCGCAGTCGGTGGTGCTTGCGGGCAACCCGAACGTGGGCAAGTCGGTCGTCTTCGCCGCGCTCACCGGAACATATGTTGATGTGAGCAACTTCCCGGGCACGACCGTGGAGCTCTTCCGCGGGCGCCGTGGCGACCTGGAGATAGTCGACACGCCCGGTGTCTACGGAGTTGGCTCCCTGAACGACGAGGAGGCCGTAGCGCGTGACGTCATCCTCGACGCCGATGTCGTGATCAACGTTGTCGATGCGGTGCACCCCGAGCGCGACTTGTTCCTGACGCTCCAGCTCGTGGACATGGGCCTGCCCATGATCGTCGCGCTCAACATGGCCGACGAAGCGCGCAAGCACGGCGTCGCAATCGACCGAGACCTGCTCGAGGACCTCCTCGGCGTACCTGTCGTGGAAACGGTCGCGGTGAAGGGCGGCGGCATCGACGAGCTGCTCGCTCGGCTTCCCGAGGCGCGACCCGGCCACGCGGACCCCGCACTCGAGGCCGATATCGTGCTGCTTGCGGCGCGGACCGGCCGCCGAGCGGATGCCGTTCTCGTGCTCGAGGGCGACGAGACCGTGGCTGCGCGGCACGGGATGGAGCCGCTCGCGGAGCGCGAGAATGTCTACACGCAGCGGCGCACCCGGGTCGACGACATCATCGGGCACGTGCTCACCACGACGCGCGAAGGCGCGGGTCTTGGCGCACACCTGAGCTACCTCATGCTTCACCCGCTCACCGGGCTGCCGATGCTCGGCGCGCTTCTGTGGGCGATGTATATCGTGCTCGGCAAGTGGATCGCGAGCGATCTTGTCGGCTTCACCGAGGGCACGCTCATGCAGGGCTACTACGAGCCGTTCGTTCGCGGGCTCGTGGAGCGCGTCTTTGCGACGGGTTCGGTGCCGCACGCGTTTCTCGCCGGCGAATTCGGCGTGCTCACCATGACGGTGACGTACCTTCTCGGCGTGATCCTGCCGCTTGTGGCGGGCTTCTACCTGCTCATGGCTCTCCTCGAGGACTCCGGGTATCTGCCGAGGATCGCCGCGCTGGCGGACCGCTCACTCACCTCGCTCGGCCTCAACGGACGCGCGATCATCCCGCTCATCCTCGGGCTGGGGTGCGTGACGATGGGCACGCTCACGACGCGCATCCTCGGGAGCAAGCGCGAGCGGTTCATCGCGACCGCGCTCATGGCGATCGCGGTGCCGTGCTCGGCGCAGATCGCGGTCATCGCCGCGATGATGACGCGCGTCGGCGGCTGGTACACGCTTGGCTACTTCGCGGCGCTGCTCGGCATCTTCGTTGGCGTGGGGACCGCGCTCAACAAACTCACGCCGGGCGTGTCGACCGACCTGCTCATCGACATCCCGCCGCTGCGTCTGCCAAGGATCGGCAACGTGCTTCGGAAGAGCTCGCAGAAGGTGTGGCACTTCATGACCGAAGTCGCCGTATTCTTCCTCGCGGGCGCGGCATTCATATCGCTCCTCGACGTGACCGGCGCACTCGCCTGGATCCAGGGCGCCGCGGCACCGCTCACGGTCGGCTGGCTCCATCTGCCGAGAGAAGCCGCAACGGCGTTCGTGATGGGCTTCGTGCGTCGCGACTTCGGCGCGGCCGGATTCTTCACGATGAACCTGTCCTCGGCACAACTGCTTGTGGCGATGGTCACGATCACGCTCTTCGTGCCATGCATCGCCTCGGTGATGGTCATCCTAAAAGAGCGCGGGTGGCGGTATCTCGTCGGTCTGGCGGTCGCATCGGTGGGCGGCGCGTTTCTGGTAGGCGGTTTGCTTGCCAGGTTACTGGAGGTGTTCGCGTGAGCGCCGCGAAGGCAGGAGCCGACATGACGACCAAGGGCGGACTGACAGTCACCGGCATCAAGACGCCCTGTCCCACGTGCGGGCTGCTTGCCGAGGGTGTGCGTTGCCCGCGCTGCAACACGATGAAGCTTCAGGGCTGTATGGGGTCGTGCCGCACGTGCAAGACGAAGTGCGGCTAGCGGAGACTTGCGGTCGGCGTTAGACCTTCGGGATGCGGCGAACCTCGGTCACGCCCTCGATCGCGGCGAGCGAACCCGCGACCTCCTCGGGCACGGGACCGTCGGTCTCGATGAGCATGAGTGCGCGTGCGCCGCGCCGTTCCCGGGCGACTTGCATAGACGCGATGTTGATGACGTCGGCGGCGAGCCGTGCGGTGACCGCGGCCACGACGCCGGGCTGATCGTGGTGGACGACCACGAGGACCGGCAGTTCCCCGGTGACCTCTACGGGGAAGTCGTTGATGAGCGTTACGAGAACGTCACCACCCCCGAGCGAAGAGCCCTGCACCACGAACTCTCGACCGCTTGCATCCGTCATATCCAGGCGTGCGGTGTTGGGATGCACCTCGCCGAGGTCTTCCTCGGTAAAGGTGACGGCAAGCCCGGCGTCTCGCGCGAAGTCGAGTGCGTGTGGGATTCGTTCGTCGTCGGGAGCGTAGCCAAGCAGGCCGGCAACGAGCGCGAGGTCCGTGCCGTGACCTCGTCCGGTGGTGGCGAAGGAGCCGTGGAGAGCGATGAGCGCGGTGCTCGGGGTCTTACCGACGACGGCCCGGGCGAGCGCGCCGAGGCGTGCGGCACCGGCCGTGTGGCTGGAGGAAGGACCGATCATGACCGGCCCGACAATATCGAAAAGGCTCCGCGTTCGCATCATGGCACGATTGTAGCGTGTAAGGGCTGTTGTGGAAGCAGAAGCACCGGCGTATGATTTGCGGGCGCATTCCGCGCTGTTCAGGCAAGCGAGAAGGAAGGATTCACAATGTCCGATAATGAGACTGGCCAGGTAACGGCCGGCCCGAATAAGACCGTCATCGCTCTGCTCGTGGTTATCGTTGTTTTGCTCCTCGCCATCGTAGGCATCTACGTGGTTGGCGGAGACAAGACGCCGTCGGTCACGGGTGTCGGCACGGACGGTACCGGTTCGACCCCGACGACTGCCGCCCCGGCGGGTATGGGCGCGGGCGCGACCACCGAGTACGACGCTGCTACAGCGACGCGACTTGGCGACAAAGAGACGCCGGAGACGTTCGTCGAGGCGTACTTCAAGGAGCTCGTGGCCGGCGATTTTGAGGCCGCGTACAACCGGCTCCCGACCGCAAAGAAGTCAGCACAGGATGCCGCATCGTTCGCCGGGCAGCTTCAGGGCTATGGCATCACGGGTTACAAGATGGGCGAGACGACCACGTCCGGCGAGGATACCGTGGTAAGCGGTACCGCGATCACCGGCTCGGGCAACTTCGAGTACATCTGGACGTTCACCAAGGTCGACGGCAAGTGGGTCGTCAAGGGTCGCGAACTGGGCGGTATGGGCCAGTAGCACCGACGGTTCTGTGGCGGGCTTCGGCCCGGTCATCGCACTGACTCACGGCGCCCTTCGGGGCGCCGTGTTCGTTTCCCAATGCGTCACAGGCGCGTGCTAACCTTGCCGCATGAGTACTGACGCGCTCGCGCGCTTCCTCCAGCCCGGCACCGACCCCGACGTCGCCGCTTCCTACGCGACGCTGTCCGAACGCGCCCGCGACGCGGTCTTCGGCTTCGAGGACGAGATCGCGTTCGTGGACGTGGAGACGACCGGATTCGACCCATGGCACGACGAGATCATCGAAGTCGCCGTGGTGATCGCGCGCGGACCGGAGATCGTAAGTCGCCACAGCACGTTCGTTCGGCCGACGAAGCCGATTCCGAAGGAGACGACGCAGCTCACCGGCATCGATGACGCGATGGTCGCCGGCGCGCCGGTGATCGAGGCCGTCGTCGGGCCGCTCGCCGAGGCGATCGGCAAGCGCGACGTCGTCGCGCACAACGCGCGCTTCGACCGCGACTTCCTCGCGGCGTGCGGCTGCGGGTCGACACGCATTCGAGGCGCGTGGCTCGACAGCCTCGAGCTCGCGCGGGTCGCCCTGCCGCGCCTGCGCAGCCACCGGCTCGTGGACCTCGCGACCGCGTTCGGCGTGCCCGACGGGCCCGCGCATCGCGCGACGACCGACACCGAGACGCTCGCCGCGCTCTGGCGCGTGATGCTCGTAGCGCTCGACGACCAGCCCGACGCGGTTCTCGGCGAACTGACGCGGCTTGGCGGAACAGGGTGGACGCTCGGGCGCGTGTTCGCACACCTGGCCGCCGCGCGCGAGCGGCCGCCGTTCGACCTCAAGACGCTGCGTCACGAACGGCTGCGTCACGAGCGCGCGACCACGATGACCGACGCCGCCGAGGTCGAGCTGGTGTTGCCGGAGGTCGAGGCGGTGCTCGCCGAGTTCGCAGACGGCGGCGCCGTGAGGCGGATGTACCCGGGATTCGAGGCGCGTGACGAGCAGGTCAAGATGGCCGATGCGGTTCTCGGCGCGTTTTGCTCGGACACGCATCTGGCGGTGGAGGCGGGTACCGGTGTGGGCAAATCGGTGGCGTACCTCGTGCCGGCGGCGCACCTCGCTCTTGCAAACCACGTGGCAGTCGGTGTCGCGACCAAAACGAACACGCTCATGGACCAGCTCCTCTACAGCGAGCTGCCTGCGCTCTCCAAGGCGCTCGGCGGGAAGCTGCGGTACGTCGCGCTCAAGGGCTACGACCACTACCTGTGCCTGCGTAAGTTCGCACGTGTGCTGGGGGATGCCGATCTGGCCGAGGAGGAGACCCGCGCGGCCGTCGCGATGCTGGTCACCTGGGTGGCGCGGTCGAGTTGGGGCGACCTGGACGCCGTGAACATCCACTGGCCGCAGGGGCTTAAGCGCGCGGTGGGCGCAAGCTTTGCGGACTGCACGAAGAAGCACTGCCGCTACTACCCGACGCTCTGCTACCTGCACGGCCAGCGTCGCCGGGCGGTGCAGGCGCACATCGTGGTGACCAACCACGCACTCTTCTTCCGCGATCTCGTTGCCGATGGCGGCATCCTGCCGCCGGTGCGTCACTGGATCGTGGACGAGGCACACGCCGCCGAGGATGAAGCGCGCGAACAGCTCTCCACGGGCGTCTCGTGGTCCGAGTGCCGGGGCGCGCTTTCGGGCCTCCACGCCAAGGGCCGCGGTGGAACGCTCGACGCGCTTCGCGGGCGGCTGGCGCACGACAAGGGCTCAGGGGCGCTTGAGAAGATCGACGAGGTTCGTACGATCGTGGAGGATGCAGCGACGATCGCGGACTCGTTCTTCGACTTCGTGAAGGACCTCGGCAGCGGCATCGACGGCGCGTACGACCGGTCGCAGATCCGCATCACGCCACCGGTGCGCGAGTCTGCCGAGTGGAGCCGGGCCGCCGGTGTAGGCCGCTCGCTCGCCAAGCGCCTGGAGCGCACGGTCAAGCTTGGCGTCGAGATCATCACGCTCCTCGAGGAGCTTGGCGAGGAGTTCACGGAGCAGCGCTCGGACCTCGTGGGGCAGATCACCGGCATCGCGAACCAGCTTGAGGGGCTCGCGATCGTGCTCGACGGCGAGGACGAGGGGCTTGTCTACAGCGTGACCACGAACCGCCGCCGAGACGTGACCGACGAGACGCTCTCGGCAGCGCTGCTCGACGTGGGCGAGACGCTGGCCGAGAGCCTCTACCCGCGGGTTCGCTCGGTCGTGTTCACCTCGGCAACGATCGCGACGGGCGACGACTTCTCACACTTCGAGCGCAGCGTGGGGCTGAACTTGCTGCCAGACGGCTCGCACAGGACACTGCGGCTGGCGAGCAGCTACGACTTCGAGCGCCAGATGGCGGTCTTCGTGCCCACGGGAATCGCCGAGCCGAACCAACGCACGTACCTTGACGACCTCGAGAAGCTGCTCTTTGGCATCCACACCGCGATGGGCGGCTCAGTGCTGACGCTCTTCACGAACCGGCGCGACATGGACGAGCTCTTCCGCCGCCTCGCCGACCCGCTCGAACTCGAGGGGCTGCGTCTGGTGGTGCAGTCGGCCGGCACCTCGCGCAAACGCGTGGCCGACGAGTTCCTCGCCGATGAGAGCGTTTCGCTCTTCGCGACGAAGTCGTTCTGGGAAGGCTTCGACGCCAAGGGCGACACGCTGCGGTGTGTCGTGGTGCCGCGTTTGCCGTTCGGGCCGATGGGCGACCCGCTCTACGAGGAGCGCCGCGACCGCGACCCGCGGGCGTGGAATCACTACTACCTGCCCGAGGCCGTGCTCGAATTGAAGCAGGCGGCCGGGCGGCTCATCCGCTCGAGCACCGACGAAGGCTGTCTCGTGCTGGCCGATGCGCGCCTCGTGAGCGGGAAGCCGTACGCGCGGAGCTTCCTCGACGCGCTGCCGGTGCAAGACGTCGAGCGGCTCCCCGCTGCGGACGTCATCGAGCAGATCCGGCGGCGGTTCGGGCGGTGAAGGCCGATACGCTCCTCAAGATGCTCGCGCCGTACGTTGCCGTGATCGTCTTCTGGTGTGTGCTCGGCAATGCGTGGCTCGCGATACTCGCGTACCACGGACAGATCCTGTGGTGGGCGCGCGGCTCGTTTCCCGCGCTGCGCCGGCCGAAGTGGGACCGCCTCGCGTGGATGCTGTTGCCCGCCGCGATGGCCGGTCCCGCGGTGTACTACATCCTGCCGCTCGTCGCTCGCGTCGATCTTGCGACCTGGCTGGGCGACCACCGACTGGCCGGCGCTTCGCTTGCCGCGATGGTCGTGTACTTCGGACTCGTGCATCCGCTACTCGAGCAGGTCCATTGGGCGCCGCTCCGAGAGAAGACGCCGTTCGCGCACGTGGCATTCGCCGGCTATCACCTGCTCGTGCTCTACACGCTCCTGCCGGTGCCCTGGCTGGCCGCGTGCTTTGTGGTGCTCGCGGGGGCGCCGTTCGCATGGCAGCAGCTGGAGCGCCGAACGGGGAGCCTCGTGCTTCCCGTTATCTCGCACATGCTTGCTGACTTCGGCATCGTGATGGCTGCGTGGCTGCTGGCCGTAGGGAAATAGCGGAAAACACGCTGCTAGAGTGGTATGCGGGAGGCACCAGAAGGAACGGAGTGTCTCATGCAACCGACACTCAGCGTGCGTGATGCCGCGCGGCTTCTCCACGTGACACCCCGGACGATTCGCAACTGGATCGCGGCCGGGACTGGGGTTGCGCTGTATCTCGGCCATTGCGTGTCGGAGGACCTCGACCTGTTCACCGAGCGGCCCTGGTCGTTCGACGTGATCGCTCCGGCGCTTG
>JBBQIR010000008.1:0-49653 GCA_038325105.1 Coriobacteriia bacterium
GATGGTCGAGGTCGGCACCACCAACAAGACCCACCTGAGCGACTACGAGAACGCGATGACGCCTGATACGGGACTGCTCCTCAAGGTGCACTCCAGCAACTTCCGCGTGGTCGGCTTCACCGAGGAGGTCTCGGCAGCCGACCTTGTGAATCTTGGCGGTCACCGGGGCGTGCCGGTGTTTGAGGATCAGGGCTCGGGTGTGCTCGTCGACCTGCGCACGTGGGGCATCGACTACGAACCGACCGTTGCCGAGAGCATCGAGGCTGGTGTGGACCTCGTGAGTTGCAGCGGCGACAAGCTGCTCGGTGGCCCGCAAGCCGGTATCCTTGCTGGTAAGTGGCACGTGATCGACAAGCTCAAGAAGCACCCGCTCGCGCGTGCTGTGCGTCTCGACAAGATGACGCTCGCCGCGCTCGAAGTCACCCTGCGCCTCTACCTGGATGAGGACGTCGCCGTCCGCGAGATCCCCACGCTGCGCATGCTCACGACCGCCAAAGCGGTCATCGGGGAGCGCGCCGTACGCCTCGCCGACGAGATCGCGCGCGCCTGCGGAGACGCGTACCTCACCGGTACTTCCGACGACATCTCTCGTGCCGGCGGCGGTGCTCTGCCGATGGCCGACATCCCCACAGTCGTTGTCGCCCTCAGCCCCCAGCGCATCGGCGTGACCGAACTCGAAGTGCTGCTCAGGCACGGCGAAACGCCGATCGTCGCGCGCATCAACGCAGACCGTCTGCTGCTCGATCCCCGGACGCTGACTCTAGCCGATGAGGCCGAGATCGTCGCAGCGCTCAAGGCGATCGCGGAGCGCTAGCAGCGATGACGACGCCCTCACTCGTCCTCGGCACTGCCGGGCATATCGATCACGGCAAGTCGTCGCTCATCAAAGCGCTCACCGGCACGGATCCCGATCGCCTTGCCGAGGAGAAAGCGCGCGGCATCACGATCGAGCTCGGGTTCGCGCAGCTTTCTTTGCCGAGCGGACGCACGATGGGTGTCGTTGACGTTCCGGGTCACGAGAAGTTCGTGCGGCAGATGGTCGCCGGTGCGACAGGTATCGACGTCGTGCTCCTCGTGGTGGCCGCCGACGACGGCGTCATGCCGCAGACGCGCGAGCACCTCGCGATCATCGACTTGCTCGGCATCCCTAAGGGCGTCATCGCCATCACGAAGGCCGATCTGGCCGATGCTGACTGGCTCGACCTCGTGGCCGAAGACGTCCGAACGCTCATCGCTGGCACCTCGATCGAAGGCGCGCCAATCGTCCCGGTCTCGAGCAAGACGGGCGCAGGCCTTCCGGCGCTCCTCGACGCGATCGATCATGTGGCCGAGAACGCCGAGTTGCGGCACGCGAACCTGCCGCTGCGCTTGCCGGTCGACCGCGTCTTCACGATCGCCGGGGCGGGCACCGTCGTGACGGGCACGCTCTGGTCCGGCAGCGTGACTCGCGATGACCAGGTCGAGCTCTACCCATCGGCCAACCGCGGGCGGATCCGCTCGGTGCAGATGCACGGCACCCAGGTCGAATGCGCGGGCGCCGGTAATCGCGTCGCGCTTAACATCGTCGGTCTCGAGCGTGACGAGGTGGAGCGCGGCGACATCGTGGCGGAGCCCGGCACACTGAGCGTCACCGATCGCTTCGATGCGCACCTCACCTACCTCGCCACCGAGGACCGGCCGCTCGAAAGCGGCACGCGCGTGCACGTGCATCACGGCACCCGTGAGGTTCTTGGCAGGGTGCTCTTCATGGACGTGCCATCACTGCTTCCCGGTGGCCGTGCTGTCGCGCAGATACGGCTTGAGGAGCCGCTCGCACCTCGCTACGGCGACCGGTTCATCATCCGCTCGTACTCGCCGATGTGGACGATCGGCGGCGGGATGGTGCTCGACGTATTGCCGCCGCGCCGCACGACGCTCAAGCCGCACGAGCGCGAGTTGCTCGAGGCGCTCATCGCCCATGATCTCTCCTCGGCGGCGATTGGTCTGCTCGCTTCGCGCGCGATGCCGATGACGTCGGCGCAGGTCGCCGTTGCACTCGGCGTGCCGCGATCAGGCGTTGCCGATGATCTGAACCGCGCGAAACTCGAGCGCCTCAAGATCGGCAGCGACACCTACTTCGTGACGCCTGAAGCGCTCGACGATCTGCTCGCGGCGGTGGAACGCGAACTCCTCGCGTACCACGAAGCCAACCCGAAATCGACCGGGATCGCCTCGCTCGCACTGCGTGACCGAGTCGACCGCCGCATCGAGCCGAAGGTGTTCGACGCGGTGCTCGGCATCGGTGTCGAGCGCGGGGGAGTCACGATCGTCGGTGGCGAGGTCCGTCACCCGCGGGCTGCTTCGACCGCCATCGCCGAGGAAGAGGGCGCGCGCGCCGCGATCGTTCCGGCGCTCGAGCGGGCCGCACTGGCGCCCGGCACCGTCGCGGAACTCGCCGCGGAGATTGGGATCGACGCGGGTGTGGTGCGCAAGGCCCTCACGAAGCTCGTGGCCGAGGGCGCGGTCGTGCGTCTCGGGCCCGACCTGCACTTCGATGCGGCTGCGGTCGCCGAAGCACGCGCGAAGATCGTCGGGTTCCTCCGGGAGCACGGCACGATGCTCGCCAAGGACGCCCGCGACGTCACGGGCTCGAGCCGCAAGTACATCCTGCCGCTGCTGGAGTACTTCGACGCGCAGGGTGTCACCAAGCGCGACGGCGACAACCGGACGCTCGGCAAACTCGGCTAGTCGTTGGCCGGGTCGCTCCGGCGCGGCAGCAGGATCGTGAAGATCGCACCGCCCTCTTCGCGGTTGCCGACCCCGATTGTCCCGCCATGCATCTCAACGAGGCGTTTCGCAATCGCCAGCCCGAGCCCGCTCCCGCCGCTCCCGTCATCGCGGGGGCCCGGCGCGCGGTAGAAGCGATCGAAGATGCGCGGCAGGTCTGAGGTACGGATGCCCGGGCCGTCGTCGGTCACGGTGATTGCTACCGAGTCGCCCGCAGCCATCGCGCGGATGGTGACGTCGCAGTCCGTGGGTGTATGCGCCATCGCGTTGCGCACGAGGTTCATGACTGCCTGATCGAGCAGGTCCGGGTCGCCGTCGACCCAGAGTCCCGGCTCGGCGGAGGACGCGATCGTGCACGTGCCGATTCTGCGGCCGCGGGCGGTCGCTTCCTCAACGAGGGTGGCGACATCGAGGGGCTGGAACGCGCGCTGCGCGCCACGGTCGAGGCGAGCGAGTTCGAGCAGGTCGTCGACGAGCCGCTCGATGCGCCCGGTCTCTTCGCGGATCGCCAGCAGGGACTCGGCTTTCGCTTCGGGCGTCGTCTTAGGGTGGTCGATGAGGTCGAGGTTGCCGCGAACGACCGCAAGTGGCGTGCGGAGTTCATGTGACGCGTCAGCGACGAACCGTTTCTGTTCGGCGAACGCGGTCTCCAGGCGATCAAGCATGGCGTTGAGCGACTCGACGACCGCACCGACCTCGTCGTGTGGACCGTCGTACGGGACGCGCCCGCCGAGCGATGCTTTGGTGATCTGTCCCGCAGTGGTCGCAACCTCGCGCAGGGGGGTCAGGCTTGCCCGCGCCGCCCATGCCGAGAGGACCACGCCGACGATGACGACCACGAGACCCGCGAACCCAAGCGTCCAGCCAAGTTCACCGGCGACGCTTTCGGTGTAGGTGGTCGAGAGGGCAGCCTGATAGACGCCCACGGTCTCGCCGTCGGTTCCAAGGATCGGTGTGGTGGCGACGCGGTAGTCCACCGCATTGAATCGCACGGTCGCGAAACCCGCGGATGGCAGCTCCGTGTTGCCCGGAGCGGTCTCAAGCGCGACGTTCGAGTTCGAGATGACGCGTCCCCCGTTGATGCGGACGAGCAGGATCGGGTGCGTACCCGCCTGAGCTTTCGTGCGTGCCGAGAGGTACGTCCGCGAAATCTCGATAAGGCCGCCGGTTCCCTCCTCGGCTTCGCTGCTCTGGATCGCGGCTGTGTAGGCCTCGGTCTCGCGCAGGAGAGCGCGGTCGATGTCTGCCGACAGGCTTCTCGACACCGCAAAGTACGACGTGAGGGCGAGCGCGAGAACGCCGACTGCCAGGGCGAGCGACATGGCGAGAGCGACGCGTCCAACTGCCGAGAAGCGCCTACGAGCGGACACGGTAGCCTGCCCCGCGGACCGTCTCGATTACCGAGGAATCACCCGGTTCGTCGAGTTTGCGACGCAGGTAGCCAACGTAGACGTCGACGATGTTCGACGCGCTCTCGAAGCCGAAGCCCCACACGGAGTCCAGGATCTGCTGGCGGGTGAGGACCTGACCCGCGTGGCGCATGAGGTACTCGAGTAGTGCGAACTCGCGTGACGGCAGATCGACGGAGCGCTCACCGTGAGACGCGACGCGTGTCTTCGTGTCGAGTTCGAGTTGGTTCGACTTGAGAACCCGTGCGCTCTGCTGGCCGTGGCGGGCAGCCGCGCGCACACGGGCCGCGAGCTCAGCGAAGGCGACCGGCTTCACGAGGTAGTCGTCCGCGCCCAAGTCGAGCAGTTCGACCTTGTCGTCGATCTCTCCGAGCGCGGTTATGACCAGGATAGGCACGTCGCAATCACGCGACCGCACGTCACGGAGCACCTGGCGACCATCGCCGTCGGGCAGGATCAGGTCGAGAAGAATGAGGTCGTACTCGTGCGCGAACGCCATCCCAAGCGCATCGGAAGCGGTGGCGGCCCGTTCGACAGAGTGACCCTCGGCCGAGAGACCGCTCGCCATGAACGACGCAATACGGTCCTCGTCCTCAACGAGCAGGATCCTCATGAGCGCTCCTCGTGGTGGCGGTAGTGCGCGTCAGTCTTCGTCGGGCGAATCCTCATGTGAGGATGATTCCCCATCCTTGGCGCGGCTCGTATCGCGGTCGTCGTATTTGTGGTGCTCGTCGTCGTCATCATCATCCCGGACGGGCGGTGAAACGACCTCGCGGTCATCATCGTCGTCGTCATCATCATCCCGGACGGGCGGTGAAACGACCTCGCGGTCCTCATCATCGCCGGACGTACCCGGCGTCGCAGCCGACGGTACCGGCCTGTCCGATGGCCTCGTCGCCGGATTCGTCGAGCCGGCGGTGGTCGACGTGGCTGACACAGCGGGCGTTGCAGTGGGGTCAACTGACGCGATCGGGGTCTCGTCGGCAGCCGGAGATGCTGCCTCGTTCACGTCGCGGGTGAGCGAGATGACGGGCAGGTCCGACACACGTGGTCGTGCGCCGCCCGGAGCCGTCGCCGCGAACAGCGCGCTCCCGAGGAAGAGCAGCCCGGCAGCAGCGCCGAGTAGAAGCCGTGTGCTGGTGATCGAGAGGCCTGTCATGTCATCTCCTGTGCGTAGGATCCGCGCCCCTGTGTGACGTGGGTCCTTGCATGAGTATACGCGGTCGTGGCTGGTCTCGCGGACGCTGCGCAGGGCACACCGTCGGCGTGGTGGTTGCTGCTAGTCGTCATCTCCGTTCGCGTCGTGACACGAGGTGCAGTTGACGGTGCTGTAGCTACCGGTCGTATGGCACTTGGTGCACGCGAAGCTGCGGTACGTGTGTTCACCACCGGGAACCTTGGGGTGGCTAAACGTCGCGCTTCCCCAGGATTTCGATGGTGAGTGGCAGCTGGAGCACGTGGTTCCGTAGTGACTCGAGGGCGCCTTGTGGCATGACGAGCACGTCTTGGAACTCGGGTGCGTGAATCCCCACGACACCCCGGTCCTGTGGCACGTCGCGCACTTTGCCGAGGAATGTCCACTGGGGCGCTTGTGGCAGTTCGTGCACGTAGCGGTGCTGCCGGGGTGCTTGAAGGTCGCCTTAGAGAACGCCACCTTCGGCGAATGGCAGGTGCTGCACGTACCCGCGTAGTGCTTCGCGGGCTTCGTGTGGCATGTCGCGCAGTTCGCCTTCGCGCCGGGATGCGTGAAGCGCGCACTTGCAAATGGAACGCTCGGGGAGTGGCATGCGGAACACGCACCGGTGTAGTGCTTCGCAGGCTTGGTGTGACAGTTCGAGCAACTTGCCGAGGACGGGTGCTGGAACTTCCAGGAGACGCCCGTCGTGTGACACGTGACGCATGTTGCGGTCGCGTGACCCGCAGGCCGGGTGTGGCACGACGTACATGTGGCCGACGACGCCGGATGGGTGAACGCCCAGGTCTTGCCCGTGGTATGGCAGGTCGCACAGACACCGCTCCGGTGCTCGGCCGGCGCGGTGTGGCAGGTCGTGCATGCGGCTGTCGCTGCAGGGTGCGTGAACGCCCATCGGGCCGCGTCGGAATGGCAGCTCGTGCATGATGCGGCCGCACCTGTGGCCGTGGTGCTCACGCTTTCGAGGACGGGGTGTCGCTTCTGTTCGTCGCTATGGCACGTAACGCAGCCGGTCTTCGCGAGGTCGTGGCAGTCGGTGCAGGCGACCGTGACGTGGCCGGGCACGTTCGCAGCACCGGCTCCGCGCGCCGCTACATCGCGAAGTTCACGTGCCTGCATACCCGCGGTGTCGAGAATGCCAGCGTCGGCGAGGGCAGCGGCGGTGACCTTGTGACCGGCGTTTGTGTGGCACTCTACGCACGGCTTATCGCCGCGGTGAGCGTCGTGATCGAAGCCGGGAATGGAGCTTTTGATCGGGCCATCATGGCAGGCGACGCAACGGCTGTCGGGCACGTCACTGACTGCTCCCGGGAACTTCGGGTCGGTGGTGAAATGGTTGTAGACTTCCTTGAGCGCCACGAACTTGTGGCTGACCTCGGCTTTGAGGCCCGGATCCACGTGGCACGCCACGCAATCGACGCCTGCATGGGCACCCTCGTTCCAGGCGACGTAGTACGGATCCATCTCGTGACATGACGTGCAGAACGCGGGCTTGCTCGTGTACGCGGTGCCCGCGACGACGCCGACAACGAGCACAACGAGTGTGCTCGCGATGACGGCGAGGCTCAGCACTGGTCTCCGCTTGGCGGCCTCAATCAGGCGTTTCATCATCCGGTGACTCCGTCTGCCGGGGCTGGACTGCTCTCGATGAGTATCGTGATGCGGCATGAGCCACCGATGAGTCGCTGGTGAGAGTTTCCTCACACGTGCGAATTGCTCCGGTTTGACAGGCCCCCTTCGGCTGCCCACAATACCGCCCTGGAGGCGAATGGGTCCTGGTGGGCTTCGCGGTCTTCAAAACCGACGTGGGGCGTGAAGAGCGTCCTGGGTGTGTTCGATTCGCACGCGCCTCCGCCATCGCACTACCTGACAGGCGCCCCTCAGTGGGCGCCTGTCGTCATTCCACGACGTCGCGGATGCTGCCGTAAATCGCGAGCGCGCGTAGACGCGCGGCTGCGTGGTCGACGATGGGCCGGGGGTAGTCTTTACCGAGCGTAACGCCCGCCGATGAGAGAACGCCGGACGGTGCCGCCCACGGCCGGTGTATCCACGCTGCGGGCAGTGCGGCGAGTTCGGGAACCCAGCGCGAAACGTAGAGGCCGTCGGGGTCGTATCGTTCGCCCTGGATGACCGGGTTGAACACGCGGAAATACGGTGCCGCGTCGGCGCCGCAGCCTGCGACCCATTGCCAGCCGAGCGAGTTGTTCGCAAGGTCCGCGTCGGCAAGCCGATCCCAGAAGGAGCGTGCGCCGTCGAGCCACGGAAGGATCAGGTCTTTTGTGAGGAACGATGCCACGAGCATCCGCACGCGGTTGTGCATCCACCCGGTGGCAATGAGTTCCCGCATCCCTGCGTCGATGATCGGGTAGCCGGTCATGCCGTTTTCCCAGGCCTCGAACGCCGCAGGGTCCTTGCTCCACGGGAAGACCTCGAACTGCCGCCGGAGCGGGCGTTCGGCCGTCTCGGGGAAATGGTGCAGCAGGTGATACGAGAACTCTCGCCAGTGCAACTGCCGGGTGAAAGCCGCAGCGCCATCGGTCACGTGGCTGGAGCCGTTGCGCCGAATCACCTCGTGCGCGCGGTGCCAGAGCGTGCGGGGTGAGATCTCACCGAACGCGAGGTGCGGCGACAGGCGGGATGTGCCGTAGCGATCGGGCCGGTCCCGGTCTACTCCGTAGGCGTCGGCCAGTTCGGCAAAGAACCATTCGGCGCGCGCGGAGGCTCCGGTCTCCCCGGGTGTCCAATGCGCGGCGATGTCAGGTGCGCTTCCGTGACGGGCGATGACCGATGAGGGATCGATGCCCGTACGCAAGTCGGCGGGAACCTGAATGCGTTCGGGAATCGGAAGCGGGTAGGCCGGGTCGAGTCTGCGAAGACTCGCATTCATGAACGGGGTGAAGACCTTGTAGGGCCGCCCGCTTCCACTCAGAACGGAGTCCGGTTCCCGCAGAAGCGAGCCGTTGTGGATGACCACGCGCACGCCCTCGCCCTCCAGATGGAGTCGCACGCGTTCGTCCAGCTCGACCAGGATGGGTTCGTACCGGCGATTCCAGTGGACCGTGGTGGCATCGACTTCGCGCGCCAGAGTGAGGAGTGTCTCGCCGCTCTGCCCCGCAACGATCGCCAGTCTGCCACCGTGCGTCGCGACATCGCGGGCGAGCGCCGCGAGTGAGAGTGCGAGCCATGCGCGGGACGCGGGACCCGGGCACCAGAGCCCGCATTCGCCCGGCGACCAGACGAACACCGGTGCCACCAGGTCCGATTCCTGAGAGGCCGAAAAGAGTGCGGGGTTGTCCGCGAGTCTCAGGTCATTGCGGAACCAGACGAGTGCGGTGGTCATCGTTTTGGGCGCCTCCGGGACGGGTTCGTTCGTGCGTGTACGTGCGTGTATTCCCCCGAATGGCATCCGCGTGCGCCTGCTCGGGTACAGATTCCTGGACGGACCGAGATTATCGGCAGACCAGGAGGAACACATGGTGGAAATCCTGACCTCAAAGGCGTCTCTTGGCGTGAGTGCTTGTCTTGCGGACTGCCCCGTGCGCTACAACGGCAAACGGTTCGATGCGCTCGGGAAGCTCGGACGTGAGCGCGCCGATTTCGCAATCACGCCGGTGTGTCCCGAGTGTATGGCCGGGCTCGGCGTGCCGAGGGAACCCATTCACCTGACCGGCAGCGGGGAAGAGGTGTTGGCCGGGACGGCGGCAGTCAGAAACCGCCACGGCCGGGATGTGACCGACGCGGTCGTCGCCGGATGCGAGGCGTGCGTCGGCGCGCTCGAAAGGGCGGGTGCCCGCGCCGTCATCCTCAAAGAAGAGTCGCCAAGTTGCGGGCTCTTCAAGACGCGCACCGGAGCGAACCGGCGCACCGCAGGGCTCGGCTCCGGCGTGTTCTCGGCGATGCTGGCGGCGAAGGACTGGTTCCTCATGCCGGACACCGCGTTCAACTCGCCACTCACGTGGTGGGACTGGCGGCGCAGACTTCACGCGTGGCTGTGGCTCACGGATCGCCCGATCGCGAACAATGGCGACCTCACGTCCGTCTGGCACGTCATCAAGTTCGTGCTTCAGGAGACAGGGCGTTCCTCGGCAGATGAACTTGGCCGCGACCTCGCCGCCTTGCCGAGACACGCGCCGGTCGAGCAGCTCGAAGCCCTCCGGGCGCGCATGCTCGCACTGCTCAAGGTCCCCACGACCCGCGAGCGTGCGATGAGTGCTTTGTGGAAGACCTACGCTCACGCGCGGAAGAAGGGTACGCTTGACGGAGTCGATTTGCACGAGCTCACCGTCCGCTCGCCCGAGGTGCAGCGGAACGTGACGATGATCGCCGAGGAGATGGTTGGGCTCGAGCGGATTTCGTTCGAGAACGACCTGCTGTTCGGTACGAGTCCGGTGCTTTACCGCGAGTCCCGCCGCGTGCGGGCCCGCGACGAGACGCTCGGGTCCGAGTCCGACCGATGACCGACCGAGGAGACACGATGGACGCACTTGAAGCGATTCTCTCGCGGCGCAGCATCCGCAAGTACACCGAGGAACCCGTCGCTCCGGAGATGGTTGAGACACTCCTGCGCGCCGCTATGGCCGCTCCCTCTGCCGGCAACCAGGAGCCGTGGCGCTTCATCGTGCTCACAGAGCGCGATCAGCTCGACGTCGCCGTCGGCACCACGCCGTACGGCGCGATTCTTAAGGAGGCCCCGCTCGCGATCGTCGTGTGCGCCGACCTCGGCAATCTGAAGCACGACGCGATGTGGCAGCAGGACTGCGGTGCAGCGGTCGAGAACGTTCTCGTCGCGGTCAACGCTCTCGGGCTTGGCGGGGTCTGGCTCGGGTTCTGGCCCAAGATGGAGCGCGTCACGCCGCTCAAGGAAGCCCTCGACATGCCTGAGGGCATCGAACCGTTCGCCGTTCTCGCAATCGGGCACCCCGCAGAGACCAAACCGCCGTCGGAGCGCTTTGACCCCGCGAAGGTGCGGTACGAACGGTGGTCCTAGGTGCACCGCTGCTGAGCGCGACCGGCATCGTCGCATCGCGCCGCGCCGACGGGCGAGATGCCCGTATCCTCGATGGCGCGGCAATCGCCCTCAACGCCGGCGACGTCGTCGAGCTGCGCGGCCCTTCGGGCGCCGGCAAGACGACCCTGCTCCTTGTGCTCGCGCGCCTGCTGCCGGGTGCTTCGGCGCTCCTTGCGCTCGAAGGCGAGTCTGCGGCCACGATTCCCCCGGACGTGTGGCGCACGCGCGTCGCACTCCTGCCGCAGCGCACGGTCCTTTCGGATGGCAGCGTGGGGAGTAACCTCCGGCTGCCGTTTGCGCTCAAGGTCCGTGCGGGTGAGCCGGTTCCGACCGACGAAAACCTGCGGATCGCCCTCGAAGATGTCGGTCTTGCGGACATCTCGCTCGAGCGCGACACGCGGCATCTCTCGGTCGGGCAGCTTGCCCGCGTGGCGCTCCTGCGCGTGCTGCTCGCGGCGCCACGTATCCTGCTGCTCGACGAGCCCGACGCGAGCCTCGACGATGCCAGTGCGTCGGCTGTTGCGGCGATGACCGCGCGGTTCGCAGCCGACGGCGGTGCCGTGCTTCGTGTGAGCCACCTGCGCACCGATGCCGCGGCGACGGCGAGCTACCGCCTGGCTGACGGTCATCTCCGGGAGGTGAGCGCCGGTGCCAGCTGACGGCGTCGTCGCAATCGCCTGGCCGCAGCTCGCGCTTGCGGCCGGCTTCATCCTCATCACGGCCGCACTCTCGCTTGCCCTCGGACTCGGGCTCGCAAAGGACATCAGCGTAGCCGCGGCGCGCACGTACCTACAGCTGCTCGCACTCGGCTTGGTGCTGCGGTGGGTGTTCGCCACGCGCATCTGGTGGATCGTCGTGGTGCTCCTCGGCCTGATGACGGTCGTTGCCACGCGCATCGTGCTCAAACGTGCGCCGGACGCGCCGCCGGGTCTCTTCGGCAGCTCGTTTCTGTCCATGGCGGTCACCTCGGTCACCGTTACGTTCGCGGTCACCGCGCTTATCATCCGTGTGCCCGTGTGGTACGAACCGCGGTATGTCATCCCGATCGCCGGCATGGTGCTCGGTAACTCGATGACGGGCATCGCCCTCGCGATCGAGCGCCTCTTCTCGGACCTCGATTCGCGTGCCGAGGAGATCCTCGCGCTCACCGCTCTTGGTGCGAACCGCTGGGAGCTAGCGGGGGCGTCGGTGCGGACCGCGCTTCGCGCCGGGCTCATTCCCACGATCAACTCGATGGCGGCCGCGGGCATCGTCTTCATTCCCGGCATGATGACAGGGCAGATACTCGCGGGCGCGGATCCACTCGATGCGACCAAGTACCAGATCGTCGTCATGCTCATGGTGAGCGCGGCCACCGCGGTGGGCTCGATCATGGCCGTGATGCTCACGTACCGGCGGCGCTTCTCGGCCGACGGAGTGTTTCTCGACAAAGGATTGCGCGAGGGCGCGTCGTAATCCTCGGTGAGGGCGCGATTTCGGATCCGCGGACGTGACTTCCGCGCGCGCGCTTGTATACTGTTCGCACACCGACGCCGCCCGTTGACCACGGTCGCGCATGCTTGCCGAGGAGACGCATGACCGGTTTCGAACTCTACCTGAACCTCAACGCGAAGAAGTTCGACGAGTACCTGATGACGTTCTTCGCCAACGGGTCTCACCAGGACATGGCGCAGTACCTCTACGCGCCGCTGCGCCACTTCTCGGACAACTCGGGCAAGCGACATCGCCCGCTCATCTGCCTGCTCGCGTGTGAAGCGGTCGGTGGCGACCCGAAGCGCGCGTGGCCGTCGGCTGCTGCCATCGAGCACTTCCACACGGCCGCGCTCATCCACGACGACATCGAGGACTCCTCGCTTACACGGCGCGACCAGGCGTGTATGCACATCACCGAGGGCATCGGCCTCGCGATCAACGCCGGCGACCTCGCGCTCGCGCTCGTGTGTGGCACCGTCGTGCACGACGAGGGCCTCGACGAGACGACGAAAATTCGCGTACTCGCTGAGCTTGTTGCGATGACGACCCGCACCATCGAGGGCCAGGCGCTCGACATCGGCTGGGCGCGCGACGGCCGCTTCGACGTCACCGTCGAAGACTACCTCGTTATGGCAAACCACAAGACCGCATACTACTCGGGCGGTGTGCCGCTCGCGGTTGGTGCAATCGTTGGCGGCGCCAGCGACGGGCAGGTCGAAGCACTCCGTGCCTTCGGTATGGCCGCAGGGCTTGCGTTTCAGGTGCAAGACGACATCCTCAACCTCGTCGGCACGAAAGAGGCCACGGGCAAGGATTTCCGGAGCGATATCACCGAAGGCAAACGTACCCTCGTGGCGATTCACGCGCTGCAGAACTCGCCCCGACGGGAGCGCCTGCTCGAGATTCTCTCGGCGCACACCTCGGATCAGGCGGTGCTAGCGGAGGCCGTGGAGATTATGGAGGAGTCCGACTCGGTCGGCTTCGCGCGCGACTATGCACGAGACCTCGTCCTTCTCGCCAAGGAGCGCCTTGACGACGCCCTTGAGCCGAGCAGGGCCCTCACATTGCTGCTGTCGATGGCCGACTTCTTCGTGAAGCGTTCGTCGTAGCGACCGCCCGCATCGGGTACACACTCCCAGTACGACACAGCAATCGAAAGGAGCGCTGCCATGCGCGCAGTTCCTGTCAGTGACGGCATCTGGTGGGTCGGTGGACTCGACTGGGGCCTCCGCGACTTCCACGGCTACGAGACGCCGCGAGGCACCACGTACAACGCCTACCTCGTCCGGGGCGAAAGTACCTGGGCGCTCATCGACACCGTCAAGACGCCGTTTGTTCCGGAGCTGCTGTCGCGCGTGGCCGATATCATCGATCCGGCCCACGTCGGTCTCATTGTCGTCAACCATGTCGAACCTGATCACAACAGCGGCCTTCGCGACGTGATGGCGGCGATGCCGGGCGCGCGCGTGGTCGCATCGGGGTCCGGTGTGAAGGGCGTTGCCGAGTATCACGATGGTCTCGTCGTCGAAGCCGTCAGCGCTGCCGACGTGATCGACCTTGGCGGTAAGACGCTCCACTTCATGCCGGCGCCTATGGTTCACTGGCCCGACTCGATGTTCACCTACTGCCCCGAGGTCCGCACGCTCATGCCCAACGACGCGTTCGGCCAGCACCTGGCCTCCTCGGGCAGATTCGCCGATGAGGTCGGGCTCGATCTTGCGATCGAAGAACTCGCCATCTATTACGCGAACATCCTCATGCCGCTCAACACTCCTGTCGCCAAGATGGTCGCCAAGATCGCCGACGCGGGTTGGGAGCCCGAGGTCATCGCACCGTCGCACGGCGTGATCTGGCGCGGCGATGCGATGGTGGCCGCGCTGGCGGCGTACGAACGCTGGACGAGCGGTTACAAGCGCGACAAGGCGGTCGTGGTCTATTCGACGATGTGGGGCTCGACCAAGATGCTTGCCGACGTCATTACCGACGGGATCGCAGCCGAGGGCGTCGAGGTCGATATGTACGACCTCGCGAGTACCTCGGGGGCGCACATCATGGCCGAACTGCTCGAGGCGAAGGCCCTGGTGCTCGGGTCACCGACGCTGCACCATGGCATGCTCTACCGCGTCGCCGGCTTCATCCAGTACATCGAGGGCCTCAAGCCCGTTGGGCGTATGGCGGCGTTCTTTGGTTCCTTTGGGTGGGGCGGCGGCGCCATTAAACAGATGCGCGAACGGGTTACGGCCATCGGTCTCGACGCGCCGCTCGAAGATTTCTCGGAGAAGTTCAAGCCGACCGCCGACGACCTCGTCGCCGCCGAGGAGTGGGGTCGTGAAGTCGCTCGGGCGATCAAAGCGCGGGCGTAGGACGGCCTCAATCAAGGTGTGTCGTGCGTCACAGTCGGCGTGCGCGAATTCAAGTTCCGCCGATAAGCGGTCGATAGAGGAATCACTAGTCACAGGCGTCGGTGCGCCTGCCGAGTGGCGTGAGGACGAGAGATGGATGAGCGAACGGATCAGGCGGGATTCACACTCGTCGAACTCATGGTCGTCGTGCTCATCATCGGCGTTCTGGTCTCGATTGCCGTTCCTGTGTTCACTGCAACGAGCAACACCGCGAGGTTGCGTACCTGCCAGTCGAACCAGCGCCTGATTGAAGGCGCCGCGCAGCAGTATTACGCAACGAACGAACAACTCTGGTCACAGGCTCATCGCTTCAACGGAAACGGCAGCGCCGATACCGCTGATCTGCTGGTCCCGACGTTCATCAAGTCCGCGCCCACCTGCCCGGCGTCCGGGCTCTTCTACTACGTCACAGCTACGGGCGTGGTCACCGGCGACATCAATGCTGCCGGATGGACTCCCGGCCACTCGCACTACTAGCCACCCTGGGTCTGGATCCGGGCTCCCGACTGATGCGATGCGGAAGAGCATCCAGACCGGCCCGCAGTACGCGTCACATCCCGGTGATTTCTCGCATTCCTCGATGTGTTCATGGCTGGACGCACGCGCTCGCGGAGATTGCATCTCGCCCGTACCGCTCTCTAGCGCCGCCCGCGCCGCGCCGGCGTCGACGGATCGACGATGATCGGCACGTCGCCGGTTCGAATCGACCCGCGATGAAGATGCTCGGCGAAGCGCTCGAACGCCGGGACGGTCACCAGCCCGCCTACCCGCGTGCCGATGCGCTCCAGCAGCTCGTCCTCGGTGAGTTCGGCATCCGTTGCGAGCATGACAAGGTTGCCGGTACCGCCCGGGAACCCGTCCGCATGCCCGACGATGAATGTCCACACATGTCTCTACACGTTCGACGCGGTCCGGTGGAGGCCACGGAACTGCTTGCTGCTGTCGCCCTGGACGGAACCGATCACGTTGTACGCGATCACGCCGCCGGGGCCGAGGAGGTCGCGGCACTCGCGCAGGAACTCCTCGGTCATGAGCGGGCGGGGGATCACGTCATCGTCGAACGCGTCGACTATGATGATGTCGTACGGTCCGGCGGCGCGCCGCACGAAGGCGCGACCGTCGTCGACGATGATTGAGATACGGGCGTCGCGGGGGAGTGCGAACAACTCGTGTGCGACATCGACGACTTCGGGATCGAGTTCGACGACGTCGAGACGCATCGCCGGGTAATCGCGCCACATGCGCTTGACGACCGACCCGCCGCCAAGGCCGAGGACGAGCGTTCGCGTCGCGTTCGGCTTGACCGCGAGTGTGAGGTGAAGGTAGCCGACGTACTCGATGTCGCTCTCGAACGGATTGTCGAGGTGCATCGAGGACTGATGGTTGTGCTCGAAGATGAGGCTTCGTACGCCGTTGGCGTCGGTCACGCGGAGACGGTGATAGGCGGAGCGATGCTCGTACATGCTGGCCTCACGTGGTGGGCGGGGGCGGAGATGGCACGCGCCAGAGTATAGCCCTGCAGGAGACCGCGCGCTCCAGTAAGATACCTGCATGCTGACTGCCGCATACATCTTGTACGCACTCGCCCAGGCCGCTCTCGCGGTGTGGGCATATCGTGTCTACCGGGCGACACCCAACGCCGGGACGCTGACCCTCATGCTGCCGATCGCGGCGGTCGTCTACGACAACGCGATGGTCGCGCTCGGTTCCTTTGTCGGCGCGGGACCGCTCCTTGAGACGCTGAGCGTGCCCCGCTTCGTCGGTCATGCTCTGCTCACGCCGGTGTGGATTGTGACGGCGGTGGCGTTCGCCGTGAGAAGCGGGGCGTTCGTGGGGCGACAGCGCGCGACAAAGGCGGGCTCGTGGGGACTCTACGCCTTGATGGTGGGCATCGGTCTCGTTCACTCGGTCGTGTTGTTCACCTTCGAACTGGTCGAGCAGGTAGACCTTGTCTACTACACCAATGGCGGTGGTATCCCCGGTCCGCCGATCCCGTCGATAATGATGACGCTCGTGGTGATCGCGTGTGGGGTCGTGGTCCTCAAGCGCACCCGCTGGCCTTGGATGCTCGCCGGGTCGGTCTTCATGTTCATAGCGGCGGCGATTCCGCCCGCGATTGTGGGGTTCGTTGTCAGCAACTCCGGCGAGGTCGTCATGGCTGCCTCGCTTGTGGCGACAGGCGCCTTCCTTGCGCGCCGCTCCGCTGGTGCGCAGACAACCTAGTCGTACGAGGGAGGGGGCGTATGGAGATTGACCGGGTTCGAGAGTCCGACCTGGAGGCTATCGGTCGACTCCATGAGCACTTCTGGGGCGAGATCTCGGATGCTGCTGAGATGGCCGAAACACTTCGCCGTCTCGAAACGGATCCCGAACATGCGCTTCTGGCCGCACGGATAGACGGCGAATGTGTGGGTACGGCCACCGGTGTGGTTTGCCACGGGCTGTACGGAGGATCCGACTCCTACCTGGTGATCGAAGACGTCGTCGTCGACCCGACTTACAGGCGGCGCGGGGTAGGCACTGCACTCCTCAGTGAGCTTGAGCACTTTGCGCGCGAGCTCGGCTGCAACCAGATGATCTTGTTGACGGAGTCGTGCCGAGAGGATGCTGCGGCACTGTATGAGTCAGCCGGCTTTGCTGCCCGCTGGACGGGGTTCAAGAAGAAGCTGTGAGGTGGCGTCGAACGTGGACCGGGTGCGGCTCTTCCAGTGCATGGTCCTGTTCCCGGGAATCGCTCTCCTCGGGCTGGTATCCGCGTATGCCGGATTCTCGGAGTAGGACGGAAGCCAAAAACTACTGCCGCGGCGACCGCTTCCACGCTTCGAGTGCCTCGGCGGCGTCACTGATCGTGAGCGCCGTCGCCGGTGCGCTCGGGTCACGTTCGCGCAGCCGCGTGAAGAGCTCTGCGAGGATCGGCGGTTTGATGTTGCCCCGGGCGAGCACGGGCGCATTGGCGAACACCTCGGCAGGGGTGCCGCGCAGCGCGATGGTGCCACCGGGCGCGAGCACGTAGGCGTAGTCGGCGAACTCGGGCACCGCGTCGATGTCGTGCGTCGAGAGCACCACGGTCATGTCGCGCTCGCGCGACAGGCGCTCGAGCAAGTCGAGCAGCCCCTGGCGCGACGTCGGATCGAGCCCTTCGAACGGCTCATCGAGCACGAGCAGTTCCGGGTCCATCACGAGCGCACCCGCAAGTGCCACCTTCCGTTTCTCGCCGCCCGAGAGGTTGTGCGGCACGCGGTCGGCGAGCTCCTCGATGCCGAGCAGACGCAGCACGGCGCTCACACGTTCCTGCACCTCGGCCTCGGGCAGCCCATACTGCCGCGGCGAGAAGGCGACGTCGTCACCGACGGTCGGCGAGATGATCTGCTCGTCGACGTTTTGGAGCATGACGCCCACACGTCTGCGGATGGCGGGCCAGTCATCGGCAGGCGAGATACCGAACACGTGCACGGCGCCCTCCTGCGGCTTAAGGAGCCCGAGGATGTGATAGAGCATCGTCGTCTTCCCCGCGCCGTTCGGGCCGAGAACTGCCACGCGCTTGCCGCGGTGCGCGACGAAATCGATGCCGCACAGGTGCACCGATGTCCCGTCCTCGTACGTGTGGCGCACGCACGAGATGTGGACGACCTCCTCGGCGTTGGGGTCGTCGGGATGCGTGTGGTCCGGTGAGTGTGTGTGCGGGGTCATCGGGTCCTCCAACGAGTGACGAGTGCAGCGCAAAGGCCGAGGAGCGCGGCGGCGAGCGGAATCCAGCTGTAATCGATGAATGCCACGTGATAGATGCGCCACGCAGATGCGATGCCGAGCAGTGTCAGCGCCGCCAAAACGATCACGATGTCTGCGGCGGGGGAGCGCGACGGGCGAACGGCGACCCGGAGGCGTCCGGTGTACCCGCGAAGCACGAGGACGTCATACTCGCGTTGCGAGAGATCAAGGGAGTAGAGCAGTAACCCGCCGAGCGCGCGCGTGGTCGCCTGCGCGGCCCGGACGGGATGACCTTTGGAGAGTCCGGAGCGCAGACGCACAGCCCTCGTGAGGTCACCGAGCTTGTCGGCGAGGATGAAGATCGCGCGGTACGTCATAAGCAGCGTGTCCCCGACGAGTCCCGGCGTGACGCGCTGCAGCGCCGCGAAGACTTGCGGGTAGGGCGTCGTGAACATGAGCGTCACCGCCGCGAGCGCCGATGTGATCGCCTTCGCGATGATAAGCGCCCCGGCGAGCGCGTCCGGCGCCGAAGCAAACGCGAACACGGCCGCGAAGATCGCCGGGTACGCGGCAAGCGGCAGAATCGAGCGCGCCGGCAGCCTGAGCGCGAACACGGCCGCGAGCAAAGCGACGGCGATCGCGAGCACCACGAACAGGTTAGTGCTCACGACGACCGCGGCGAGCAGCAGCGAGAATGCGGCGAGTTTGGCGCTCGTTGCGGCGCCGTGCAGTACCGACGTACCCGTCACCGCCGAGCGATCGACGACACCGATGTCCATCAGTGCCTCCCGTGCTCGTCGCCGAAATGAGCCGGTTGTGTGGGGGTGAGCGCACCCGCAAAGACGAGTGAAGGCCGCACACGCGCCACGTACCCGAGAACGGCCGCAGTGACGAGTGCCTCGATGAGCCAGCCGATCGGACCGAGCGTGTACACGATGGTCGCGAAGCGCGTGACCGGAACCGCCGGCGCGCTAGTATGCTCGCCGCCCGAGAACAGCCCGATCGATACGACCTTCTCCGAGAACGGTGACGCGAAGGTGAGGTTTTGGGGGTCGAGCGCGCCAGTCTCGCGCGCGGTGGCTCCGCCGACACCCGAGATAGCAACGATTCCCACCAGCATCGTCGTGGTGATCGCGAGCGTGATGACGGTCGTCACGCCGCTTGCGAGTCCGACACGACGCCTCCCGAGGATGGCGATGAACGCGCGGAAGATCGTCCACCCCAGCAGCATCTCCGTCGCGGTCATGAGCGTGTTGAGTCCGATGACCGTCACGCCCCCATGCCCGAGCAGCGCAAGTATCACCTGCACAACGAATGCCGAGATGATCGCCAGCTGCGGGCCGAGGAGCACGCCGGCCACTACGGTGAGGTTGATGTGATAGGCGATCGGCACGATCTCGCTCGACATCGAGACAAGCACTAGCGCCGAGATGATGCCTACGAGCGGCACCTTCCGGCGCACGTCTACGCCGGTGCTACGGGTGCTCGCGAACCACACGACCGCCGCAGCGAGGCCCCAGCCTCCAAGCCAGAGCCACACGGGCAGCACGCCGTCCGGTATGTGGATGTGAGACACGTCAGTCACGCTTCCCGGCACAGGTGCGGCACAGACCGTAGAGCGTGATCTCATGCCCGGTCACCGTGTAGCCAGCCTCGAACGCGGCATGCTCCAGAGCGCGGTCGATGGGGCAGGCGATTCCGGCGACGGTACCGCATCCGGTGCACACGAGGTGGTGATGGTGGGCGCCGCCTACACAGAGCGCGTAGAGCGCGCTGCCGTCTCGGTAGCCCACGGGTACGAGCGATTCCGCGGCCAGCATCGCCGCGACGGCGCGGTACACGGTGGCGAGGCCGACGCTCGCCTCGGCACGCACGACGCTGGCGTGCAGGTCCTCGACGGTGAACGCACCATGCAGGGCGGAAGTGGCTTGAGCGATGATGCGCCGCGCCGCGCTCACCCGCCGGTCGCCGAAGAGGTCGTGCACGTCTGTAGGTGCAGGTCGGTGGGATTGGGTCACAGCACGCCCTTAGTGAGAACGATTATCACTATGAGCCTATACCCTGGCGCAGTCCGCTTCAATCGTGTTTACGATGCGAGCTGGTAGCGTACTATAAGCACTATCAATGCATCCTGCTCAGGGCAGTGATCGGAGAGCTCGTGAACATCGCTCAACTCCGCACGTTCGTGTCGGTCGTCGAACACTCGTCGTTCTCAGAGGCCGCCCGTGCGCTTGGTCTTTCGCAGCCTGCCGTCACGATGCAGGTGCAGTCGCTGGAGGCGGATCTCGGGGTGACGTTGCTCGATCGCCGGTATCGCAAGGTCGAGGTGACCGAGGCAGGCCGAGCCCTCCTGCCCCACGCGCACAAAGTGATGAAAGACGTGGATGCTGCGCGGGTAGAGCTTGAGGGTCTCTCGGGAATCGTGTCGGGGCGCCTCGATATCGCGGCGAGCACGACACCAGGACAGTACGTGCTTCCGCGGCTTCTCGGCGGCTTCTTGCGCGCCTACCCCGAGGTCGGTGCCACCATCCGCGTGTGCGACACATCGGAGGTCGTCGAGCGCGTCGAGGCGGGGGAGGCTCACGTTGGGATGACTGGCGCTGAGGTCCCCGGCGCGCGCGTGATCTACGAGCGTCACGGTAGTGACGACCTCGTAATGGTGAGCCCGCCTGGCCACGAAATCGCCAAGCGGGAGGCGCTTAGGATGACCGATCTCGTCGACGAGCAGTTCATCGTTCGTGAGTCAGGCTCGGGCACACGCATGGTCGCTGAGGGCGCACTTCGCCGGGGGGGCGTCGACCCGGCAGAGTTGCGGGTCGTCATGGAACTCGGCACGAACGAGGCGGTCCTCTCGGCCGTGGAGGGAGGCATGGGCATCGGCATCGTGAGCGCGTGGGTCGCCGAAAAGGCGATCAAGCTCGGCACGGTCGCCCGCGTACCCGTGGCTCAGTTCCCGCTCGAGCGCCCGCTCTTCCTCGTGCTGCCGCGTACGACACTCACCAGGGCGGCCGGTGCACTTGTGGGCTACCTGCGGGCGGAATCGTAGGGTTTATTTCCGGGCGGAATCGCGCCGGGGGTCTGTTGGCCCATACGAACAGGACGGAGAGTCACATGGGGGCAAGTCGACGGTCACGCTTCATGACGTTCATGCGGTTACCGTCATGTCCATGGAGACCGAGGGCGCATGGGTGCACAACGGTACGGCTGTCGGAGGGAGTTTCGCCGCGAAGCGCTCGGAATGCACGTCCGAGACCTCGGGCGGCGTCGTGTACTCGCTCGGCAAGACCGAACTCGACACCGTGGACAGTGACTCGAATGGCGTTGTCGATGATGAGGATTACGGTCCCGCGGGGGCAGCCGGCGATTTCCGCCATGCGGTGCCGATCGGTATGAGATTCAATAGCCTCCTCAGCAAGACGACCACCTATGCGTCCGCACAGAAGATCACGGTGCCCGATACGGACATCGCCCTACATGCATCGGACACGATCGCCCCGACTGCGCCGGCATCGCTGTTCGTCACGCCGGGTTCGTACAAGAACACGCTCACCTGGGGCACCGCGACGGACGGGGGCGGCTCGGGTGTCGCGTCCTACCGCGTGTACCGGTGGACCGCATCGCCTGAATCCGTCCACACCATGCCGAGGCAGGTCGTTACCAGCACCGTGCCTGCCGTGACGTCGTTCGAAGACCTGGACGTCGATAGAGGTGTCGAGTACTTCTATGAAGTGCGAGCCGTCGACACCTCGACCAACGTCGGCCCCCGCTCCGAGCAGGGGAGCGGCGCCCCATTCGGCGAGCCGGTCGCGGAGCGCACATACGGTTCCGACCGCTACGCGACCGCGCTCGCAATCTCGGCCTCTACGTTCGCACCGAGCAGCGTCACGACCGCCGTCGTGGCGACGGGCAAGGACTTTCCGGACGCGCTCTCTGCGTCGGGTCTTGCAGGCGCGTACTCGTCGCCCGTTTTGCTCGTCGGCAGCTCCGTCACCGCGTCGCTCACCGAAGAACTCGACCGTCTCGGCGTCACCGACGTCGTGGACGCCGGTGCTCCTTGTGCGCACCACCAGCGTGCCCTCGGCCACCAGTGGAGCGATCTCGTCGCTCAACATCACGAGCGGGATCATCGTGGGCAGCACGGCTGCCGTCTCGGCGGGCGTCATGACGAACCTCAACGGGATGCTTAGCGGCACCATCGAGCGCGTTGGCGGTGCGACCCGGTACGAAACGGCTCGGATGGTTGCCGACTACGCCGTCGACATGGGCTGGGGGGACTACTCGTACGTCGGTCTCGCTACCGGGCTCAACTACCCCGACGCTCTTGGCGGGTCGGCTGCGACCGCACAGAACGGCGGCGTGCTGCTGCTCACCGCACCGACGGTGCTCTCGGCACCGGTTGCGTCCGCGATCACGACGAACAAGTCAGCAATCGATGTTGTCGAGATCTATGGCAGCGCGAGTGCGGTCAGCGAAGGCGTGCTCGACGCTGTGGAACTGCTGCTCCAGTAGCCCTGCCGCCCGTACATACCAAGAACCCGATTCGCCGACGAAAACGTCGCATTCATCGATGAACTTGAGACACGGCGCGCGCCGTCGGGTCTTCGTGTCTTTCGGCTGATGTTGAGTACCTTGGTTGCTTGGACTATCCTAGGTTCGTTGCCGTGGGGGTCCCGCGGCACATCTCCGAGCCCCGGAGTCCTAAAGCGGTTGGTCACCGCTATGGCGCCCGGGCCGATAGGGTTGGACCGGAAACGATCCAGCCTTCCGTACTCGAAAAGGAGACTCATATGAAAGACCGCTCTGTTCGGCCCGCCATCTGGCGGGTAGCCGTTGCCGCGCTTGCGGCCATGCTGGCCTTCTCTGTTGTCGGTTGTTCCAAGGCTGACGATACGGCGACCACCCCGGAATCGGCCGTCGAGAAGACGAATGTCGTCTTAGCCTCGACGACTTCGACGCAGGATTCCGGACTCTTCGATGTTCTGATTCCCGCGTTTGAGAAGGCGAACCCCGAGTTCACTGTCGAGGTCATCGCCGTCGGCAGCGGGGAAGCACTCAAGATGGGCGAGAACAAGGATGCCGACGTGCTCCTCGTTCACTCTCCCGCAGCCGAAAAGACGTTCATGGAAGCCGGTTTCGGCACCGAGCGCCGAGACGTCATGTACAACGACTTCGTACTCGTGGGGCCTGAAGCCGATCCGTCCGGCGTCAAGTCGGCCGCTGACCTCAACGGCGTCATGACGGCGCTTGCCACGGGCAAGGCCCCGTTTCTGACCCGTGACGACAAGTCCGGTACGCACTCCAAGGAACTCGCGCTCTGGAAGGCTGCCAGCATCACTCCGACAACCACGGCCAATGCCGCCGACTGGTATCTTTCGACCGGCCAGGGCATGGGTGAGACCCTGAAGATCACGAGCGAGAAGCAGGGCTACACGCTCTCAGACCGCGCCACATACCTCACGGCTCAGGGCACGCTCGATCTCGTCATCCTGCGCGAAGGCGACAGGGGCCTGCTTAACCAGTACGGTGTCATCCCCGTCACGGATGCGACACATCTCGATGGCGCGAACGCGTTCATGGACTGGATCACCAGCGCCGAGGGTCAGTTGGTCATCGGTGGATTCGGTATCGAGAAGTTCGGACAGGCGCTGTTCACGCCAAACGCACAGTAGACGCTCCTGACCGAAGCGGCCGGCACCGCGAGAACGAGGTAGTGACCAATGGGTATCTTCATCGACGCGTTTAGGGACGGGCTTTCCATGCTTGTCACGGGCGCTGCCGATGTCTGGACCATAGTCCTCGTCTCCATCCAGGTATCGGGCGCGGCCGTTGCGCTCGCTCTCGTACTCGGAATCCCCATCGGATTCCTGCTCGGTACGAAACGCTTCATCGGGCGCAGAATGATGCTCGTCATCGCAAACACCGGAATGGGACTGCCGCCGGTAGTCGTCGGTCTGATCGTTGCGATGTTGCTTTCAAGGCGGGGCCCCTTCGGCAATCTCGAACTGCTCTACTCACAGCCGGCGATGGTCTTCGCACAGCTCATCATCGCGCTTCCGGTGGTCGCCGCCGTCTCGGCTGCGGCCGTGTCTGCGGTGCCACGCGAACTCCGGCTTCAGGCGCGCTCGCTCGGTGCCTCACGCCTGCAAGAGGCGCTCATGACGCTCAAGGAGGCCCGTATGGGCCTGATTGCCGCAGTCGCTGCGGGATTCGGCTCCATCATCTCCGAGGTCGGCGCGGTGACCATGGTCGGCGGCAACCTCGCCGGCAAGACGCGGGTCATGACAACTGCGATCGTGCAGTACACGCGTATGGGCGATTACGGTCCGGCCCTCGCGCTCGCATCACTCCTCATGGGTATCGTGCTCGTGGTGAACATCTTGCTCACGCGGGTCCAGCAGTCGGCGGAGCGCTATGAGCGGTGAGCCGATGATTCCCGCGAGCATCATCATCGAGGGCATCCGCAAGTCCTATCGGGGCAAACGGGTGGTGGATGTCGAGCGTCTCGAGATGAAGTCAGGAAGCACAACAGCGCTTCTCGGCCCGTCTGGATCCGGCAAGTCGACCTTGCTGTCGATCGTGGGCCTTCTCGAGAAGCCGGATGCAGGGCGGATCCTGCTCGACGGCACCGAGGTCACATCGCGGGACATTGCGGCTCGCCTGTCTATGGCCGCGGCGTTCCAGAGGCCGTACCTCTTCAAGGGGTCGGTCGCCGACAACGTGGCGTACGGGCTTCGGCTGCGGCGTGTTCCGACTGCGCGCGTCGCGTCGCTCGTCTCGCTGATGCTCGACCGTGTCGGTCTCGCTGATTGGGGGTCGCGGTCTGCACTGACGTTATCCGGAGGCGAGGCGCAGCGCGTGGCGCTTGCCCGCGCGCTCGTGCTCGAGCCGCGGGTGCTCCTTCTCGACGAGCCGCTCGCGTCGCTCGATCCGATCATGAAGTGGCGCCTTGCGCGCGACTTCGCAACGATTCTCCGAGACAGCTCGATCACCACGTTGTACGTGACTCACGATCAGGACGAGGCCCTGACGGTCGCCGACGATGTCGCCGTCATGCGCGAAGGTCGTATCGTGGCTGCCGGCCTCGTGGACGACATCTTCGGGCTGCCCGCCGATGAGTGGACCGCCGAGTTCCTCGGCATGGAGCCGCCCCTTCATGGGGTTGTCCGAGAAGTGCACGACGGCGTTGCACATGTGGACTGTGGCGGCGCCGTGCTCTATGTCGTGTCGCAGTTCCTGCCTGGCAGCCACGTGCTCGTGGGCGTGCGACCGGAGGACGTCATGCTGTTCGCCGGCGACCAGGAGCTACCGCCGTCCTCGGCGAGAAACCGGCTGACCGGTACCGTGACGAACATAGAGCATTCGGGATCCACCTTCCGCGTGACGCTCTCTGTCGGTTCCCTGACGATCGCCTCTCGGCTTTCCCGCGCCGCGGTGGCTGAACTCGCGCTCATGCCCGGCGTCGTGGTCACCGCCGCCTTCAAGGCGACCGCCGTTCGAATGCGCACGGTTGGAGCCGATGAGGCAGGGGCACACTATGATGATGGCTCCGCCCCAGGCACCGGGGTTCTCTCGACTGGAGATACACGTGGATAAGGCGTCGAAAATGGGGCGACTTCCGGTAACCGCTGCCGTTCTCGCGGGAGGACGCTCGATGCGGATGGGCGTCGACAAGACGCTCCTGTCTGTCGATGGCGAACCGCTGCTCACACGCGTCGTCGATGTTGTCGGCGAAGTCTGTAGCCACGTCGTGGTGGTCACAAACCGCCCCGAAGCGCTGGCAGATACCACGCTGCCGGCGGGCGTCCGTATCCTGCAGGACGAGATCGCCTACCAGGGTCCGCTCGGCGGTCTCGTGACCGCGCTCAAAGCCGCCGAGGATGACTGGGTGCTCGCGGTGGCGTCCGACATGCCGTGGCTCATACCGGATGTCGTGCGAGTGCTGTGGGAGGCACGCGGTGACGCGCAGGTTGTGATGCCGATCGGCGACAAGGGCCCGGAGCCGCTCCTTGCGCTCTATCATCGCGACTGCCTGCCGGTTGCCCAACGCGTTCTCGAGTCCGGCCGCCGCAGGCTTGTTGCCATGTTCCCGTCGCTCAAAGTCGTCGAGGTGCCGCTCTCGGCGCTTCGTGCGGCCGACCCCGACCTGGTGAGCCTCGTGAACGTGAACACCCCCGAGGACCTCAGCGATGTCCGCGACGGGACACCGCCAGCCACGCGCATGGAGGTGGAAGCCGACGTGCGAGTCTCGGTGATCGAGGTCGGTACACGGCGGCAGCGCGGCATGCCGAGCGAGCGCGCGGTCACCATCGACATGAACGGCGTCGAGATCGCGACCGTGCAGGCGACCCCCGACGATCTCGAGGAGATGGCGGTCGGGTTTCTCGTGTCCGAGGGGCTCCTGAACGATCGCGACGCGTTCCTCGGCACTGATGTGGATAGCAAGCGCGGGATGGTCTACGTGCGCAGCGAAGAGCCGGTGCCCGACGATCTCGTCTACCGCCGCCGGTACATCACGGCAGGATGCGGCAAGGGTGTCACGTTCGCGTCGCTCGGGCACACGCTCGGTCTTGAGGCCGTCACATCCGACGTCACTTTAGACTCCGGCGAGCTCTACGACATGATGGGCCAGATGTCCCGCGCGTCCAGCGCGTACCGCGACACCGGCGGCATGCACTCGTGTGCGCTCGGTCGCGACGGCAAGGTCCTGCTCGTTCGCGAAGATGTCGGGCGGCACAACGCCGTCGACAAGGTCCTCGGCCGTGCCTGGATCGACCGGGTGCCGATCGAGGGTGCCGTGCTGCTGACCACCGGACGTATCTCGTACGAGATGGCCGTCAAAGCCGCAAAGGCACGCGTTCCCGTCGTCGTGTCGCGCACTGCGGTGACCGACCTCGCGGCGGAAGTTGCGCAAACGGTCGGCGTAACGCTCGTGGGGTATGCCCGCGGTGGCAAACTCGTCATCTTCACGCGCCCGGAGCGCGTGTCGGTTCCCAGGGAGGACGGACTGTGATTTCGGTCGAGGAAGCACGATCGCGGGTTCTGGCGAGCATCAACCCGCTCGAACCCGAGAGCGTCAGCGCGCTCGAGTCACTCGGACGCGTGCTCGCCGCAGATGTCGTCTCGGATATCGACGTGGCACCGTTCGACAACTCCGCCATGGATGGCTACGCTGTCCGCGTCGCCGATCTTGCGGGTGCGAGTGAGCTGACGCCGGTGCGCCTGCGCGTCGTCGAGCATGTGGCCGCGGGTGCGTTTCCCGCCGTGGCCGTCGGTTCCCGCGAGGCGACGCGCATCATGACCGGCGCGCCGGTACCCGAGGGCGCCGACGCCGTCGTCATGGTCGAGCGCACTGCCGAGGAAGACGACGGCGCAACAGCCGTCATCATGACGACCGCCCGGCTCGGGGAAAACATCCGTCGTAAGGCCGAGGACGTGCACTCCGGAGAGACTGTGCTCCGCGCGGGTGAGGTCGTCGGCGCGGCTGCCATCGGGCTGATGGCAGCCGTCGGCTGTGCAACGCCGCGCGTATACCGCCGCCCGCGTGTGGCGATTGTCGCCACTGGTGACGAGTTGGTCGCGATCGACGAGTACCCCGGACCGGGCAAGATCCGTAACTCGAACTCGTACACGCTCGCCGCGCAGGTGGCAGATGCGGGGGGCGAGCCGGTCGTACTCGAGGTCGCCCGCGACACCGTCGAGCACACCACCGCGATCCTCTCGCGGGCTCCGGAGTTCGATCTCATGGTCAGCACCGGCGGTGTCAGTATGGGCGACTACGATGTCGTCAAAGACGTACTCGAGCAGATCGGCGAGATGGACTTCTGGAAGGTGGCGATGCGTCCCGGCGCACCACAAACGCACGGCACCATCGGCGGTACGCCATTCTTCGGGCTGCCGGGGAACCCCACATCCACCATGGTGGGCTTTGAGCTGTTCGTTCGACCCGTCATCCTCAAGATGATGGGGCATACCGCGCTCGACCGGCCGCGTCACCCGGTCGTCCTCGGCCACGACGTAAAGAAGAAAGCGGACCGTCGCTACTTCATGCGCGCCGTCACCGAGCACATGCCCGACGGCACATACGTTGCTTCGCTAGCAGGTGCGCAATCCTCCGCGATGCTCACGTCGATGCACCGCGCCAACTGCCTACTCGTTCTGCCCGAAGGGGAGACCGACTTCCCGGCGGGTTCAATGGCGGAGTGTATCCGCCTCGATCGCAAGGAGGGTTCCGAATGAGCAGTGACACCCCCAAGACCGTTGACCCGCGTTGGGCCGGCCAGATCACGCCCGAGCTCACCGAATCGGTGAAGGCCGCAGCTGTTGATGGACGTATCACCTGCCCCGTGCTCCGCAAGCTCGCCGAGACGTTCAATGTTGCGTACAAAGTCGCCGGCGCTGCCGCAGACCTCGAGGGTATCAAGGTCAAGAACTGCGACCTGGGCTGCTTCTAAGATGGCAGAGGGGACCGGCATCCCCGTCGTTTCTGTCGTTGGCAAGAGCGACTCGGGCAAGACAACCGTGATGGAGGGACTCATCCGCGCACTTACTGTGCGGGGATGGCGCGTCGCCACGTGCAAGCACCATGTGCACGAGGTCGACATTGACCAGCCTGGCAAGGACTCGTGGCGTCACGCACGGGCGGGATCGCGCGTCACGATGATCTCATCGCCCGGCCAGTTCGCCGTTGTGAGTGCGATCGATCGCGAGCGCTCGCTCGATGAGATCACGGCCGAGGCGACAGCCGGTGGCTGTGACATTCTTCTGACCGAGGGCTTCAAGCGTGCGGGCAACACGCGCATCGAGGTCTCGCGCCTCGCACGCTCCGACGAGATGATCTCAACACCTGATGAGCTCTTCGCGCTCATCACCGACAACCCGGACCTGCGCCCCGGCGGCGTACCGATCATCGGCCTCAATGATGTCGAGACGCTCGCCGAACTCGTGGAACGCACGTTCCTGCAAGGAGCTGCCCGTAATGGCGACTGACGCGCACGGACGACGAATCGACTACCTCCGCATCAGCGTGACCGACCGCTGCAACCTGCGCTGCGTGTACTGCATGCCGCCCGAAGGCGTGCCGTGGAAGCCGCACGACGCCCTCCTGAGCTTCGAGGAGATCGAGCGCTTCGCAGCAGTCGCGGCCGGCGAGGGCATCAGCAAGATCCGCCTCACCGGTGGCGAGCCGCTCGTTCGCCTTGGCCTCGTCGACCACGTGCGGCGTCTGCGCGAGATGACCGGTATCGAGTCGATCGCCATCACCACGAACGGAACGCTGCTTCCCAAGTTCGCGCACGACCTCGTGGACGCGGGTCTCAAGCGCGTCAACGTCTCACTCGACACGCTCGATCCCGAGGTCTACTCGCAGATCACGCGCGGCGGAAAGCTCGAAGACGCCCTCGCCGGCCTGGAGTCAGCGTTCGAGGCGGGCATGGACCCCGTGAAGCTCAACGTCGTTGTTGTGCGGAGGCTCAATCAAGACCTGCTCGGTTTCGCCAAGATGACGCTCGAGCGGCCGATCCACATCCGGTTCATCGAGTACATGCCCGTCGGGGGTGCCGAGGAAGGCGTGGCGTGCTCATCGTCGGAAGGCGAGGGCTGGAGCGAGGCCGACGAGGTTTCCGCTGACGAGATACTCGCCCGGCTCACTACTGAAGGAGCAGCTGCCGGTCTCGGCGAGCTGCTGCCGGTTGGTAAGGACGATGCACCCGGCGGATGGGGCCCGGCGCGCTACTACCAGTTCCCCGGTGCGCCCGGCACGCTCGGTGTCATCTCGCCGCTCTCGCATCACTTCTGTGGCGAATGCAATCGCCTGCGCCTGACGGCCGACGGCCGTCTGCGCACGTGTCTGTTCAGCGACGACGAGTTCGACGCCCGGGCGATCCTGCGCACAGGAACCGAGGACGACGTTCGCGAACTCATCAGGATGGCGCTCGCGGCAAAGCCGGAGAGTCACAACATGCGCATCGGTACCGTCCGCCGCATGTCCCAGATCGGAGGCTAACGTGAACGACCTCCCGAAGCTCACCCATCTCGACGAGAGCGGTGCCGCCCGCATGGTCGATGTCGCGGACAAGGACGTCACACACCGTCGCGCAGTTGCCTCGGCGGTGGTCACGATGATGGCTGAGACGCTCGCGATGATCGTCGAGGGGCGAGCGCCGAAGGGCGATGTCTTCGCGGTCGCACGCGTTGCCGGCATCATGGCGGCAAAACGCACGGCCGACACGATTCCGATGTGTCACCCGCTCGCGCTCACGCACGTAAGCGTCGACCTCGCGCCCGAGGGCTCCTCGGTGCGTATCACGGCGGTCGCCGAGACCGACGGCAAGACGGGTGTCGAGATGGAGGCGCTCAATGCGGCCTCGGTCGCGGCGCTCACGATCTACGACATGTGCAAGGCGGTCGACCGGGGGATGGTCGTGACCGACGTCAGGCTGCTCGAAAAAGAGGGCGGGAAATCCGGCCACTACCTGCGAGAGGACTAACGATGACCGACAGCACCGCGTTTCCCGGTCCGGGAACCGTCACCTCCGTCAACCTGTCTGCCAAGAAGACCGTCCGCAAGACGCGGGGGACCGAAGGCGTGCTGCTCGTCGATCACGGTTTCGAGACCGACGCACATGCGGGCGACTGGCATCGCCAGGTGAGTCTGCTCGCGCAGGAGTCCATCGACACGATGGTCGCCAAGGGCCTCGACGTGCAGGCTGGCGACTTTGCGGAGAACATCACAACGATCGACATCGACGTTGTGGCGCTGCCCATCGGGAGCGTCATCCGCATCGGCGATGATTCCGTCCTCGAAATCAGCCAGATTGGCAAGGTCTGCCACACCAAGTGCGCCATCTACTACCAGGCCGGCGATTGTGTGATGCCGCGAGAAGGCGTCTTCGCGGTCGTACGTCATGGTGGTACGGTACGTACCGGCGACGCGATCGTTGTCGAGTCTCTCGGGGAGGGGACATGCAGCACGAGCTACGGATCGGAGTCCTGACCTGCTCGGATACGCGTTCGGCCGGTGAGGCCGAGGACACGTCGGGCAAAGCCATCATCGAGCTTTCCGAGGAGCGCGGCTGGTTCGTTGCCGCGTACCACGTCGTCCCGGACGATCACGACGTCATTGCGAATGCCATCGTGGAGATGACGGATGTCGATGAGGTCGACGTGCTGCTCACCACGGGCGGAACCGGCCTTGGCCCGCGCGATGTCTGTCCCGAAGTCACACTCGCACACTCCGACCGCGAGGTCCCGGGTATTGCGGAGGCGATTCGCGCGGAGAGCCTGCGGATCACCAAGCGCGCGATGCTCTCTCGCGGCACGGCCGCCCAGCGTGGTCGGACGCTTATCATTAACCTCCCCGGCAGTCAGAAGGCCGTCCGGGAGTCCTTCGCTATCGTCGCCGATCAGCTCGAGCATGCTGCCGAGATGATGGCCGGTGGCGGCCACTCGTGAGAGCCAGATTGTGACCGAACGCATCACATACCTCGACCACGCGGCCACGTCTTGGCCCAAACCGCAACCCGTGCTCGATGCGGTCATCCACGCAATGACCACAGCGGGCGGCAACCCGGGCCGGGCGGCGCATTCGCTCGGGCTTGCGGCGTCGCGGCTCATTCTCGAGTCCCGCACCGACGTTGCGGCGCTTCTCGGCGCTCCGGACACGCGGGACCTGGTGTTCGTGCCAGGGTGCACCTTCGGCATGAACCTTGCGCTCAAGGGCATCCTGCAGCCGGGTGACCGCATCGTCGTCGGCTCGACCGAGCACAATGCAGTCGTTCGCCCGCTGAACATGCTGGCCGAGCGAGGCGTCAAGGTCGATGTCGTCCGTGCTGACCCCGCCGGTCGTATCGATCCTGACGATCTCGAGCGCGTCGTGAATGAGGCCGAGACCCGTGCGGTGGTCTGCCAACATGCGTCGAACGTGCTCGGCGCTATCCAGCCAGTCGGGGACTTCGCCGATATCGCACACGCTGCGGGCGCAATCATCATCGTCGACGGCGCTCAGGCCGCAGGACATCTGTTGCTGGACCTGGCGGCACTCGGTGCAGACGTCTATGTCGCCTCCGGCCACAAAGGGCTGCTCGGACCGCAGGGGGCGGGCGTGCTCTACCTGGCGCCGGGATGCGAACCTCGCGAACTCACACAAGGTGGCAGTGGCAGCAACTCCGAAGACCCGCTGCAGCCCACGACGCGACCCGACCGCTACGAGGCCGGCACGCCTAACACGCCCGCTATCGCGGGACTGGGTGCTGCCGCGCGGTACCTCGCCGCGAATGGTGAGGCGCTCCGTGCGGACGAGCGTCGGCTGACCCGCCAGCTCCACGAGGGCCTGCTGGGCCTCCCTGGCGTGAGGGTCATAGGGCCGCCCCTCGGTGAGGAGCGCGTTCCCGTCCTGAGCATCGCGCATGAAACGATCGATGCCGACCGGATCGCGTTCGAGCTGGATGTTACGTTCGGCATCGCGGTTCGTGCCGGGCTGCACTGCGCGCCGTGGGCTCATGAGACTGCCGGGACCGCTGCGACAGGTGCTGTGCGTTTCGGTATCGGCTACGGCGTGTCGGCCGAAGACATCGAGTACGCACTGGCATCACTGAAGACGATTTTCGAATGAGAGAACCGACCGTGCCGTACGTCGTCTACGGGTTCGCATCGACGCACGACGCGCTTGTCGGCGAGCGGGCACTCATAGCCGCTGGCGTGAAACACACGACGATTCCGACTCCGAAGGGCATCGGCGGGCTCTGCGGCATCTCACTGAGAGTGCCGTGGCTCGAGGCCGCTGACGCGGATGTTGCCCTCGTCAACGCCGGCTCTGCCTGGACCGCGCGGATCGAGATCCTCGACTTCTGACGCTAGTCGATGATGAAGACCGGCGTCCCGACCTCGACACGCTCATACAGGTCCTCGACATCCCACATGTGCATGCGCATGCAGCCGTGTGACGCCGCCGTCCCGATCGAGTAATCCTTCGACGTACCGTGAATCCGGATTCCGGAGGCGTTGAGGTTAAGCGCGCGCGTGCCGAGCGGGTTGTTCGGTCCGGGGCCGATCGTCGCAGGCATGCCCTTCGCCCAATCAGAGCCCGGGTTCGCCCATGTCGGGCGGTACCGCTTCTGCACGATCGTCCAGTTGCCGCGCGGGGTGGGGAAGCCGGGAGTCCCGACGGCGACCGAGTAGGTCTTCACGAGTTTGCCCTGGTCGTAGAGCCACAGCTTCCGCTGCGTACGCCGGACGAGGATCGTGGGGCCGAGATCTTTCTCGACGACCTGCGGGTCGGTGAGCGCGACCGGCAGCGTGAGCGTCTTGGTGCCGTCCTGGAGTGCCGCGGTCACGGCCGTCAGGGCGGCGGCGCGGTCGACCTTCTCGCCGCGCTTCGATGAGATGACCTTCAGAGTCGTTCCCTGCACGGCCATCGAAGCGTCGACCGGGGCGGTGTCTACGGTTGAAGCGAGGTCGTCGAGCCATGCGGTCAGAATCGCTTCATCGATCGTGACCTTGGGCTCGACCGCAACACCGGTCGAGACCGTGAGCGCGCGGACGCGAACGCGTTCGGGAAGCGACGCAGCGGCCTTGGGCTGGAACGCGTCGGCGACCATGCCGTCGATGTCCACCTTCGCCAGCGTCGCGGCGTCGAGCGTGAAGGTGCGGGTGCCGTGCGTCACGGTGATCGGCTCGGCCAAGGGCTTGGCGACTTGCTCCGCAACAACCACTTTGGCTTCTTCTCGTGTGAGGCCATCAAGAGCGTGGCCGTCAACGAGTGCTCCGGCCGGCATCGTCTCGCGGGCGACGAAATCGTCGGCGACCGCGAGTGCAGAACCGGCGGTCAGCGCGAACAAAACGAGTGCCGCGAACGCGGCGAGAATGCGGACCGGGACTGATGTGCGTGCCATAAGTGCTCTCCTTGCCGGTACCTCTATAGAAGGGTTGCACCGTATTCTACAATGGCATGACCACTTATGCAGCACCGGGGGTGTAATGGAGAGCCGACAGGTCGACGTGGTGTACCGGGGGAATCTCACGCGCCTGCTCGACAAGGTGCGTGACGAGCGCGGTCTCGATATGGCACAGTACCGGCCGCGGTACGTGGAGCGGCGTTTGTCGTCCCGTCTGCATGCACTCGGGCTGCACACCTACCGGCAGTACGCGACGTACCTCGACGAGCACCCCGAGGAGTACGCGAAGCTGCTCGATACTCTTACGATCAACGTCACCCAGTTCTTCCGGGACCCCACGGTCTTCGAGCTGTTTCGCAAGGATATTCTGCCGGCCATCATCAAGGACAAGGCCGCGCGTCACCAGCGGATGATCCGGGTATGGTCGGCGGGTTGCGCCACAGGTCAGGAGCCGTACTCGCTCGCGATGTCGTTTCTCGCGGCGATGGGTCCGAAGTCGTCGGAATATCTGCTCACGATTCTCGGGACGGACCTCGACCGCAAGGCCCTCGAGGTCGCGAGCCATGCCGAGTACGACATCGCATTGCTCGAGCAGATTCCGGCGCCGGATCAGCAGCGGTACGTCGATGTCTACGGCGATCATTTCCGGATTAAACCCGAGGTCAGGAAGCACTGTAAGTTCGAGTACTTGAACCTCTTCGAAGATCGACCGATACACGTGGTTGATGTCATCTTCTGTCGCAACGTCTTCATCTACTTCAACCGGGATGAGCAGGAACGAGTGCTTGGCGTCTTCTGGTCGGCACTCGCGCGTGGTGGCTACCTGGTCCTGGGCAGAAGCGAGCGCATAGGCGCGCCCGTGTCGCACGAGTTCGAGCTCATCAGCGGTCGCGAGCGCATCTACCGCAAGCCGCTCAACGTCTCGTAGGAACGAGGCTTCTGCTATTGTTGTTAGGGCGACTGAGGGTCGCCGGAAGCGTCCCGGGGAGGGGAACTGCAGGATGCAGAAGGAGAACCGCAACCGCTCGGTGAAGCAGGGGCTGTCCTTCACCTTCACAATGTACACCTGGCTCACCATCGGACCGGCCGTTTTCGTCGGCCTCATGATCACCGGTGCGTTCGCACTCTTCTGGCTCGAGATTGATTTGCAGACACTCGGTTACCTGACGATCGTCGGGGGCCTCGCGATGGCCGTGTGCGCGATTCCCGGCTCCTACGCGTGGCGGGTGGCATTCAAGCGTCGCGTACTCGACCCGCTGCGGGATCTTGGTGACGTCATGGTCGAGGCCGGCAACGGCGACCTGACGGTGCGAGCACCAATCGTGCGGGGGGACGAAATCGGCCTGCTCGCCAGTGAGTGCAACGATCTCATCGAATCGCTTGGTGACATCGCGGGCAACGTGCGCCGCTCGTCGGAATCAGTTACCAACGCCGCAACGCAACTTTCCGCTTCTTCCGAGGAGATCAACTCTTCCTCGATGGAGATATCGTCGTCGGTCCAGCAGATCGCACACGGCGCTGAGCTGCAGTCTCGCAAAGTCGAGGAGACCTCCGCATCCATCGAAGCGATGACGATGACCGTTGGCGAGGTCGCACGACGCGCTGAGGAAGCAAGCAAGACGAGCGAGGAGGCCGCCAAGGCGGCGGTTCTCGGCGAGGCAGCCACCGACGAGGCAATCAAGAAGATCGCCGATGTCAGGCAGGCCATCGAAACGCTTGCAACGTCGGTCGAGGTGCTCGGTCACCGCTCAGCGGAGATCGGCAGCATCGTCGATGTCATAACGTCGATTGCCGACCAGACGAACCTGCTCTCACTCAACGCCGCAATCGAGGCCGCACGCGCGGGTGAATCCGGCCGCGGTTTCTCGGTCGTTGCCGAGGAGGTCCGCAAGCTGGCTGAAGGTTCGGGCAAGGCGGCCCAGCAGATCGGTGATCTCATCAAAGACGTCCAGACCGAGACCGCCAAGGCGCTGAAGTACATGCAGATCGGCACCACCGAGGTTGCCTCCGGCACAGAGGTTGTCGGCCGTACTGGTGATGCGCTGCGCCAGATCACCGAAGCGGTCACCCGCACAGCAACGCTGGCCGAGGAGATCGCTGCTGCGATGTCCGGTCAGTCCCAGCGAACGGTTGAAGTCGACAGGGCGATGCATGATATTGCGGCCGTCGTTGAGGAGAACGCCGCATCGGCAGAAGAGACCGCCGCCGCCGCGGAGCAGCAGACGGCGTGCATGCAGGAGATCTCGTCATCGGCGCAGGAACTTGCGGAGATGGCACGTCGGCTTGAAGACTCGGTACGCATGTTCAAGGTCGATTAGGAAGGACCGGACGTGGAAGCCGTTTCCGGTATCGGCTACCGGCAGTTCGTACTCTTTCGTCTTGGGACCGAGGAGTACGGCCTTCCCATCGAGCGCGTACAGAGCATCATCCGGTACGAGGTACCCACACCTGTGCCGCACGCCCACGCGTTCGTGGAGGGTGTCATCAACCTGCGCGGCCAGGTGATTCCCGTTCTCGATCTCGCGCTCCGACTGCTCGGAACGCCGCTTGTGCGCTCGGGTTGTTCCCGTATCGTGGTCGCCGAGAGTGACTCGGGGCTCGTGGGCCTCGCGGTCGACTCGGCAAACGAGGTGGCGACCATCGCCGAGGATGCCATTATGGAGGCACCGGCGAGCGCCCTGACAGCGGAAACGGCAGAAGCATTTGAAGGTGTTGCTAATCACGGAGACCGTCTCGTGATCCTACTCGACCCGGACAAAGCGCTCCCGAAGGTCACCTACGGCGCAGCGACAGCAACAGAGGAGGCACGAGGCGATGTCTAAGACCGTCCTCGTCGTAGACGACGCGGCGTTCATGCGGATGATGATAAGAGACATACTCTCCAAAGAGGGCTACGTCATCCACGAAGCCGTCAATGGACGCGACGCCATCGAGAAGTACGAGGAGATCCGTCCCGACCTCGTAACGATGGACATCACCATGCCCGAGATGAGCGGCATCGATGCACTCCGCGCCATCCGCGACAAAGACCCGTCGGCGAGGGTGCTCATCGTGAGCGCCATGGGACAACAGCGCATGATCGTGGAAGCGCTGGAGTCGGGCGCCATGGATTTCCTGGTGAAACCCTTCCAGCCGACGAAGGTGCTCGAGACCGTCAAGAAGTGCTTGCAGTCGACACCGCGCTGCTGAGGCAGGCATGCCCTCAACGATCAAGGTCCTCATCGTCGACGACTCGGCGCTGATCCGCCAAATGCTCGTGCGGGCGCTGGCCGTTGACCCGCGCATCGATGTCGTCGGTACCGCCAAGACAGGGGTAGAGGCGATTGAGAAGGCGCTCTCGCTGGCACCGGACGTCATCACACTCGATGTCGAGATGCCAGAAATGACGGGTATTGAGGCGCTTCCGCATATCATCCGCTCAACCCGGGCCAGGGTCGTCATGCTCAGCAGCATCGATGATCCGGACACCACCTATCAGGCATTGTCTCTCGGCGCGGTGGATTTCATCGCGAAGCCGAAGGCAGGCTTTGCGACCTCGCTCTCCGAACTCTCGGAACTCATGCTCAAGAAGATCAGGACGGCGTACCGCATCAATCCCGATCTACGCATCACGGAGCACGTGCCTCCGGTGGAGCGAGCATTTGCACGCGGCGTTGAGTACGCGCCCGCGCCGATTCGGCCCGCTGCCCGCACCATCACGTCGATACCGAGGGTCCTTCGCAGGGTTGTGGCAATCGCAGCCTCGACCGGCGGACCTCCCGCGCTCGAAGCGGTCTTTTCCGGTCTGAGCGCAGATCTTCCTTCGGCATACCTGGTCGTTCAGCATCTGCCTGCAGGCTTCACCGCGTCGTTAGCGAAGCGGCTCGGGAAGGTGACGGATATCAGAATCGTCGAGGGTGCTCAGGACATGACGATTGAGGCTGGCATGGCATACATCGCGCCTCACGGTACTCACATGGTCGTTGAGGGATCCAGGCACCCGAGGATTCATCTTCTGGAGGGGCCGTCGATACACGGGGTCAAACCCGCCGCCGACCCGTTGCTCCAGAGCATTGCAGCCGTGTTCGGCTCGCACTCTGTGGGTGTTGTTCTGACTGGAATGGGCTCAGACGGAGCCTCCGGGCTCAAGGATATCCACGCAGTCGGTGGGGAGACGATCGTCCAGGATGAGGATACGAGCGTGGTGTGGGGTATGCCGGGGGCGGCGTCGAAACTGGGCGTCGTCGACAGAGTCGTGCCGCTGCCTCGTATTGCGGCCGAGGTCCGCCGGGCTGTGCGAGAGGGGGTCGCCCGATGAGTGACGACATGTCTGCGTACAAGGACGTCTTCCTCTCAGAAAGCGCGGAGTACATTCAGGCGATCACCGAAGGTCTGCTTGCGTTGGAGTCCAATCCGAACGATCTCGAACCCGTCGAGACGGTCTTCCGCGGCGCGCACAGCCTCAAGGGCATGGCCGCCGCCATGGGGTACACGCGCACGTCCGAGCTCACCCACAAGATTGAAAGCCTCATGGACACCGTCCGTAAGCGCGAGCAGGCAGCGGATTCGTCTTTGATTGACCTCGTCCTTCGGGCTGTCGATGCGGCGAAGGAACTCATCGCCGCGGAATCGGGCGGCGACGCCGCACTCGATATCTCCGACCTTCTCTCGGCGCTCATCGAGCGCGCCGAGATGCGCTCCGAGCCGACGCCGACTCAAGAATCACTCTCGTCGGGGCAGGAGACGCTGATCGATGACGAGGCCGGTGCTGCGTCCGGGATCGGCGGCGACGGCACGCTCTATCGTGTACGCGTGACGCTGTCGAACCTCTGCGTGCTCAAGTCGGTGCGCGCATACATGGTGATCAAGCGCCTCGGCCACATGGGCACTGTGCTCGAGACCGAGCCAGGTGCAAGGCAGATCGAGGATGAGGAGTTCGACCGCTCGTTCGACGTCATCGTTCGGACGAAGGAGAGCGACGAAGCGATCATGAAGGCCCTCGGCGCGGTGAGCGAGGTAGAGAGCGTCGTGGTGACCGTCGAGGAACCTGCGGTCGTGCCTGTGGTCGAGGAGCGGCAGGTGCAGGAGCGCACGCGCAAAGTGGTACCAAAGATCGCCGAGACACAGACAGTGCGCGTGTCGATCGGCCACCTCGACAGCATGGTGAACCTCGTGGGCGAACTGGTGATCACCCGTTCAAGGCTCGATCGCATCGCGCACGACCTCGACTCGGCAGAGCTTATCGAGACCCTTGCCGCACTGGAGCAGGTCAGCGGCGAGTTGCAGCATGAAGTCATGCAGACCCGCATGGTCCCGGTCGGAAACATCTTCAACCGATTCCCGAGGATGGTGCGAGATCTCGCCCGGGATCTGGACAGGCAGGTCTCCTTTGAAATGGCCGGCCTCGACATCGAACTCGACAGGACCGTGCTCGACGAGATCGGCGATCCGATCGTCCATCTGCTCCGCAACGCGGTCGATCACGGACTCGAGTCTGAGGCCGACCGAATCGCTGCCGGCAAGCCTGCGAAAGGCACCGTCCGTCTTGAAGCCGGGCGCGACCGCGATCAGGTGAAGATCTTCGTTTCCGACGACGGCGGCGGCATGGACGCCGAACGCATCTGGTGCAAGGCTTGCGATAACAAGCTCGTCGATCCCGCGGACCGCGACTCCTACACGACATCAGACATCCTGTTGCTCACCTGTTCGCCCGGCTTTTCGACCGCTGAGAAGGCGACGTCGGTTTCCGGTCGCGGAGTCGGCATGGACGTCGTCAAAGGCAAGATCGAGTACCTCGGCGGAACGGTGACGATTCATTCGCAGCGTGGGCGCGGAACGTCGATCACGATGACGTTGCCACTGACGCTCGCTATCATCCAGTCACTTCTCGTCGGCGCCGGAGACCACGTCTTCGCGCTGCCACTCTCGGCGGTATCCGAGGTCCTCGGGCGTGACGAAGTCCGGCTCAAGACCGTCGACGGCAGCCCCGTTGTGGTGCTCCGGGACGGTTCGGTCGCACCGCTCTTCCGGCTCGACGAGGTGATCGGAGTCGCCGAAATGCGCAAGCGCATGCCCGACGCGCAAGACCACATCGTGCTGATGGAGTCCGGGGACCAGATTCGCGCACTCGCGGTGGAGAAGTTGGTCGGCCGGCACGAGATCGTCATCAAGCCGCTTTCGCCGTTGTTCAAGGATTTGAGGGGTCTGAGCGGTGCCACGGTGCTGGGCGACGGGCGCGTCGCGCTCATCCTCGATCCGCGGACGCTGTTCGAGATGAGGGGTGGGTTCCGTGAAGCCTGAGAACCTTTCCGAGTTCCAGATAGACGCCCTCCGGGAGCTCGGCAGCGTCGGCGCCGGGCATGCCGCGACCGCGTTGTCGCAGTTGCTCGACCACATGGTCGACATCACCGTGCCCGAGGTGCGGCTCGTCCCGGTCAGCGATGTCCCAATGGTGTTCGGCGGACCCGAGACACTCGTCGGAGCGGTCCACTGCCGTTTGCTCGGCGAGATTGCCGGTAGCATGCTCTTCATCGCTCCTCGGGGATCGCTACTGGCGCTCGTCGACATGCTGCGCAGCCGTGAGATCGGCAGCACCAAGTCTATGAATGCCGGGGAGGACGCGCTCGTCACGCACTGCGCGTCGATTCTCATATCGGCGTACCTGGCGGCTGTCGCCCGCATGGCGGACATCAATCTGTTGCCGTCTATCCCGTCATTCGCATTCGACATGATGGGCGCGATTCTCGAAGTCGCCTCGCTCGAAAGCGGTATGAAGGCCGACACCGCGATTGTCGTCCTTGCAAGTTTCTCGGACGAGCGCTCGGCGGTCGACGCGGCGCTCTTCTTCCTCCCGGACCCCGACAGCCTCGAGGTTCTCCTCGGCAAACTCGGAATCGTGTGATGAGGCCTAGCCTGTGACCACCAGCTTCCTGACAGGAATGAGTTGGGGTGATCCCGACACGGATGTGATCCGCGTCGGGGTTGGCGAGTACGCTATCGCCACTCACCCCTCGATACTCATGACACCCGCGCTCGGCTCGTGCGTGGGGGTCACTGTGTGGAACGCCGTCACGCAACAGGGCGGACTCGCGCACGTCATGTTGCCGACCCCGTCTGAAGGCTCGGTTGCGGGCAAGCGGGAACGGTTTGCGACGATCGGCATCCCAAGGATGATCGAGGAGCTGTCCGACGGAGCGACGATTCGTCGGCTCGTGGCAAAACTCGTGGGTGGGGCCGCGATGTTCAAGTCCGACAACGGCCTCGCAAGCGTAGGAGAACGGAACTTGCAGGAAGTCAGGAGACAACTCGGGCTCTTGAGGATTCCCATACTCGCCGAAGATACTGGTGGAAACCACGCACGAACGGTGGAACTACATCTGGACACAGGCGTCGTGGTGGTGCGTAGTTACATGTATGGCATAAAGGAGCTTTAAGGGACCTGTAGGGGAGTGAGAGCATTGGAGAACCCGGCGACGTCAGTCGCAGGGACAGAGAGCCGATCCGGGCAGGTCCGGATCGCAATCGCCGGCGGCGGCCTCAGGGCCACATCGGTTCTCCGACTGCTGTCCGACATCGAGAATCTCCTCGTCGTTGCTGTCTATGATTCCAACCGCGCCGCGCCTGCGGTGCGCCTCGCCGATGACCTCGGCATGTTCACCACGACCGCAATCTCCGAACTTGCTCAGATACCCGACCTCGACCTCATCCTCGACATGTCCGAGGAGCCCTCAGTCCACAAGGCGCTCGAGAACCAGCGGCCGTCGTCGGTCGGCGTGGTTGCGGGATGCGGCGCTGAACTCGTGTGGGACCTCCTCATCGCCAAGAAGCGGAGCGAGGAGCAGGAGAAGATCTTCGTCGAGCTTCAGGTGGCATACGACAAGATCCGGAGCCACGAGCGACGCCTGCAAGGGAGCAAGGAAGCACTCGAGAAGGCGAACGGGGAACTCGAGAGCAGGCTCGCCGAGATCTTCTTCACCCACGAGTTCTTCAAGGCACTCACCAGTTACTCCTCGGTCGAAGACGTCGCGAGCCTGATCGTCGATGGGGCGAACGGTATCCTCGGTGCTGAGATTTCGTGCGTGTACCTCTTCGAGCAACGCGACTGGACGCTCAGATTGCGCGCCAGCCAGGGGCGGCCCGAGGAGTCGTTCCGCGCGCTCGTCCCGGTGTCAGAGACCATCATCGGTGCCGCCTTCCGAGATGGGTTCACCCAGCAGAGCGATGTAGCCATAGGGTCTGAACTGGCGAAGTGGAGCGTAGTCCCCGAGGATATCCGTTCGCAGGCGGCGCTCCCGCTGCGCGCGGGCGAGGCGATCGTTGGCGTGCTGCTCGTGGCGTCATCAACGTACCGCGAACTGACCCACGCAGAGCGGGACCGGCTCCAGGTCATCGGGAACCAGTCGTCGCTCGCGTTGCAGAACGCGCTCCTCCACGAGGAACTCGAGCGCTTGTCGATCACGGACCGGCTGACGGAGCTCTACAACCACGGGTACTTCCAGCAGCGCCTCGAAATCGAGCTGGGCCGAGCGGCACGTTTCGGGCACAGGCTCTCTGTGATCATGCTCGATATCGACAATTTCAAGCAGTACAACGACCGTTACGGCCACCCGCGCGGCGACAAGGTACTACAGGCCGTGAGCACGATCATCCGGCAGAATCTCCGCGAGATCGATGTGGCGGCGCGGTATGGCGGCGAGGAGTTCATCCTCGTACTGCCCGAGACCGACGTGGATGGGGCGCTCGCTGTTGCCGAGAGGATCCGAAAGAGCATGTCTGAGTACGAGTTCTGGACGCCGGAAGAGACCCCCGCTGCTCCGCAGACGGTGTCGCTCGGTGTTGCGACCTATCCCGTGCACGCAACGACGCCGGCGAAACTCGTGGAAACCGCAGACAAGGCGATGTACCAGGCAAAGCGCCTCGGCAAGAACCAAGTGGCAGTCTCGACCTGACGCGACGGTGGCGGCGTTCGGACGCTGCGGGACGGAGGTGGACATGAGTCTCGCGAGAGCCCTCTCTCGACTGCCTTCCGACCGTTCCACCGAAGCCGTCGTCCGGGATCTCGTGACTGTGTTCGCCCATCACACAGGCGAGTGGTTGACCGTCGACGATATTGCACGCCGAACGGGAACCCTGATGATGGAGGCGCGCCCGGTGCTCGAGGCCCTCCACTCCGCCTACGTGCTAGACTTCGACGAGTCGGTTGCCTCGTACCGCTATCGCTACGATGTTGGCGTCAGCATCGAGATCGACACGCTCATCCATCGGACGCACACAGTTGAGAACCACGCCCAGACAAACGTCGCACGGTTCCGGGAGCGCTACGGCGCCCAGTAGGTGCGGCGAGGCCTGGCGTCGGATACGGAGACACCCCTTGAGCACACCGATCGAACGAGGATCACGTGGCCCCGGCGTCGAGGACATCCAGAAGCGCCTGTTGCGGCTTGGATACGATCTCGGTTCAGCCGGCGTCGACGGCGTGTTCCTCGGCGCAACCCTTGAGGCCGTCCGGAGCTTCCAGCACGAACGTCATCTTGCCGAGGACGGCGTCGTCGGACCCGAGACCTGGTCCGCGCTCGTGGATGCGACGTTCACGCTCGGCGACCGCCTCCTCTACCTGCGGTTCCCGTATCTGCATGGCGCGGATGTCGGGACTCTGCAAACCGCTCTGAACGTTCTCGGCTTCGCATGCGGCAATCCTGATTGCATTTTCGGCGCGTACACCGAGCGGGCCGTGCGCGAGTTTCAACTCAACACCGGTTCGCCGGCCGATGGCATCGTCGGACCGGATACCGTCCGTGCTGTCATGCGTCTGCGGCATGTATGGCTCGACAAGGACCCGACCTCTCCGGTGGAGCTCGCAGTGGCGCCGGCGAGGGCCGCGGCGTTGCTCGCACGCCTGCGCATCCAGGTCCGTTGCTTCGACGAGACGGGTCGCGGTATCGCAGCCCGGCTCGCGAACCTCGCGCTCGCGACCGAACCCCGGGCGTCTGTTGTCGTCTGCACCGACTTGCCGGACATGACAGCCGACGTAGTTTTGCACCTTGGTCGGGACCTGCCGCTGGAAGACCTGCCCGCAGGTATCGCCTTGGTGAGTCTTGCTGACGTCTCCGAGACTGCGATCGAAGCCCGTCTGATGACGGCGTTGCTCGGCGAAGAGGAGTGCCGGGAAGCCGCCGTACGTCTCGGTGACCTCGCGGGAGAAGAAGAGACGTTGCAGCGAATCGCTGTCCGGATGCTCGATGCCGTGTGCGCTGCGCTCACGCCCGACGGCACGGCTGTGGTATCATAACCGGGCTTTTGGACGTGCACCGGCCCTGTTCAGGAGGGGTAGTTCTGCGTAGTCGACTCTCGAGAATGCTTGCCGTGGTCCTGTCGCTGTCTATCGCGATGGGTGTTCCGTCATATGCAGCTGCGACCCCCACCAACGATAGGCGCGAGCAGGCTGTCAAGGTCAAGGCGCAGATTGACGCCCTCGACGAGAAGGTCGAAATCGCTTCTGAGGACTACAACGAAGCGAACGGCACCTACCAGGCAATCACCGCCAAGGTCAAGAAGACGACTGCGCGGCTCAAGACGCTGCAGGCCGAGCAGAAGAAGCTTCAGGAGCACCTGCAGACGCGTGCTGATGGCATGTACCGTCAGGGACCGCTCGGATTCCTGGAGATCCTCTTCGGCGCGAACAGCTTTGAGGAGTTTTCGACGACGTGGGACTTCCTTAAGGGCTTAAACGAGCAAGACGCGCAGGCGGTGGCAGATCTCAAGGTGACGCGTGCCGAGGTCGCCGCTGTGAGCGCAGAGCTCAAGAAATCACAGGCGGATGCCAAGGCAGAGCGCGACATCATGGCGAAGCGCAAGGCGGACATTGAAGCTCAGCTCGCTGAGCGACAGCGCCTCCTTAAGGGTATCGAGTCCGAGATCGCCGCTCTGGAAGCGGCCGCAGAGGCAGCTCGAGCGAGGCAGACGACCCGATACACCCCGAAGGGGGACTCCGACTACGGCGACCCGGGCAACGAACCCAGATCCGCGGTCGTCGCAATCGCGAAGTCCAAGCTTGGCGCACCGTACAAGTGGGCAGCCTCGGGTCCCAACTCGTTTGACTGCAGCGGCTTCACGATGTGGGTGTACGCTCAGGTCGGTGTGAGCCTTCCGCACAGTTCGCGTGCACAGATCAATTCCGGACCGCGGGTTTCCCGGGCGAATCTGAAACCCGGTGACCTTGTCTTCTTCGGCAGGAGCGTCATTCATCACGTGGGAATCTACGTGGGTGGGGGACAGTACATTCATGCTCCGCACACCGGCGACGTGGTGAAGATATCGAGCCTGGACCGAAGTGACTACGTCGGGGCGTGCCGACCCTAGATCGTCATCACGAAACGCGCACGCCGGGGGCTGCGCGAAGTCCAAAAGGGGGGTCATGACTGGAGCACGTGTCTTCGCGCCGCTGCGGTCGAGAGATTACCGTCTTCTGTGGGGTGCGCAGCTGGTCTCGGTCATCGGCGACAAGATTCACCAGATCGCGATGAGCGTACTCGTGTACAAACTCACGGGTTCGGTCGCGCAGGTAGGGATCATGCTCGCTGTGACGACGCTTCCCGCCGTCCTTTTCGGTGTCCCGGCCGGCGTGTTCGTCGACCGTTGGGACCGCAGGGTGACCATGATTGGTTCTGATCTGCTGCGTGCGGCCATCGTCTTATGTATCCCGCTGCTTGTCCCGTACGGAATGGTGGCGGTCTACGCAGCGGCATTCTGTGTCGCGACGGTCTCTTTGTTCTTCGAACCCGCCAGGCTGTCGCTCCTTCCGCAAGTGGTTGAACCCGACGAGCTCATGGCCGCCAACTCACTCGATAACGTAAGCCAGTCCGTATCGGAGCTCGTGGGTCTCATCGGTGCGGCCGGAGTCGTGGCACTTGTCGGCACGTCGGCGGCATTTCTGCTCGACGGCGTCACGTTCGTCGCCTCTGCTGTCTTTGTTGCGTTCGTATCGACGCGGGGTCGTGCGCTGGCACACGAGAGTATGCCGCAGCGCTTCCTCACGGAGTTGCAAAGCGGCCTCAGACACATTGCGGAGGTTCCGGTGCTTCGTGATCTCGTCGGGGTGTACGCACTTGGGGGCGCATGTATCGCCGCGGCGATTCTCGCGGTTAACGGTCTCGCCTTCGAGCGCTTCGGGTCGGGCGCCGTCGATTCCCGCGCCGTGGGGCTGGCGCTGCTCGACGGCGCCATTACGGTGGGAATCCTCGTGGGTAGTCTGACTGTCGGACAGAGCGGTTCGAATGCGGCCGGCCGCAAGTTCCTCGTGGGCCTGACCGTCTTCGGGGTCTCGTTTGGACTCGTTGCGTTCGCCCCGAGCCTCGTCGCCGCGATGCCGCTCTTGTTCGTCGGCGGCGTCGCCAACATGTGGTTCTTCGTGCCGGGTTCGACGTTGATTCAAACCACCGCCGAACCCGCCCTCCTCGGCCGGGTCTTCGCTGCCAAGAACGCCGTGTCCCGGGCGTCGATCACGGTGGGGTTCCTGCTGGCCGGCTTCGCTGCCGAGCGGATCGGACTCCAGAGCACCGTGCTCGCCTTTGGCGGCACGCTCGTAGTCGTCTCTCTGCTCGGCTGGAGTAGCCGCGCGCTTCGTGAGGCCTAGGTCCGCGCCTCGCTATCCCCGGACCGCTGCGGTGCGGTATCCTCATGTTCGGCTCAGGACCGCGACGCGATTGTGGTGACTCGGCATGGCAGAGATCGACGGACTCCTCAAGGTTATGGCCGACCGCGGCAGTTCCGACCTGCACCTGAAGGTCGGCAGCCCTCCGGCGATCCGGCTTAACGCGCGACTCGTCGTCCTCCGCGACCTGCCTGTGCTTGCCCCCGAGATGACCAAGAAGCTCGCCATCGGCATGATGGACGAGCGGCAGCAGCAGACGTTCGAGAATCACCGTGAGATCGACTTCGCGTACTCAGTCCCGGGCGTGGGTCGGTTCCGTGTCAACGTCTTCCACCAGCGCGGCAGCGTTGGACTCACCATGCGTCGCGTGTCCACCGAGCGAGCGTCGATCGAGGATCTCGGTCTCCCTGCGGTCGTGCGTCGCCTGGCCGATGAGCCCCGCGGACTCGTGCTGGTGACGGGTACGGCGGGCTCCGGCAAGACCACAACGCTCGCCGCGATGATCGACCATATCAACCACACACGCGAGGCGCACATCGTCACGATCGAGGATCCGATCGAGGTCCTCCACCAAGACGACAAGTGCATCATCAATCAGCGCGAGATCGGCATCGACACCGAGAGCTACGCGGATGCCCTCAGGCACGTCGTCCGGCAAGACCCGGACATTGTGCTGATTGGCGAAATGCGCGACCACGAGACCGTCTCTGCGGCACTGACCGCGGCCGAGATCGGCAACCTGGTGCTCTCAACACTCCATACGATCGATGCCACTGAGACAATCAACCGCATCATCGACTTCTTCCCGCCGTACCAGCAGAAGCAGATCAGGCTCATGCTGGCTTCGACGCTCAAGGGCATCGTCTCGCTCCGCCTCATCCCTTCGATTAACGGCGGTCTCGTTCCCGCTGTTGAGGTGCTGGTCATGACCGGCACCGTCCGCGAGTACATCCTCGACGCTGAGCAGACATATAAGATCCGCGACGCGATGGACGAGGGCGAGTACTACGGCATGCAGACGTTCGATAAGAGCCTGCTCAGCCTCTACCAGCAGGGTCGGATCACACTCGATGACGCGACCGCGATGGCGGCCAACGCACATGACTTCAAGATCAAGATCCGCCAGCTGGGCATCTCTTCGGAGACAGCGGCACAGAGCGGCATCTACTAGCGCACCGTCCGGCACCATCTCACAGAGCATCGCGACGATTGACGGCAGGCGTGCACCTTTCAACACCGCGTTCGGAGTCTCTCGTGTAGGGGATTCTGGCGTGGTGGGCGTATCGGTCTGCGGATGAGGAGCGTTCCAGTGTGTGTAAGGCTTACCACGCGGAGTCGTGGTGTCTGAGCGGCACATTGACAGGCTGATCGCGCGATCCGGCGCGGGCGACCCACGGGCTTTCGGCAAACTCTACGACATCTATGCGGATCGGGTATATGCGTACGCCCGGAGCCGGGTCGTCACCGTACAGGACGCCGAGGATATCACCGAGACGGTCTTCATGAAGGTGTGGGAGGCGATTGCTTCCTACGACAACCGTGGACTTCCGTTCGCGGCGTGGCTCTTCCGCATCGCCCGTAACGTCGTCGTGGACGGTTACCGTCGCGAATCTCGGACACTGCCAACAGTCGAGATTTCCGCGGCAGAAACGACACCCGACCGAACGAGAGTCGACGAACAGGTAATTGCCAGGCTAGGTGCAGAGACGGTTCAGGCGGCGATCAGCATGTTGACCGAGGAGCAGGCAGCCGTGGTCACCATGCGCTTCATCTGGGACATGAGTCTCAAAGACGCTGCGGATTCGCTTGGCAAGACCGAGGGCGCGATCAAGGCTCTACAGCATCGCGCGATGCGCGCGCTTGCAGCACTTCTGATCGAGGATCGTGATGACAGAGACTCGTAACATCGATATCGATGATATGCCGACGGATCTCACGGATCTCGCCCGCGTTGTCTCGACGACGGCCGGACACATGTCTCCCGAGGCACGCCGCCGCGTGAGACGCCGTGTCCTCACTGCAGTGCGTGCAGATGCTGCTGGTGCGTTCCAGCGTGCGCTGTTCGTGCGTGCGGCCGCTGTGTTCATGGCCGGGGCGACACTGCTCGGCGGTGTGTCCTTCGCGGCTGCATCCGCGCTTCCCGGCGACATGTTGTACGGCCTCAAGCGCGGCGCCGAGAATGTCGCTATCGCGGTATTGCCCGACGGTGCGCTCGAGCGCAATTTCCTCTTTGAGATTGCAGACAGGCGTGCCGAAGAGGTGCGCAGGCTTGTTGCGGGCGGTGCGGATGTCGACGACGTGCAGCGCGAGATCGATGAGTTCGGTGCGGCTGTGCGGGAAGCGAATCTGAGCGGTGGCGTTGCGACCAACAGAGAGGCCGTGGCGAAGGCTCAGGCGCAGCTGGTCGAGCGGGTTCGTGCCATGACCGGTGCGGTGCGCGAGCAGCTTCAGAACGAGATCGACGAATCACTCCGCGAATCAGGTGCGGGCGGGAGCGGAACCTCCACAGGAACCGGCACTCCGCCGTCATCCGGCAAGCAGCCGTCCCCCGGCCCGGACGGGTCCGGACCTTCTAACGAACCGCCGCCGTCCAACGGGTCCGGGTCCGGGAGCGGCTCAGGCGGGAGCGGGCCCGAAGGCAGCGGCAGGGGTTCGACGGGCGGCTCGTCCGAAACGACCCGTGGTCCCGCGAAGGGGCGCAACCCGTAACCTTTTTGAGTTTGGCGGCGTTCATCTCCTCGGACGGCAACGGTCGACGGAGGTGGAAACGATGAAGCAAAGATCGACCGCAATCACGGTCACGGCGCTGTTCCTGGCGCTTCTGCTCGTGGCATCACCAGCATTCGGTGGTGGGCCGAAGGGGGGCTCCGGGGAGCAGGCGCAGGTTCGCTCCGGTGCGGCTCAGGGGGACGGTGGCGCATCGGCAGAAGAGGCCGACAGCACCGGCGATATGACGAGGGACCGCACGCGGGACCGGACGCAGGATCAGACCTGCGATGCTGAGTGCGACGGTGATGGTCCACAGACGCAGACCCGGTCGCAATCCCGCACCGAAGCAGCAGCGGGATACGGCTCCGAGGAAGCAACGCAGACACAAACCCGCACTCGCTCGCAGTACATGCTCGAATCCGGAGCCGCGAGTGGCACCGTCGATCCGGAGCCTGCGGATCCTGCCAG
>JBBQIR010000009.1:0-46031 GCA_038325105.1 Coriobacteriia bacterium
GATACAGACCTGCGTCTCTGCAAGTTCTTCGGCCTGTCGAACGGCTACTGGCTGCGCGCGCAGGTTGCCTATGACATAGAGGTTGCTAGGGACGCGCTGTCAGACGCGCTCAAGAAGATCAAGCCGTGGCCGGGTGTTGGCACGAGTCTCGGACATACGGTGTAGCTCGGTCTTCTGCCGCTAGGTCAACCCAGTGAGTCGCGCGCCGTTGACGTCACCCTCCTCACAGCGTACGGTATTGCGTACGTGAAGGGAGTCGTCATGAACAACATCACCGCCACCGAGGCTCGAAAACAGCTCTACAGCCTCGTTGACCGCGTCCAGGAATCGCACGAACCGGTCTGGATCACTGGAAAGCGCGGCAGTGCCGTTCTGGTTTCCGAGGAGGATTGGCGGGCCGTTCAAGAGACGCTCTACCTGGTCTCGGTCCCGGGCATGCGCGAGTCGATTCTCGAGGGCATCGCCACGCCGACCGGCGAACTCGAGAGTGAGCTCGACTGGTGAAGTGGCGTCTCGTCTACACGAAGGCCGCGCAGAAGGATGCGAGGCTGATCGCCGCCGCGGGACTCAAGTCGAAGGCACGCGTGCTGCTCGACGCGATCGAGGCCGACTCGAATCACTCGCCACCGCCGTTCGAGAGGCTGGTCGGTGACCTGAACGGGGCGCTCTCGCGGCGCATCAACATCCACCACCGTCTGGTGTATCAAGTTCTCGAGGATGAGCGCATCGTGAAGGTGCTTCGCATGTGGAGTCACTATGAGTAGGGGCGAGCCCCCGTCCTCGCCCCGTTTCCCTCCCGCGTGATACCATCGTTTGGCACTCGCACGTGCTGAGTGCCAACGTAGGAGTACCCGCATGCTGAACGAACGCCGGCGCGCTGTTCTCGCCGCACTCGTCGATGAATATGTGAGCACCACCCAGCCGGTCGGCTCCAAGGTCCTCGTGGAGCGGCATCGTTTGGGCTGCTCGCCTGCGACCGTACGGGCCGAGCTCGCCGCGCTCGAAGACAGCGGGTTCCTGTTGCAGCCGCACGTCTCGGCGGGGCGCGTGCCCACCGACACCGGTTACCGCGCGTTCGTCGACGACGTCCACGAGCGCATCGGCGCCCTTGGCCTCAGCACCGAGGAGGTCGGCAGCATCCACACCGCGTACGACGCGCTCGAGCACGAACTCGGCGACGTGATGCGCGAGACGTCGGTGCTGCTGTCGCGCTTCACCAACTACGTCGCCGTTGTGGCCGCGCCCGCGCTCCGTCGCGCGCGCATCCGACGTGTCTCGGTCGTACCGCTTGCCGAGCGGCGCGCGCTTGTCGTGGTCGTCACCGACTCGGGGCAGGTCGCGAACCGCACGCTCGACCTGGACGTGTCAGTCCCCGATGATACCCTCGGCGAAGTGGAGCGATACCTCACCGCGATCCTCGAGGACAAGGTCGGCGAGCAGATCGTCACCATCCGCGACGACGCGTCCACGCAGGGCGATGCTTTCGCGCGCGCCACGCTCCAGGTGCTCGACGAGGTCGTCGACTGCCTCAAAGAAGCCGATGAGGACCGCGTGCTCACCGGCGGTGTCTCGGCACTGCTCGCGCAGCCCGAGCTCGCGAATCCGGACGTTGCCCGGCCGCTCGTGGAGCTGCTGGAAGATGGCCTCACGATGCTGAAGGTCCTCTCGGATGTCATGCATTCGGGCGGCGTGGCGGTGCGCATCGGGCATGAGAATCCCGTGAGTGCGCTCGGCGGCATGAGCTTCGTGGCAAGCCCGTACGGCAACTCGGAGCACATCGGCGTGGTCGGCGTCATCGGTCCGACCCGCATGGATTACCCCCGCGCGATCACCACGGTTCGAACCGTGGCCGATACCCTCACCGACGTTCTCGGCTAGAACAGGAGCCCACGTGTCAGTCGACTACTACCAGGTCCTCGGCGTGTCGAAAGACGCATCCGCCGAGGAGATCAAGAAGGCCTTCCGCAAGAAGGCGCACGAGACGCATCCCGACGTTTCCGACGGCGAGCATGCCGAGGACGAATTCAAGAGTATCAACGAGGCGTATGAAGTGCTCTCGGACGACTCGAAGCGAGCGATGTACGACCAGTACGGCACCGCGGACCCAAGCCAGGTCGGGTACGGCAACGGCTACGGCGATGTCGGTGACGTCTTCGGCGGCTTTGAGGACATCTTCTCGGTGTTCATGGGCGGCATGGGTGGTGGCGGTCGCCAACGCGTGAACCTTGAGGGCCGCGACATGCGGGCGCAGGTCATCATCACGCTCAAGGAGGCCGCGACCGGCGTCGAGAAGGACATGTCCGTCACGCGCACAGGGCCGTGCGGCACGTGCAACGCCAGCGGTGCGGCGCCCGGCGGGACCGCCAAGACGTGTCCGCAGTGCGGCGGCACCGGCCAGCGTCGGACGCAGCGGCGCACGATTCTCGGTGTTATGGAGTCGCTCGCGCCGTGCGAGGCGTGCGGGGCGACCGGCTCAATCGTCGACCCGCCATGCCCCACGTGTGCGGGCGAGGGGCGAACGCGTGTGACCGAGACGGTGCGCGTGAGCGTGCCTGCGGGCATCGCTGACGGACAGGGACTTCGCGTGACCGAGCGTGGCGAGGCAGGCGTTCGTGGTGCTCGCGCAGGCGACCTGCTCGTGACCGTTCGGGTGAAGGAACACGAGACACTTCATCGCGAGGGCGACGATCTCCACGCGATGGCAGCCATCAACATCGCGCAGGCGTCGCTCGGCGATACGATCAAGGTCGCGGGACTCTTCGGCGAGGAGGACATCGAGATTCGCGCCGGCGTGCAGAACAGCGAGAACGTCCGCGTGAAGGGCAAAGGCATGCCGCGTGCGCGCGGCGGCACGGGCGACCTCATCGTGCACCTGCGCGTCGACGTCCCGAAGAAGCTCAACAAGAAGCAGCGCGAACTGCTGCGCGAATTCGGCGAGTCGCTCGGCACCGGCAAGGGTGCGCCCACCAAGCTCGAGCGTCTCAAAGACTGGCTCGGCGCATAAGCGTGGCCGGTCACCGGTTCTTCCTCGAGGGTGCGATTCCCGAGAGTGGCGCGCTGCCGCTCTCGGAAAGCGATCTGCACCACCTGCGTGACGTGCTGCGGCTTGGCGTGGGCGACACCGTCGTCGCTGTCGGTGATGACGGCTCGTCTGCTGTCGTGCGTCTCACTTCCGTGACACCTGAGATTGCGACCGCGACGGTGATCGAGCGGCTGCCTGCAGCGGTCATGCCGCGCGTCGTGCTCGTGCAGGGCCTCGCTAAGGGCGAGAAGATGGATACCGTCATCCGCCAGGCGACTGAACTCGGCGTCGAACGCATCGTGCCGCTGTCGACGTCGCGCTCGGTCGTGCGGCTCGACCCGGCGAAGGCGGCTGTTCGCGCCGCGCGCTGGCGTCGCGTTGCAGCCGAGGCCGCGAAGCAGTCGCAGCGCACATCGGTGCCGGAGGTTTCGGAGCTCACCGACATCCTCGACCTTGAGGCCGCTCTCGCAGGCGTCGCGTGCACGCTCGTGGCCTGGGAGGACGCCGATGGCGCTCCCGGCATCGGCGAGGCGCTCGCGGACGCCGGCATCGTGCCGAAAGCGTCCGTCGCGATCGTCGTCGGCCCCGAAGGCGGCTTCTCGGCCGAGGAGGTCGCGACGCTCGTAGCCGCGGGCGCCAGAGTCGTCTCGCTCGGTCCCACCGTGCTTCGCACCGAGACAGCCGGTGTCGTTGCTGCCGCCATCGTGCTCTACGAGCGCGGCGGCCTTGGAAGGGACGTTTCCCGTGGCTGAGACCCCGCACGTCGCACGCGTCGCATTCAAGACGCTTGGCTGCAAGGTCAACCAGGTCGAGGCCGAGCAGATCGCGGCCGAGCTCCTCGGCAGTGCGGTCGAGCTTGCGGCTGACGTCGAAGCGGACGTCATCGTCATCAACACCTGTACGGTGACCGCCGAGGCCGATCACAAGGCGCGCAAGGCGGTCAGGCACGCTCACGGTTTGCCGCAGGAGCCTGCGGTCGTCGTGACCGGCTGCCTCGCTGCGCTCGACGCCGGGGGGCTCGAGGCGCTTGGCGAGCGGGTCGTCGTCGAAGCCGACAAGTCGGCCGTTGCCACGCGGGTCGCCGCGCTGCTTGCGGACCGTGCGCTCGTGCCCGCCGCCACTGCCGCCGATGCCGCACCCGCGCCCCGCGCCGGCCGCGGCTTCCACACCCGCGCTATGGTGAAGATCGAAGACGGCTGCGACAACTACTGCGCATACTGCATCGTGCCGTTTGCGCGCGGCAACCCGCGCTCGACGCCGCTCGCCGACATCATCGCCGAGGTCGAAGCGCTTGTCGCCGCCGGCGTGAACGAGGTTGTCCTCACCGGCATCAACATCGGCCGCTACGATGACTCCGGCGCCGATCTGCCCGCACTCATCGAAGCCATCGCCGCAACCGGCATCCCGCGCATCAGGCTCTCCAGCATCGAGCCGCCGGATGTCGACGCCCGATTCCTCGAGGTCGTGTCAGCCACGCCGGCGTTCTGCCGGCAGTTGCACATCCCGCTGCAATCGGGTAGCGACCGCACACTGACCGAGATGGGCCGCCACTACACGGTAGCCGGCTACGTCTCTACCGTCGCCCGTGCCCGGGAGGCGCTGCCTGGTCTTGCGCTCACGACCGACGTACTCGTCGGCTTCCCCGGCGAGACCGACGCCGACGCCACCGAGACGTTCGGCCTGCTCAAGCGTATCGGCTTTGCGAAGCTGCACGTCTTCCGCTACTCGGCGCGCCCGGGCACGATCGCCGCCAAACGCGACGACCGCGTTACGCCCGCAGCAAGCGCGACCCGCGCCGAACGCGTACGCATCCGGGGTGAGCACATGCGAGATCAGCACCTGACAGCGCAGGTGGGCACCCTCGTGGAGGTGCTCGTGGAGCGGGTGAGCGAGGACGGTGTCGCGGCCGGCATGGCACGCGACGGCTCGCGCGTCCGCGTGTCCGTCGATCCCGCGGTCTGTACTCCCGGCTCACTCGTGAGCGCGCGCATCACGGGGGTCGAAGGTGCGAATCTCCTCGGCACGGAGGCATGATTCCCGCAGGAAGCGGGTAGCGTGCGTGGTAGAATCGGGCAGTCGAGACACTAGGAGGCGAAGCCGCTCGTGGTGAACCCCACACAGGTCCGTTTGATTGTTCCGCCGGATATCAACATGGTCGACCTCCTCGGTGAGGGCGATCATCTCCTGAAACTCATAGAGGACCAGTTCGAGTCCGAGATTGCCGTTCGAGGCAACGAGATCACCATCACCGGAGACGTGAGCGAGGCTCAAGGTGTCTCGGCTGTCTTTAGCGAGCTCATCACGCTCGTGGGCAAGGGCGAGCATCTCACGCCCGACAGCCTCGACCGCGCGATCGACATGCTCAAGCGCGGCGAGTGCAGCCCCTCCACTGTGTTCTCGGATGTCGTGCTTACGCACCGAGGCAAGAGCATCCGCCCGAAAACCGCAGGCCAGAAGCACTACGTCGATGCGATTCGGAAGAACACGGTCACGTTCGGTATCGGCCCGGCCGGTACCGGCAAGACGTACCTTGCCATGGCGATGGCCGTCGACGCGCTCCACAAGAAGGAAGTCGGCCGCATCATCCTCACTCGTCCGGCCGTCGAGGCGGGGGAGAAGCTCGGCTTCCTGCCGGGCACCCTCTACGAGAAGGTCGACCCGTACCTGCGACCGCTCTACGACGCGCTGTTCGACATGATGGATATCGAGCAATCAACGATGCTCACCGAGAAGGGCGTCATCGAAGTCGCACCGCTCGCGTTCATGCGCGGACGCACCCTGAACGACTCGTTCATCATCCTCGACGAGGCGCAGAACACCACGCCCGAGCAGATGAAGATGTTCCTCACGCGCCTCGGCTTCGGTAGCAAGGTCGTCGTGACCGGCGATATCACCCAGACGGACCTCATCGGCGGTATGTCGGGCCTCATGCAGGTCCGCAACATCCTCGACAAGGTGGCCGACGTTGCATTCGTGGAACTCACACCACGCGACGTCGTGCGTCACCGGCTCGTCCAGCGGATCGTTACCGCCTACAGCGAGTTCGAGGAGGCGAGGGCTGCGGCCCGCGATGCCTAGTCTGCTCGACAGGATTGAGCGTCTCTGGCCGAGAGAAGGGGTTTTTGCGACCTCCTCGGGACAGCGCGCCATGCTCGGGATCGGCACGGCGATTCTCGCGGTTCTGCCGTTCGCGTTCACGAGTCGCGCGACGACCGCGTTCGCGGACATCGTTCTCGTGATGATGCTCGTGTACGTGGGCGGGCTCTACCTGCGCCGCAACGAGCACGACGTGTGGGCGCGCCTCCGTGACCTGGCCATACTCTCGGTGCTCGTTCTCGGCGTTGTGTACGGATCCTGGATTGCCATAACACTTCTTCCCGGGGTGCCGCCGTACGTGCTGCCGCTTCCGCTTGCGCCGATTCTCGCTACGCTGCTTCTCAACCCGCGGGTTGGGATTCTCGTGGCAGTGGCGGGTGTCGGCATCGGCGTGCTGCTCGGCATCCTCGACGGCGCGCACGTCGTGGGCTCGCTCCTCGCATGTGCGGCCGGCGTCACGGCTATGGGCGTCATCGGCGAGCGCTCGCGGCTTATCTCGGCCGGTGGGCTCGTCGTTGCGGTCACCGGCGGTGCCGCCCTCGGGGCGACGATCATCGAGGGTGGAGGGGTGGAGGCGGCCGCTCTTGCTGGCGGGCTCGGGCTCGTAGGCGGCGCGGTCACGATCATCCTGATGCTCGGGCTGCTGCCGGTCTTCGAACTCGTCTTCGGCGTCACCACCGACGTCCGTCTGCTCGAACTTGCCAACCCGGGACATCCGCTCCTCAAGCGGCTCATGATGGAGGCGCCCGGCACGTACAGCCACTCCGTCATGACGGGCAACCTCGCCGAGACGGCCGCGCAAAGCATCGGCGCGAATGCGCTGCTGGCGCGCGTCGGCGCCTACTACCACGATGTCGGCAAGATCCTGCGGCCCGCCTTCTTCATCGAGAACCAGGCCGGCGCTCAGAACCCGCACGACAACACCACGCCGTCCCTCTCGGCGCTCATCATCACCGCGCACGTCCGCGAGGGTGTCGAACTCGCGCAGCAGTACCGGATCCCGCAGGAGATCGTCGATATCGTGAAGCAGCATCACGGCACGTCGATGGTGACGTACTTCTACAACAAGGCCGCAGCCGGCGGCGGTCCCGTGTACGAAGCGGACTTCCGCTATGCCGGTGAGCGGCCGGGCACACGCGAGGCCGCCCTCGTCATGCTCGCCGACAGCGCCGAGGCTGCCGTGCGTGCGACTGTGAAGCCGACACCGCCGCGCATCGAGGAAACCGTCCGCAAGGTCATCGCCGGCAAGCTCGCCGATCACCAACTTGACCTGGCGAATCTCACGCTCGTAGAGATCGAGCACATCACGACCGTGTATACGAAGATGCTTGCGAGCGTGTATCACCCGCGTATCGACTACAACGAGATGATGGTCAGGAAGGAGAGCCATGCAGGTCAGCATCACGAGCCATCGCGAACCTGAGCCGCTCAACTTCGAGGCGTTCGAGCGCCTGGCGGTCTTTGCGCTCAAACTCGAAGCGGCTCCGGAGCTTTCCGAGCTCTCGATCGCGCTCGTCGACGACGACGAGATGGCACACCTGAACGAGCAGTACCGGGGCATCGCGAGTCCGACCGACGTGCTCTCGTTCGGCTGCGACGACCCCTGCGTGTCCGTTGGTGACGAGCCGATCATGCTCGGCGACGTCATCATCGCTCCGGCTGTGGCCGAGCGTCAGGCGGCCGAGCTTGGTACGACGATCGAATCGGAGCTCAATCTGCTCCTCGTACACGGCATCTTGCATCTCCTCGGCTACGATCACGAGGCCGATGAGGACGCCGCTGCGATGCAGGCCCGCGAGGTAGTCGTACTCGACGCCTACTCGGCCGAGTAGCGCGATGCGTAGCCGCTCCATTGTCTGGAGCTTCAACCACGCGATCGACGGGATCGTGTACGCGCTCAGGACACAGCGCAACATGCGCATCCACGTGACTGCGGCCGTCGTCGTGCTCGTTGCGGCACTCTTCTTCCACGTCACTCGTATCGAGTTCCTCGTGCTCATGCTCACAATCGCGTTCGTCATCGGCACCGAACTCGTGAACACCGCTGTCGAGGCAACGATCGACATCGCGACACAGAGTTTTGACCCCGTCGCCAAGATCGGCAAGGACGTCGCAGCCGGTGCGGTGCTTGTGAGCTCGATCTGCGCCGTAGTCGTTGGCTATGTGGTGTTCTTCGGTCGCATCACGAGCGCCACCACCCAGTTGCTCGTGCGCGTGCGACAGACGCCGGCGCACATCACGGTCGTCGCGCTCGTGCTCACGGCGATCGGCGTGATCGTGGCGAAGGCCTTCAATCGTGAGGGTGGCACGTGGCTCCACGGCGGATGGCCGTCGGGGCACACGGCGCTCGCCGTCTCGGGTGCGGCCGCGATCGCGTACATCACTGGCAGCGCCGGTGCCGGCATCATCGGGCTCTTCATAGCCGCGCTCGTCGCGCAGAGCCGCGTGGAGTCCGGAACGCACACCCCGTGGCAGGTCTTCGCCGGTGCCGCGCTTGGGTTCCTCATCACGACCGGCATCTTTCAGCTATTCTGGTTGTAGTCCGCCAAGGAGGGTCTTGAGCCACACCTGATGATTGCATTCATTCTCGTTTCCGAGATCGTCGTACTACTGGTGCTCTGCGGGGCGCTTGGCATTCTCTCTGCAGCCGAAGTCGCCGTTCCACGCATCGCGCGGGGCCGCGCACGGCGGCTGCTGGAATCTGAGCGCCGCGGAGCCATAGAACTCGACGCGCTCTCCGACCGCGAGGGTCACCTCGTGGGTGGTGCCGCGCTCGTGCGCGCACTTGCGTACGGCGGCAGTTCCGTGAGCGTCGCTTGGGTACTTCTCGCGCTCGCACCGATGCCGCACGAGTGGATGACGCTCCTCGTTGGCGGCGTCATCGGTACGCTCATCGTGTTCGTCTTCGGCGAGGCGCTTCCTCGCACGCTCGCCGTTCACAATCCCGAGCGCGTCGCACTCGCTTCCGCACCGTTCGCACGGCCAATCATCTCGGTGGCGTACCCCGTTGCGCGCACGCTGGCGGCGGTGTGGACGTGGATCGTCGGTCTCGTTGCCGAGGAGCCCGTCGGAAACGCGTGGGTGACAGCCGACGAGGTTCGCAGCGGTTCGTGCTCCGACGACGAGGATGCCGCCCGCGAAGAGGCCGAGGACGCTATCATCGACGCGGTCGCGGACTTCGCGAGCAAGATCGTACGCGAGGTCATGGTGCCCCGGACCGACATGGTGTGCCTCGAAGACACGGCAACGGTTGCCGAGGCGCTTGCGGCTATCGAGGAATCGGGTGTCTCCCGGCTGCCGGTCTACCACGACACCGTCGACGACATCCTCGGCGTGCTCTACGCGAAAGACCTGCTGTTGTGCCTCGGCCGTGGCACGTGCGAACTGCCGCTTTCAGGCATTGCGCGCGAGCCTTTTTTCGTGCCGGAGACCAAGCTGGTCGAAGAGCTACTCATCGAGATGCGTACCAAGACGCACATCGCGATCGTGGCCGACGAGTACGGCGGGACCGCCGGTCTCGTGACGATCGAGGACCTGCTCGAGGAGATCGTCGGCGAAATCTTCGACGAGTACGATACAGAAGAGACCATGATGGTCGATCTCGGTGACGGATGTTATCGGGTGGACGGCCGCACGCCGATCGACGACCTGAATGCCGTGTTCGGCACCGACGTGGACCTGGAAGCCGACTCGGTCGGTGGATTGTTCGTTGAACTCATCGGACACATCCCGGAGGCGGGGGAGACGCTCGAGGTGGAGGGCCTGCTCATCACCGTGGAGGACGTGGAAAGCAATCGCATACGACGGGTGCTCGTGGAGCCCGCAACAACGCTTCAGAAAGGGGCCGACGATGAGTGAGGGTATCACGCAGCCAGACCTGGCACTGCTTGCGTTCGCGCGTGAGATCCGCCCGAAGGCGTACGCACCGTACTCAGACTTCCAGGTGGGTGCTGCGATCTTCGCAGGTGGAGAGATCTTCCAGGGCGTGAACGTTGAGAACGCCGCATTCGGTTCCACGATCTGCGCCGAGCGGGGCGCGGCCATGGCCGCAGTCGCCGCAGGTTACCGTGACTTCGACGCCATTGCGGTCGTCGGCGATTCCGACGCCCCAACAGTCCCGTGCGGCGCCTGCCGCCAGTTCCTTGCCGAGTTCAATCCCGAGATGCGCGTGATCATGGGCGGACGCAGTGACGCGGTTGAGGTCACCACGCTCGACATGCTTTTGCCCGAGGCGTTCGTTCGCGGTTATCTCGACCAGGATGACAACGAGGACGAAGAATGACCGCACCGGCATACGAGGTCGTGAAGAGCGGCTTTGTTGCGCTCATAGGACGACCGAACGCCGGTAAGTCCACGCTCGTGAACGCACTTGTGGGCGCGAAGGTCGCCATCGTGTCCAACACGCCGCAAACGACGCGTCACCGCCTGCGCGCCATCGTCGACCAGGAAGACGCGCAGATCGTGTTCGTTGACACCCCTGGCATCCACAAGCCCGAGGACACCCTTGGTGAGGAGCTCAACCGCTCCAGCATCAAGGCGCTCTCGGATGTCGACGTTGCGTGCCTCGTCATCGACGCATCGGCACAGATCGGCCCCGGCGACCGTTGGGTCGCGCATCGCGTCGCCGAGGCGAGAGCCGCTCACGTGCTCATCCTCACGAAAGCGGACATCGCGAAGCCGTCGGAAGTTGAGAAGCAACTCGCGGTCGCAGGCGGACTCATGAAGTTCGACGAGGTCGTTGTCTGCTCGGCGCGGGAGAGTTTCAACCTTGAGGGCGTTATCGACGCCGTGAAGCGCCACCTGCCGGATGGTCCGCGGTACTTCCCGCGCGACATGCCGACCGACCAACCGATCGAGGTCATGCTCGCCGAGTTCATTCGCGAGCGGATTCTGCACAACACGCGCGATGAGGTTCCGCATGCCATCGGCGTGTCGATCGAGGACATGACGCGTGAGAAGAACAGCGACACCACCACGATCATGGCGCTCATCTACGTTGAGCGTGAGTCGCAGAAGGGCATCATCATCGGTAAGGGCGGAGACATGATCCGCAAGATCGGTACCGATGCCCGGGTCGATCTCGAGCGCCTTCTCGGCACGAAAGTCTACCTCGACTTACGGGTGAAGGTGAAGAAGGACTGGCGCCGGGACGCATCACAGATCAAGCGGTTCGGGTATGGAGAGGGGCTGCAGTAATGGACATCGATCGCGCGGCGCTAGCGAGCGCCATAGACCAGACGCTGCTCAAGCCGACCGTCGGCTTCAAGGCTGCGGCTACCTGGATCGAGGGAAGCGCCCGTCTCGACTTCGCGTCGCTTTGCGTCTCGCCGTTCCTCGTGCCTGTGACGTCGCAGCTTCTCGCCGGCACGAGTACCAAGGTCTGCTCGGTGTGTGGTTTCCCGCTCGGCTACTCCATGACGGAGAGCAAGGCCGAGGAGGCAGTCCACCTCGTGTCGCTCGGCTGCCAGGAAGTCGACATGGTCATGAACGTGGCCGCGCTCATGGAGAACGAGGATCGGTTCGTGAAAGACGACATCGCCGCGGTTGTTGCCGCTGTTCGTGACGCGTCGAGCGGCGAGGCCATCGTGAAGGTCATCCTTGAGACGGGCTACCTCGACGACGAGCAGATCGTGCGAGCGAGCCGCATAGCGGTGGACGCCGGCGCGAATTTCGTGAAGACTTCCACCGGTTTCGGCCCTCGCGGCGCCTCGGTTGAAGACGTGACGCTCATGCGCACGACCGTCGGCCCGAACATCGGTGTGAAGGCGGCAGGCGGCATTCGCGATCTCGACACCGCGCTTGCGATGATCTCGGCCGGGGCGACCCGCATCGGGACCTCCTCGGGAATCGAGATCCTCGAGGCGTTCGATGCCCGGAGCGGCGCGTAGGTTCGTGGCCGTTTCGTACCGCGTACGGGCGCTTGCGCTTCGGAAGACGAAGCTTGGAGAGTCCGACCTCATCATCACGTTGCTTGCCGAGGACGGCTGCCAGATCCGCGCGGTCGCCAAAGGCGCGCGCAAGACGAAATCGCGCGTCGGTTCCCGCTTGGAGCCGTACTCGATAGCGGACCTCATGCTGTCGCCGGGCCGCTCGCTCGAGATCGTCACCGAAGCCGAGCTGGTCACGAGCCACGATGCGCTTCGCAGTGACTACGATCGCCTCCGAGCTGCTGCGGTCGTTGCTGACTTCCTCGACAAGATGTCCGTGGAGTGCCAGGCGGAGTCGCGCATCTTCGCGCTCGCCACGACGACGCTCGACGTGCTCGAGACAGCCGCGATCGCCGATTTGCCGTTGCTGGTGACGGCGTTCCTCGTGAAGGGGATGGCCATGCACGGCTACCGGCCCGCACTCACGGCGTGCGCGTGCTGTGCGGCGGCGTGCAACCCCGAGGACACACGATTCTCGCTCTCGGCCGGGGGCATCTTGTGCCCTGATTGTGCCGGGCAGGACTCCTCGGTCGTGCGGACCGCTCCGGACGTGCCGGTCGTGCTCCAGGCGCTCCTCGGCGCGAAACTGGCCGATGTGGCAGGTCTTGGCGTGCCCGCCGACCTCACGCACGATGCGCTCATCCTGGTGAAGGGGTTCGTGGGCTACCACGTGCCCGCGCGCATGAAAGCGCTCGACGCGTACACGCGCGAGGGGTAGTGGGCACCGACTCGGATTGACATGTCAGAGGTAAGGCGTAACGTTTGTGGTAAGGCGAAGCGTCGGCGGTAAGGCGAGCACACGCAAGTAAGGAGAGCGAGATGCACGCGAACGCGAAGATCACCTCGAAGGGGCAGATCACCATTCCCGCCGAGATCCGCGAGGCGCTCGGCGTCGGCAAGGGTGACACGCTCGTTTTCGAGACCACTGCGGACTACGTGACCGTCCGCCGGCAGCCGACGCTCCAGGAGATCATCGCCGAGGTAGCGCGGGTGAGCTCCCCGGTGCCGCTCAGTGACAAGAGCGACGATGAGTTGGTTGCGGACGGTATCATGGCTGAGTGGGCCGAGAAGGAGAAGCACTTCGGGGGACCGTACATGGTGGGGCCGGGCGGCAGCTTCATCCTTCGCGACGGTGAACTCGTGCCGTACGAACCCGATGACGACGAGGCGGACCTCTGATGCAACTGGCCGACACGAGTTGGCTCGTCGCTCTTCTCCAAGAGGCGGACTGTCATCACGAGGGAGCTGTGACCCTCTATGAGCTCGTTCGCCTCAAGGACCTCGGGCCGATCCTGGTCACGGAAGCCGTGATTCTCGAGACGCTGCAGGTTCTGAAGCGCAGGTATGGGACATCGCAGTCGTGCGGGGCGGCAGCCGTTGGCGCGCTCTGCGCGTCGGAGCGATTCGCGATAGGGAGTGTTGCGTCCGCCGCTCTCGCAATTGCTGCAGCGCGACCAGCGCTCGGGTATGTTGACGCGCTACTGCTCGCGCGATTCCGTTCCGACGGCGTGGATGTGCTTACCTTTGACGATGCGTTGGATCGAGCGCTCGTGCGTGAGAGGCGCACACCCTGATGTACACTTACTGCCACGGTTGCTACGGTCGGTTCTGACCGATTTCGAGTTGAGGGGCTTCGTCTTATGGCAGCACTCACGTTCCAGGACATGATCCTGGCGCTCTCACGCTTCTGGGCCGATCAGGGCTGCGTTGTTTTGCAGCCGTACGACATGGAGGTCGGGGCGGGCACGTTCCATCCTGCAACGACCCTCCGTGCCCTGGGGCCGGATGCGTGGCGCACTGCGTACGTGCAACCGAGCCGCCGCCCGACCGACGGCCGCTATGGCGAGAACCCGAACCGTCTGCAGCACTACTACCAGTTCCAGGTCATCCTCAAGCCGAGCCCGGACAACGTGCTCGACTTGTACTTCGACTCGCTTCGCGCCATGGGAATCGAACCCGCCGAGCACGACATGCGTCTCGTTGAAGACGACTGGGAGTCGCCCACGCTCGGCGCGTGGGGCCTCGGCTGGGAAGTGTGGCTCAACGGCATGGAAGTCACGCAGTTCACGTACTTCCAGCAAGTCGGCGGCATGGAGTGCCGTCCGGTTCCCGCTGAGATCACGTACGGTCTCGAGCGTCTCGCTATGTACATCCAGGGCGTCAATAGTGTCTACGACCTCATCTGGTCCGAGGGTCCCGACGGCCTCACGTTCACCTACGGCGACGTCTTTCTGCGCAACGAGCAGCAGTACTCGGCGTACAACTTCGAGGTTGCCGACGTAGACATGTTCCTCGACCTCTTCAACACGTATGAGGCAGAGTGCAAGCGCACGCTCGAAGCCGGTCTCGTGCTTCCTGCCTACGACTTCGTGCTCAAGTGCTCCCACGCGTTTAACATGCTCGACGCTCGCGGGGCGATTGCCGTGACCGAACGCACCGGCTACATCCTGCGTGTCCGCGCGCTCGCGAAAGCGTGCTGCGAAGCCTACTACGCACTCGTGACGGAAGGCGGTGATGCCTAGTGAGCCGCGACCTCGTATTCGAGATCGGCGCCGAAGAGATCCCGTCCGCGCCGCTCTACGCCGCAGTCACGCAACTGAAGGAACGTGCCGAGAAGGCGCTCAACGACGCGCACTTCACGTACGGCAGCATCGCCGTGTACGGTGCTCCACGCCGTCTCACACTCATCGTGCAAGACCTTTCGGACCGCCAGGCCGATGTGACGCTCCGTCACAAGGGCCCCGCGGTGAAAGCTGCCTTCGATGCCGATGGCAACCCCACGAAGGCCGCGGAAGGCTTCGCGCGGGGCAAGGGCGTCACCATCGCCGACCTGACAACCGAAGAGACCGGCGGCGGCGCCTACATCTTCGCGATCGTTGAGCAGAAGGGCCGCGCGGCGCTTGAGGTGCTGCCGGCGATGCTCGGCGACCTCGCGAGCGGCCTAGACTGGCCGAAGGGCATGCGGTGGGGAAGCGGCACCGAGCGCTTCATCCGCCCGGTGCGTTGGATTGTCGCGCTTCTCGGCAATGAGCTCGTCGAGGTCGAGTTCGCCGGTGTGAAAGCAGGCCGCACGAGCATGGGGCATCGCTTCCTAGGCGGCCCGGTAGAGATCCCGACCGCCGGTGCGTACCTCGAGTCGCTCACGAGCGTCATGGTCCTCGCTGACTCCGACGTGCGCTCCGCCGCCATTCGCAATGCAGTCGAGGCCGCCGGCACCACCCACGGTGCACGTGCGGTCATTCCCGAGAAGACGTTCGCCGAGGTTGTGAACCTCGTCGAGTGGCCGACGGTCGGTGTCGGGCATTTCGACGAAGCGTTCCTCGCCGTTCCGCGCGAAGTGCTCGAAGAGGCCATGGAATCGCACCAGCGGTACTTCCCGGTGGAGAACGCGGACGGCACCCTCGCGCCGCACTTCATCGTCGTGCACAACGGAGACCCGACCCGGACCGAGGCGATCGTCGCGGGTCACGAGCGCGTCATCCGCGCCCGTCTCTCCGACGCGGCGTTCTTCTACAACGAGGACCTGAAGCACCCACTCGAGGCGTACGTGGACCGGCTCTCGCGCATCGTCTTCCAGGAGAAGCTCGGCTCGCTCGGCAACAAGGTCGAGCGCATCGAGGCCCTGACTCGCGCGCTTGCCGTGCAGGCAGACGCCGGTTCGGACGTCGAGGCGTATGCGGTCCGCGCCGCGCACCTCTGCAAGGCCGACCTGGTCACGCACGCGGTTGTTGAGTTCACGTCGCTCCAGGGCCTCATGGGCCGCTACTACGCGCTCGCGTCAGGCGAGTCGGAGGGCGTGGCGGACGCGATTCTCGATCACTACCGGCCGAGATTCGCAGGCGACGGCGCTCCCGGTACGCTTGCGGGGATGCTCGTCTCGGCTGCTGACAAGCTCGATACGATTGCGGGTATCTTCGCGATCGGTCAGGCCCCGACCGGTTCGGCCGACCCGTTTGCGCTTCGCCGCTTCGGCATCGGCATCCTCAGTATGATGCTCGACTCAGGCCTCGCGATCACCCTCGATGAGTCCATCTCCGCGGCGCTTGCCGGATACCGCGACGTGTTGCCGACGATGGACATCGACGCAGTCGGCAGGGATATCAAGACGTTCATCCTCGGCAGGCTCGAGGGCATGATGCGCGATCGCGGTCACGCGTACGACACCGTCACCGCGGTGCTCGCTGTTGCCGGTGACGATCCTGCCGATGCGCTCGCCCGCGCGGAGGCACTCACAGCGGTTCGTGCCGAGGCAGACGCGATCGAGGACCTGTCGGTCGCCTTCACCCGTGCGCGGAACCTTGCCAAGCCCGAACTCGGCCAAGACGCCGACGTTACGATCATGGGTGCCGAGGATTCCTCTCTTGCTGTTGCGCTCAACCGTGCCGAAGGCGCGGCCGCCGACTCACTTGCACGACGCGACTACGCGGGTACGCTCCGTGTTCTCGCGGAGCTGCGCCCGCCGATCGATGCGTTCTTCGACGGTGTGCTCGTGATGGACCTGGACGAGAACATCCGCACCATGCGCCTCCAGCTGCTCAACCGTTTTGTGAGCGTCTTCTCTGAGTTTGCAGACCTCAGCGCGCTGGCAGGATAACGGGGAAACGATGAGGAAGACGCTCACGATCCACGTTCTGTCGGATTCGCTCGGCGAGACGGGCGAAACCGTTGCCCGCGCGGCCTCGGCGCAGTTTGCTGCGGAGTCCTTCCGGATCGAACGTCTGCAAAAGGTGAGCACGCCAGAGGAACTCCGTGGGGTAGTGAGCGAGCACTGCGGCACCAATTGCATCTTCTTCTACACCTTCGTGAATGATGCGCTCCGTGCCGAGATGGGCGAGCTCGCCATGAAGGGTGCGAACGCCGTCGATTTGCTTGGCCCGGCGGTTGAGCTCCTGCGCAATGTGAGCGGTTTCGAGTCGACCGGCGAGGCGGGGGCGATTCACCGCACGGATCAGGACTATTTCGACCGGATCGACGCCATGGAGTTCGCGGTGCGCCACGATGACGGCCGCAACGTCGAGGGCCTTGCCGAGGCGGACATCGTGCTCATCGGCGTGTCCCGAACGAGCAAGACGCCGCTCTCGATGTATCTCGCGTTCAAGGGCTACCGCGTTGCCAACGTTCCGCTTGCACCCGGCATGGCGCCTCCGCCCGAGTTGTTCGAGCTCGATCCGCGGCGTGTCTTCGGGCTCATCACCTCGGCCGACATCCTCATGGAAATCCGTACGGTGCGCATGCACGAACTCGGGGGATGGGTTCCGGGCTATGCGGACCGCGAGGCGATCGAACTCGAGCTTGAGGAGGCGCGCGGGGTGATGCGCCAGATCGGTTGCATCATCATACGTACGGACGAAAAGGCGATCGAGGAGACTGCCCGGGAGATCACTTCGTACCTGCAGGGATACCACACGCGGGACTGAGCCCTTCACTTGCGCACTATGGCTGCCGTTTCTGGTGCCCCGACGGGGCCGATACGCTATCATGCACACACAAACGTCACCGGCTGTGAGGGAGAGCATGTTGTCTGACGTCAAGCGTGTGTACGCTTTCGGAGGCGATCGCACCGAAGGCAGCAAAGACCTGAAGTTCATCCTCGGCGGCAAAGGCGCGAACCTTGCCGAGATGGCCACCATGGGACTGCCCGTCCCTCCTGGTTTCACCATCAGCTGCCAGGCATGCATGGAGTACTACAACTCCACGCCGCCAGCGTTTCCCGCAGGACTTGCCGAGGACATCGCCACCTACGTGTCGGAACTCGAAGGCAAGATGGGCAAAAGCCTCGGCGATCCGGCCGATCCGCTCCTCGTCTCGGTCCGTTCCGGCTCACCGTTCTCGATGCCGGGCATGATGGACACGATCCTCAACCTCGGCCTGAACGACATCTCGGTGCAGGGTGTCATCCAGCAGACCGGCAACGAGCGTTTCGCCTGGGACAGCTACCGCCGCTTCATCCAGATGTTCTCGAAGGTCGTTCTCGACGTTGAAAGCGAGAAGTTCGAGAACGCCATCAACAGCATGAAGCTCACGCGCAGCGTCAAGGATGACACCGATCTGGACGCCGCTGACATGCGCACGCTCGTGGAGGAATTCAAGGAGATCGTCGCCACCAACGTGAGCGCCGAGGAGTATCCGATGCTCGCTGTTGGCGGGCGTGTGGTCTTCCCGCAGCAAGTCGACGACCAGCTGCGCCTCTCGATCGAGGCCGTCTTCAAGAGCTGGAACAACCGCCGTGCGATCGACTACCGCAAGATGGAGAAGATTCCGGACGACCTGGGGACCGCCGTCAACGTTCAGTCGATGGTCTTCGGCAACAAGGGCGAGACCTCGGCAACTGGCGTCGCGTTCACGCGCAACCCGGCCGATGGCACCAATGAGTACTACGGCGACTTCCTCACGAACGCACAGGGTGAAGATGTCGTGGCCGGTATCCGCAACACGTCGCAGCTTGCCGATCTGCCCGCGGTATTCCCGGAGGCGGGCAAGGAGCTCTACGACATCTTCGAGATTCTGCAGACCGCGTACCGCGACATGTGCGATATCGAATTCACCATCGAGCAGGGCAAGCTCTGGATGCTCCAGACCCGCATCGGCAAGCGCACGGCACGCGCGGCACTCAAGATTGCGGTCGACATGGTCGACGAGGGCATGATCTTTCGCGAGGAAGCCGTGCTCCGCATCGACCCGGCGCAACTCGACCAGCTCCTCCACCCTCAGTTCGACGTGAAGGCCACCTACGATGTCGTCGCCAAGGGCCTGAACGCAAGCCCGGGCGCAGCAGTCGGCGAGGTCGTCTTCTCCGCTAACGACGCCGAGGCAGCCGCCGCAGAGGGCCGCAAGGTCATCCTCGTACGCTGGGAGACCACGCCCGACGACCTGCACGGCATGGTCGCCGCTCAGGGCATCCTCACATCGCACGGCGGCAAGACGTCGCATGCGGCCGTCGTCGCCCGTGGCATGGGCAAGCCCTGTGTCTGCGGTGCTGACATGCTCAAGATAGATTCCGAGCACAAAGTCGCACGCATCGCCGCACCCGACGGCGAAGTCGTTCTCAACGAGGGAGACATCATCTCCATCGACGGTACGACCGGCATCGTCGTTCTCGGTGCGGTCGAGCTTGTTGAGCCGGAAGTCTCCGGCGATTTCGACACGATTCTGTCATGGGCCGATGAGTTCCGCACCATGGGCGTTCGCGCGAATGCGGACACGCCTGATGACGCCGCGCTCGGCCGCAAGTTCGGCGCAGCCGGCATCGGCCTGTGCCGCACGGAGCACATGTTCCTCGGCGATCGTAAAGACATCGTCCAGTCGATGATCCTTGCCGTAGACGGCTCTTCCGAGCGTGCAACCGCGCTCAAGCAGCTTCTCGACGTTCAGGTTGAGGACTACCTCGGAATCCTTGCGGCCATGGACGGGCTGCCGGTCACGGTGCGCCTGCTCGACCCGCCACTCCATGAGTTCCTCGACAGCCCGCGCGAACTCGAGATCGAGATCGTGCGCGCGGAGTGCGCCGGTGTGCCCGCCGCGGATCTGGCTGCCCGCCGCCGCCTGCTCGTTCAGATCGACGGCATGGCCGAGGCCAACCCGATGCTTGGACTGCGCGGCTGCCGTCTCGGCATCATGTTCCCCGAGATTTACGCGATGCAAGTCCGCGCCATCGCGCGGGCGACCGCCCAGCTCATCACCGAGGGCAAGAACCCGCGCCCTGAGATCATGATTCCGCTTGTGAGCGTCAAGGCGGAACTCGACACGCTGCGCGCCGAGAGCGAGAAGGTCATAGCCGAGGTCATCGCAGCGACCGGTGTGGAACTCACCATCCCGATCGGCACCATGATCGAACTCCCGCGTGCAGCGATCACCGCCGACGAGATCGGCACCGTTGCCGACTTCTTCAGCTTCGGCACCAACGACCTTACGCAGACGACCTTCGGGTTCTCCCGCGACGACATCGAATCCAAGTTCCTGCCGCGGTACCTGGAGCGCAAGGTGCTCGTACGCAACCCGTTCGAGACGGTCGATTCAGGCGTCGCGGAGCTCGTGCGCATCGGTTGTGAGAAGGGCCGCTCGGTCAATCCCGGCATCAAGCTTGGTGTCTGCGGCGAGCACGGCGGCGACCCCGAAAGCGTGAAGGTCTTCCACGGTATCGGTCTCGACTACGTGAGCTGTTCGCCGTACCGGATTCCGCTCGCGCGACTTGCCGCGGCGCAGGCGACTCTGGCCGAGAAGGCGAAAGCGTCGGATAACAGGTAAACCCTCACAACATCTCTAGCGTTTCGGTGTGCCTCCGGTGATACTTCATACGGAGGCACACTTACGCTCAGGGGGCGCAATGGCGGCGCGCAGCACGAGGCTGTATCAGCGGGCTCAGTCGCCGTTGATTCAAGGTCAGTCAAAGCGCGAACGTCCATGGTGGCAGCCGGTGCTGGTTGCGTTCTTCGCGTCGCTCGGATCGCTGTTCGGTGTGTGGTGGCTGCTCGCGGTGTTCCAGGGTGTTCCTCCTGCCGAGGCGGTCGTCGTGCTCTTTGCCGACGCGGTAGCCATCCTCATCAGAACGGTTCCGGGCGCGCTCATCGGGTCAGTTGCGGGTGTGTCGGTCGCGCGTGGGTGGGGGAGCCGGCGTCCGTGGATCGCCGGAACCGTTCTTGGCTGCGTGCTTGCGGGCGCGGGACTGTTCTTTTTACTCTGACAGGGGTGTGGGTTTGAACGACGGGATACTCACAAGAGAGCTTGCAGAGGCCGAGGAGAGAACGCGTCTCTCAGCACGGGCTTCGTTCTCGGATGCGACACGCGGACGCGTGCGACCGCTCGAACTCGACCCTCTGCGGACAGAGTTCCAGCGAGACCGCGACCGCATCATCCACTGCAAGGCGTTCCGTCGCCTGTCGCACAAGACGCAGGTGTTTCTCGCGCCCGAGGGCGACCACTACCGAACGCGCCTCACACACACGCTCGAGGTCGCGCAGATCGCCCGCTCGATCGCCCGTGCGCTCCGGCTCAACGAGGACCTCACCGAGGCGATTGCGCTCGGCCACGACCTCGGCCACACGCCCTTCGGCCACACCGGAGAGGCTGCGCTTACCGAGTGCCTCGTCGAGATAGCGCCGCAGTACCCCGCGCTCGTCCCATGTTACGAGCACAACGTGCAGTCGCTCAGAGTCGTCGAGGTGCTTGAGTACGACGGTCACGGGCTCAATCTCACGTGGGAGGTCCGCGACGGCATCCGGCATCACACCGGCGACGATCTTCCCGCTACCCTTGAAGCGCAGATCGCCAGGACGTCGGACCGGATCGGATACGTGAACCACGACATCGACGATGCCATGCGGGCCGGTGTGCTCGACGAAGCCGAGATCCCGCGCGAACTGCTCGACGTTCTTGGCCCGCACCACGGCGCGCGTATCACGACGCTCGTGCAATCCATGGTGCGTGCGAGTGAGAATGCCGACCGGATCTGCATGGAGCCGGAGATCGAAGACGCGATGCTGGCGCTGCGGGCGTTCCTCTTCGACAACGTGTACTTCTCCATGGATGCGAAGGGTGAGGATCCGAAGGCCTTTGAGCTCGTGAAGGCGCTTTTCGGTTACTACCTGGACAACCCCGATCAGCTTCCTGACGAACTCCGGCCGACATCTGCCGGGGAGCTACCGCAGCGCGTCGTCGACTATGTCGCGGGAATGACCGACCGCTTCGCGATCCGGACCTACGAGCAGCTATTCATCCCGACCCGATGGCGAGTCTAGACACCGCCGTGGTCGGAGACACGGTCGGCCTCGGCCGCCTGCTCTGGCTCGATCTCGTCAAGGGCACAGCGATCGCGCTCGTGGTGTTCAACCACGCGCTCCTGTGGCCGATGCGGGCAGGGGACCTTACCGCCGCCTTCCTCTACGGCACCTGCTACGGCACGGTCGCGGCCTTCGCTGCGGTCACGGGGTACATCTCCGGACGCAAGCCGATCGTTGACAAGCGGGCGTTCGTGCGACGCCGAACGCGACAGCTGCTCCTGCCCTGGGTGGTGTGGGCACCCGTCTACGCGCTCGCGCCGTTCGTAGTGCGTGCGCTTGGGGTGAAGCTGCCGGTGGCGGCCGAGCCGACCGCCTGGACCCTTGCGATTCTGTTCGGAGGTGGGGCGCTGTGGTTCCTGCCGGTCCTGCTCGTCACAACCGTCATCGCAACGTGGCTCGACGGACGCACCACGTCCTGGGCGCCCTTCTACGCAGGCATCGGCGTGTATGTCGCGATCGCCGGGATCGCCTACGTGATGTTCCCGCATCCGATGAGCGTGCTCGCGTTAGGCCGAGGAACGCTCTGGGCCACAGTGCCGCTCTATCTCGCATCGTACTGGTTCGGCCTTCGGGTCTCTCGCGAGCCGATCGCGCGGCGAACGTCGCCGCATCGCCGGTGGTTGTGGGTCGCGTTGCTCGTGGCCTCTACGCTCGCTGCGGGCGCGTCGACGCTCATTCGGGAGAGCACCGGATTCACCTGGCTGTCCTGGATGACATACCTCGCCGGTGCCGTCGGGGGTTGGGCCGCACTCGTTTTGGCGGTGCGCGGCGGACGTGAGCCCGGCGGGCTGCTCGTGCGCCTCGCCCGGCTCGGCTCAGTGTCTCTTGGCGTGTACGTTCTGCATCCGCTCGTGCTTGGTCCGGTGATGTTCCTGCTGGGGGAGCGGGCGACCATCCTGGTGGCGCTCGCGGCGGCGGTTCTCACCGTCGCGCTGACGTCGGGCGTTGTGCACGGGTACCGGGCTCTGCGCTCACCCTGAGGCATCGCGGGAAGTCACCTCACAGCACTTCGTAACGCCGTCCGGCAGATTTTGCATATTTCCCGCGTGAGGAACGGTTCACAACGGGTAACCACATTGAAGACCGACTGCTCCGGTCTGTACCGGTAAATGGTGGACGCGCCCTGCGATGCAGGGCTTTGCCACGCCCGAGACTAGGGGGTACCAGATGCGTGAACTGATGCGTGTGAATATGTCTGACCTTTCCATCAAGACAGAGCCACTTCCCGAGAAGTGGGCGAAGTACGGCGGCCGGGCCCTCACATCCGCACTGGTGTTCACCGAAGTGCCGGCCATGGCCGACCCGCTCGGCGCAGAGAACAAGTTGGTCTTCGCACCTGGTTTCCTCGGCGGAACGAACACCCCCAACGGCGGTCGCCTGTCTGTTGGCGCGAAGAGCCCACTCACCGGTGGTCTCAAAGAGTCGAACGCCGGCGGCCAGGCCGCACATGCGCTTGGCAAGCTCGGTATCGCAGGTATCATCGTCGAGGGCAAGGCTGCCGATCCGGCTGCCCGCTACATGCTCGTCATCGAGGCCGACAAGTCCGCGAAGCTCGAGAGAGTCGACGCATGGGCCGGTATGGCCAACTACCCGCTCGCCGACGCGATCAAGGCGACGCGTCCCGCCGACGACCACTATGCGACCATCACGACCGGCCCCGCCGGTGAGATGGGCCTTAAGGCCGCGGGTATTGCGGTATCGGATCCCAAGGGCTACCCGAACCGCTTCGCGGGTCGTGGCGGTCTGGGTGCAGTCATGGGCACCAAGGGCCTCAAGGCTATCGTTGTGAGCGACAAGGGACTGCCGTATCTCGAGCACGCGGACAAGGACGCTTTCCAGGCTGCCATGAAGACCTTCGCGAATGCTCTCACGACGCATCCGGTGTCCGGTCAGGGCCTGCCGACGTACGGTACGAACGTTCTTGCCAACGTCATCAACGAGGCCGGCGGATATCCGACCCGTAACTTCTCGGACGGTCGTTTCGAGGGCGTCGAGAAGATCTCGGGCGAGACCATGCGTGAGACGACGCTGGCCCGCGGCGGCAACGTCAAGCATGGCTGCCACACAGGCTGCGTTATCCAGTGCTCGCGCTACTGGGTCGACAAAGACGGCACGTACGTCACGAAGGGCATGGAGTACGAGAACGTCTGGTCCATCGGCGCTGACTGCGGCATCGACGATCTTGACGTGATCGGCCTTATCGACCGCGAATGCAGCGACCTCGGTCTCGACACGATCGAGATGGGCGCCACGCTTGCCGTGTACATGGATTCCGGCAAGATCGCGTTCGGTGATGGCGCTGCGGCTCTGGCGGCTATCAAGGAGATCGGCCAGGGCACCGAGGTCGGCAAGACTCTCGGTCAGGGAGCCGAGGTCACGGGCAAGGCATTCGGTGTGGAGCACATTCCAGTCGTGAAGCACCAGGCGCTGCCGGCGTATGACCCGCGTCCGATCATGGGCATCGGCGTCACATACGCGACGTCCACGCAGGGCGCGGATCACACGGCCGGTTACGCGATCACAGCGAATGTGCTGGCGGTCGGTGGTACGGTCGACCCGCTGAAGCCCGAGGGTCAGGCGGCGCTGTCACAGGGCCTCCAGATCGCGACCGCGATGCTCGACGCGATGGGCCTCTGCATCTTCGTAGCATTCCCCGTTCTCGACATTCCCGAGGCCTTCGCCGCGATTGGCGACATGGTTTCGGCGCACACGGGCGAGACGTGGGATGCGGATGCGCTCATGGGTCTCGGCAAGGAGACGCTCACGTACGAGCGGCTGTTCAACACGCATGCGGGCTTCACAGCTGCTGACGACAGGCTCCCGGGATTCTTTAAGACGGTTCCGCTGCCTCCGCACAATGCCGTGTTCACCGTGAGCGACGAGGATCTCGATTCCGTATTTGCTTTCGTGCCGGAGACTGCGGCCGCACTCGGCATCTCGTAGCTTCTCGCTCGCGTTCGACCAGAGCTCGCGCCGGGTGGTCCCCCCCGCCCGGCGCGAGCGCTGTGCTCCGACTCGAGGGGCAGTAACGCGATGCGCCTGCTGCACGGTTAGCCGTTAAGGAGTGGCCGATGAACGTGGATGTGGCACTGTTTGCGAGTCTGGCGTCGTTCCAGCCCGACGGGATGCCCGGTCGCCATTCACGGTCGGTCGAGTTCCCCGATGGCATTCCGGTCGGCCAGGTGATCGAGTCGCTCGGGCTGCCCGATGAGCCCCGCGTCATCTTCGTCAACGGCCGTCACGCCGAGGAGAGCGACGTGCTGGCCGAGGGTGACCGGCTTGCGATTTTCCCACCCGTCGGCGGGGGCTAGGCATGCTCACAGCAGACTTGCGATCCGCTTTGCGCCAGGCGAAGGTCGCCATCATCGGATGCGGGGGGCTGGGGAGCAACGTCGCTGCAATGCTCGTGCGCTCGGGCGTGGGTGAGCTGACGCTGGTCGATTTCGACCGCGTCGAGGAAGACAACCTCAACCGTCAGATGTTCTTCCGAGATGACATCGGGCGGCTTAAGGCTGAGGCGCTTGCGGACATCCTTCGGAGGATCGACCCGTCGGTCCTCCTCAAGGTCGTGGTTGAGCGGGTCGCGGCAGATACTCTCGTAGATCTGGTGCGTGAAGCTGACGTGATCGTCGAAGCCGTCGACACCGCCGGTGATAAGGCCATGATCGTCAACACATGCACCACCGAGCTGCCCGATACGCCGCTGGTGACCGTGTCCGGGCTTGCCGGCAGCGATTCCGCGAACCGCATCGTGACCGAGCGGATTGCCGACAACGTCTACCTGGTGGGCGACCTGGAAAGCGACGTGCGCAGCGGGTTGACGCTCTACGCATCGCGTGTGATGGTCGCTGCCGCGCACGAGGCCCATGTCGTGATTCGCGTGCTGCTGGGGCAGCTGGAACCGTAGGTCTCCGTCAGTCACGGGCATGTGTGTTGCTCAGTTGTTGCCGCATGCCCTTCATTCGCATAGAATCACCGCAGCGTCGCAGGGGGCCGTGTGGCACTCGTGCGTAGTGCACAACCCGGTGCATGAATAAGAAGGGAGTTGCGCGTCTTATGGCTGACTGGATTGCCTGGTTTGCCCCGATTGCTGCAGTGATCGGTGTGGCCGTGGCGGCATACCTCGGCAACTGGGTCCTCAAGCAGGATGCAGGTACCGAGCAAATGCAGGATATCTCCAAGGCGATCCAGGAGGGCGCCATGGCGTTTCTCCTGCGTGAGTATCGCGTGCTTATCATCTTTGCGGCGGTCGTATTCGTGGTTCTCGGCTTGGCCGTGAACTGGCTTACTGGCGTTGCTTTCCTCACCGGTGGTATCCTCTCCGCCGCTGCCGGCTTCTTCGGTATGTACATCGCCACCCGCGCCAATGCGCGTACCGCCCAGGCTGCCACTTCCGGCATCGCCAAGGCCCTCAACGTGGCGTTTCGCTCCGGTCTCATGATGGGTCTCACGGTGGCCAGCTTCGGCCTCGGCGGGCTGAGCCTCTGGGCGATCTTCATGCTCGTCACGGGTGCGAACCCTGCTGCCAACTCCGAGATCGTCAACGGCTTCGCGATGGGCGCCAGCTCGATCGCGCTGTTCGCGCGTGTCGGCGGCGGCATCTACACCAAGGCCGCTGATGTCGGCGCCGACCTCGTCGGCAAGGTCGAGGCCGGAATCCCCGAAGACGATCCGCGTAACCCGGCCGTCATCGCGGACAACGTCGGCGACAACGTCGGCGACGTCGCCGGCATGGGTGCCGACCTTTTCGAAAGCTACGTCGGTTCGATCCTTGCACCGATGGTTCTCGCCATCAGCCTGTGGTACACGGCTGGCGGCGCACGCACGCTCGACCTGCAGTACGGCATCGTTGCACCGCTGCTCATCGCCGGCTTCGGCATCATCACATCGATCGTCGGGCTGTTCGCCGTCCGCGCCAAAGAGGGCGACAACCTGCACAACGCGCTCAACCGGGGGACGTACGTTGCCGCCGGGCTTGAGATCGTCGCGATGTTCTTCTTGTTCTACCACTGGAGCACGCGCGTCGAAGCGGATCCCGCGCGCCTGTGGTTCTTCGGCTCAGTCGTCATCGGTCTCGCTGCCGGTATCGCTATCGGCAAGATCACGGAGTATTTCTGCTCCGATCACTACGGTCCCGTTCGGAAGATCGCAGAAGCGTCCGAGACCGGTGCCGCGACCAACATCATCGCTGGTCTCAGCACAGGTATGATGTCGACCGCACTTCCGATCCTCGTGGTCGGCGCCGGCATCATCGGCAGCTACGTCATGGGCAACATGGCCGTCCCGGACAACAACCTCTCCGGAATCTACGGCATCGCCCTTGCGGCGCTCGGCATGCTCTCCATCACTGCCATCACGGTCGGCGTCGATGCGTACGGTCCTGTGGCCGACAACGCTGGCGGTATCGCCGAGATGGCCCATATGGGCACAGACATCCGCTCGATCACGGACTCGCTCGACAGCGTCGGTAACACGACCGCCGCGATCGCCAAGGGCTTCGCGATCGGTTCGGCCGGACTCACCGCCCTCGCGCTCTTCGTCGCATTCCGCCAGTCGCTTGCTCTGGGCGGACTCAAGATTGATATGTCGCTCGAGAACCCGTACGTGATCACCGGCCTCTTCCTCGGCGGTATGCTCCCGTTCCTCTTCGGCGCACTCACCATGAGCGCTGTCGGTCGCGCGGCCTTCGCCATGATCGGTGAAGTCCGCCGCCAGTTCCGCGAGATTCCCGGCATCATGGAGGGCACCGGCCGTCCCGACTACGCCGCGTGTGTCGACATCTCCACCAAAGGTGCTCTCAGAGAGATGGTCGTTCCGGGTCTCATCGCCGTTGCTGTCCCAATCGTTGTCGGCATCGTCGACCTGTCGCTCCTCGCTGGTTTGCTCGCCGGCGCGCTCGTCACCGGCTTCCTGATGGCCGTCTTCATGGCCAACGCAGGTGGCGCATGGGACAACGCCAAGAAGTACATCGAGGGTGGCGCGCACGGTGGCAAGGGCAGCGATGCGCACAAGGCCGCCGTCGTTGGCGACACCGTCGGCGACCCGTTCAAGGACACGTCCGGTCCGTCCATGAACATCCTCATCAAGCTCATGACCGTTGTGTCGCTCGTGTTCGTGCCGCTCTTCCTCAGGATTCACGGCGCGTAGTACTCGCGTCACTGCGGTAAGGTAGAATGCTCCCGGGTGCCAACTGGTGCCCGGGAGCATTGTCTTTCCCGAGAGTGGCGGCCTGCGTGCCGCATCATACAAGCAAGAGGGGAGGGTCTGTGGGTCGCATTTCCGAAGAAGATGTCGGTCGCGTTCGCGATGCCACTGACCTGATCGAGCTTGTCTCGGAATCGCTCGTCTTGAAGAAGAAAGGCCGCCTCTTCTGGGGCAACTGTCCTTTCCACGGTGAGAAGACGCCGTCGTTCAAGATCGACCCTGGCTCGCAGCTCTGGCACTGCTTCGGCTGCGGCTTGGGCGGCGACGCGTTCGGCTACATCATGCGCGCCGAGAACCTCGAGTTCCCCGATGCCGTGCGCCGTCTTGCCGACCGCGCCCGCATTGAAATCGTCGAAGAAGGTGGCGGCATACCCGCAGGCCGCAAAGAGCGGCTCATTGCCGCGTGCGAAGCGGCGGCCGAGTACTTCCACAAGAATCTCACTACCGGCAAGAGTCCCGGTGCGCAGCAGGCGCGCGAGTACCTCAAGAAGCGCGGCTTCGGCAGCGACGTCGCCAAGCGGTGGAATCTCGGCTATGCACCCAATGGCCGCGACGAAGTCACGAAGGCCCTTGTGAACCTCGGGTTCACACGCGATGAACTCGTGGAGGCCAACATCACCCTCGCCGTTGAACGCGGCGCACACAAAGATCGCTTCTTCAACCGCATCATGTTCCCCATCACGGACTTGCACGGGCGCACGATCGCCTTCGGTGGTCGTGTTATCGGGGCAGGGGAGCCTAAGTACCTCAACTCGCAAGAAACGCCGATCTTCCACAAGTCGTCGAACATGTACGGCATCGACCGCGCCCGCAACGAGATCGTCACGAGCGGCACGGCGGTCGTCGTGGAGGGCTACACCGACGTCATCGCGCTCGGCGAGGCTGGCATCGGGTTTGCCGTCGCCACGCTCGGAACCGCACTCACCGAGCGTCACGTGAAGCTCCTCGGTCGGTTCGCGAAGAAGGTCGTGTACCTGTTCGACGGCGACGAGGCCGGCCTCAGGGCCGCCAACCGTGCCGCAGAGTTCGTTGACTGGAGCGTTACGCCGGAAGCGGGCGCATCGCGGGTGGAGCTTGGGGTGTCGGTCATTCCCGACGCGCTCGACCCTGCGGACTTCGTGGTCGCGCGCGGCGTCGATGAGATGCGCGCGCTCATCGATGGTGCGCAGCCGCTACTCAGGTTCGTTGTCGACCAGCGCCTCTCGGCACACGACCTCGGCACGCCGGAAGGCAAGTCAGCGGCGCTCCAGGACGCCGTGCAGCCGCTCGCGGTGTTGAAGGGCTCGATTCTCGCGCAAGAGTACGCAGGCTATCTCGCGGACAAGCTTCTCACGCCGATCGAGATGGTACAGCGTGCGATTGCACACACGCGTCTTGCGACCGCGCGACCGAGCGCTCCCGAAGAGACACCGGCTTCCGGCCCCACGTCCCCGGTGCAGCCGGTGATCGACGATCAGCAATCAAGGGCCGAATGGGAGTTCATTCGCACGGTCGCCCAGGCGCCACGGATGCGCGCCGAGGCACGGAAATTGCTTTCTGAGGAGTTCGTCTTGGATGCGGAGCGGCGGCGGCTTCTTGGGTACGTACTCGAAGCAGGTGAACTCGCCGGTCGAGAACTCTACGAAGCGGTGGCAGCGAAGGACAGAAACCTCGCAGAATCTCTTTCAGGGTGGTTGGTAGACGCCCCGGACGTGGAACAGATAGAATACGCGTTTGGAGAAATTGCCGTCCGGCTCAAGGATTTAGCCCTCGAGCGTCTAATCTTAACTAAGAAAGCCGGACTCAGAGCGCTTGACGCGTCTCGGGACCGAGAAGTGTATGACGGACTATTTCGGGAGATCGCGGAGTTGCAGCGCCGTCGAAACGAGCTGCGAGTGTCTGCCGCGTCCCCATCAGATGTGAAGGCGGAGTGACTGCGTGAGCCCAGCACCCAAGAAGACAGACTCGGACGCCACTGCCAAGACCACAAAAGCGACTCCCGCGGCAAAGCCGGTGGCGAAGCCTGCGGCCGAGAAGGCACCCGCGAAGCCGAAGGCAGGTGCCGCCGAGAAGGCACCCGCGAAGCCGAAGGCACCTGCTGCGGAGAAGCCCGCCGCGAAGCCGAAGGCACCGGCGGCCGAGAAGGCACCCGCCAAGACGAAGGTCGCGGCCGGCACCGGCAAGATCGTTCCGGAGCTTGAGCTCGCGGCCGTCCAGACCCTTGCCAAGATGGGCAAGGCCAAGGGCAACCTCACCGAAGTGGAGATCCAGGGCGCTCTGAGCGACATCGAGCTCACCGAGGTGCAGTCCGACAACGTCTACAGCTTCTTCGTGAAAAGCGGCATCGACATCATCGACGACTCGGTGACCATCCCCGCCGACGATGACGCGCTTACCGATGTTGGCGAAATACCGGACGAGCACGTCGAGGAGATTCCCGCAGAAGTTGCCGAGGTTGTGGCCGAGACGGCCAAGCCCGCTGCGAAGCCGAAGCGCAAGCCGAAGCGCCGCACCGACTCGCATATGTCTGCGCCACTCACGAGCGACCCGGTTCGCATGTACTTGAAGGAGATCGGCAAGGTCCATCTTCTCACCGCCCGACAGGAAGTGTTCCTCGCCAAGCAGATCGAAGCAGGCGAGGAGGCCATGGCGATCATAGAGGCGGCTGCGACCGCTGGTGAGAAGATCGACAAGCCGACGCGCCGCAAGCTGGACCGCACCGAGGCTATCGGCCTCAACGCAAAGAAGCAGCTCGTCGAAGCAAACCTCCGTCTCGTCGTCTCCATAGCGAAGCGGTACGTGGGACGCGGGATGCTCTTCCTGGACCTCATCCAGGAGGGCAACCTCGGCCTCATCCGCGCCGTTGAGAAGTTCGACTACACCAAGGGCTTCAAGTTCTCCACGTATGCAACGTGGTGGATCCGCCAGGCGATCACCCGTGCCATCGCCGACCAGGCGCGCACGATCCGCATCCCTGTACATATGGTTGAGACCATCAACAAGCTCATTCGCGTTCAGCGCCAACTGCTGCAGGAACTCGGCCGAGAGCCGCTGCCCGAGGAGATTGGCGAGCGCATGGAGATGACCGCGGAGCGCGTCCGCGAAATCCTCAAGATCTCGCAGGAGCCGGTATCACTCGAGACGCCGATCGGCGAAGAGGAAGACAGCCAGCTCGGCGACTTCATCGAGGACTCCGACGCGGTCGTTCCACCTGAGGCCGCAAGCTTCTCGATGTTGCAGGAGCAGCTCGGCAAGGTCCTCGATTCGCTCTCCGAGCGCGAGCGCAAGGTCATCGAACTGCGCTTCGGGCTCGATGACGGCCACCCGCGCACGCTTGAAGAGGTTGGGCGTGAATTCGGGGTCACACGTGAGCGCATCCGGCAGATCGAGTCCAAGACGCTCTGCAAACTGAGGCACCCGTCGCGCTCGAGTCGCCTGAAAGACTACTTGGAGTAGCGGTCCAGCTCTTTTGATAGCCGCACGATGAGCGTGTCTTTGACCGCGACTTCGTCGGTGAGTAGTTCGATTGCATTCTCCAGTGCGTGGTTGCACGACTGGAGTTGCGCGACCTTCGTCTCGAGTTTGGCTACAAGCCGATCGTTGTACTCGCGCAGGACCCCCACGTCCCCCGAGTTAGCGGTCGGCTTTCTTCCTCTCGTGGCGCTGCGCCGCTTGACGCTCTCGATGGCGTGAACGAGTTCGTGCGTCTCCATCGGCTTCCGGAAAAACGCGTCGGCGCCCAAAGACAGCGCAAAGGCCTCGTCGGCATCCTCTGTGTACGTGGCGCTGTAGAAGATGAAAGGGACGCCCGAGAGCTGTGGGTCGCGCTGCCACTCGATGCAAAGACGGTAGCCGTCCATTCCGGGCATGAGGATGTCGGAGATGACTAGATCGAGCGGCTTCAGGCGCGCCACCTCAAGGGCCTCGTCCCCGCTGGATGCGGTAGAGACTTCGTGTCCCCGCGCGGCGAGTACCGAGTCGATCAGGTATCGCGACGGAGCGTCGTCGTCGACAACCAGGATGTGCATCTCCGAGCCCCCAGGTGAAACGTTGAATACAGGTTAGTTAAGTATCTCCCTCCGAACCTTGTTAAAACAAGAACGGACACAAAGAACAACGCCCCCCCACAGCGGAAGGCGTTGAAAAGTGGCTGGCTCCTCGGGTAGGACTCGAACCTACAACCCTCCGGTTAACAGCCGGATGCTCTGCCAATTGAGCTACCGAGGAATCTAGGTGTTACGCTCCGTGTAGGCCGCGGGCACCGACGCATTATAGACGGAGCGCAGGCACCGACGCAACGTGTGGGCAGGTAGCGTTTGCCGCAGTCTGGGTCACCTGCTACGCTTGCGAGCGTTCGCGAGCTTCCGGGGAGGGAAGCCGATTGGCCAGGGCACGCACATCGCGTCGTACTCTCATCGCTGTCATCGTCGCAGGGGTGAGTTTCGCGCTGCTCACGGTCATGGCGCTCCTGGCGTACCTGGACATGGAATCCCGGACATTCGAATCGGCCCGTGCGCACACCGAGCGTGTCGCGCGTTCCGAGAGTCTCCTGGTGCAGTACTGGCTCGAGGAACGGGCTGCGGACATCGCCATCATGGGCGAAGTCTCGCAGGTCCGCACGGAGTTTCCCAGGTTCCTCGCGGGTGACGAGAGCGCGAAGGCGTGGCTGGAAGCGCGACTCGAAACCGAACGCGTGACGCGCAACTACTACAACGTGAGCCTCTACACGGTCGATGGTAAGCGTGCACTGTCGTTTGGCGGCGCGCATCCGACCGCCGACGCCGAGCATGCGGCACTTGCGGCCTCGGTTGCGACACCGTCAGCGTTGACCATCATGACCTCACGGGCGGCGTCGACCGGGACCTACCACGTGACATGGTTTACGCCGCTCGTCGTCCACGAGGTGGGCAAAGAGCCCGTGGTAACCGGAGTGATCAGCTACGAGGCCGATCTGCGGCAGTACCTCAGTGGCGTGATGAAGCCCGAGCAGGCGCCGTGGCCAACGGTCATCGAGTTCCGTGTAGTCGATGCGGGCGGTGTCTTCACCGCGCCCTCGAACAACGATTTCTACTTCGAGTCAGCGCAAGGCGATTCCTCCACGGTGGCCGAGGCCATCAAGTCATCTGCCGTCGTGCCGATGAAGGGCGCCAGCATCTCTGCCGAAGTGCAGATGGCCGACGTCAGGAGCGGGCTTGCATGGGCACGCCAGTCGGTCAGGCTCGCCGACGTGCTCACACTCGTGGTGTTCTCACTTTTCGTGTGGGCATACGCACGATCCGAGAAGAACCGGCTCGCGGAGATCGATGCTCGTGAGACCATCGCGGACGCACTCGCCACGCAGGATCGCTTCCTCGAAGCGATGAGTCACGATCTTCGCACGCCGCTTAACTCCATCATCGGGTTCTCGTCGCTCATGGGCCGCGGACTTGCGGGTGAGATCACCGAGGAGCAATCCAGGCAACTCGGCATGATCGAGGCGAGTGGGCGTCACCTCCTGGCGCTTGTCACCGACGTCCTTGACCTGAGCAAGACGCGGGCGGGTGAGGAAAGTGTGCGTCCCGAGTGGATCGTGGCCACCGAACCCGTCGAGTTCGTCTCGGACGTGTTGGGGCCAGCGGTCGCAGAGAAGCGTCTCACATGGAGCGTCGATGTTCCGGTGAGCCTGGAGATTCGCACCGACCGCCGGCTGCTCGAGCGAATCCTGCTCAACCTTGCGGGCAACGCGATCAAGTTCACGCACGACGGCTTCGTGAAGATCACCGTTGCCGCAGTCGGGCCGCACGATGAGGTTGCCTTCACGGTCCGCGATTCAGGGGTCGGTATCACCGAGGAGTCCCTCGGCCTGATCATGCAGGACTTCCAGCAGCTTCAACTGCCGGGGCTGCTAAAGCCCGAAGGTCTCGGCTTGGGCCTCTCGATATGTGACACTACCGCGCGGCTGCTTGGCGGTCACATCGACGTGGAGAGTACGCCCGGCGTGGGATCTGCATTCACACTCGTCCTGCCGAGGAACGCGGGTGGGGTTTCCTAGGCACGGTGCTCCCTGTTCGGATTCTGGTTCGCTACCGTTTAGCTCGCTGGTATTGCATGGTGACTCGGGATTCCGGGACTACCATGGACCAGGGAAGAGCGGCGAGGGGTCATGAAGAGCAGACGGGTGCGTGCCACGGTCGGGTCATGGCTCGACGAGTGGCTGCGAGTCTACGTCGTACCTCGCGCTCGCGATGGTGAACTCGCTCAATCGACGGTGTGCAGCTATCAGGGCATCGTCCGTCGCTACCTCAAGCCATCGCTTGGCGCAATCGAGCTCCGGCGACTCACGTCTGAACACGTCACCGCCCTCTATATCGAGATGGGCACACCGAAGGCCGAAGGCGGGTACGGGGTCTCGGTGCGCACACGCGAGTTCACCCATGCGGTGCTCCGGGCCGCCCTCGGCAAGGCGGTCGAACTTGGTCGTCTGAGCGTCAACGTGGTCGAGAAGGGGCGGGGCGTCGATCGCCCCAGGACACGCCGACACGTCGTTGCGGCACTCGATGAGCACGACGCGCTCGGTCTGCTCGCGATGCTCGCGGCAGCCGAGGGCTACGGCGAGCGGTTCTATCTCCCGGCGCTGCTCGGGCTAACGACCGGCATGAGGCGTGGAGAACTCCTGGCTCTGCGGTGGGATGAAGTCACCCTGCCGCCGGCCTCGGAACCGGAGGCGTTCGGGATGATCACGGTGTCGCGAGCGTGGGATGCCGCGGCAGCCGACGGCTACGGCGCGCGCGCTCCGATCGACCGCTACCGAATCAGGCCGTGGCCAAAGAGCGGCGTGACCCGATATATCGACATCGCGCCCGAAGTCGTCGCGGTGTTGCGTGACGCACGGGCGGAGCACGACGAGCGCCGCAGGACTGCGGGGGCGTCATGGACCACACACGCCAAGCGCTCCGACGGTTCGACGCTCGCGTGGGGCGAACTCGTCATCAGTAACGCGTGCGGAATCCCATGGTGGCCCGACTCGTTCACGAGCGCCTGGTGCGTGTGGCGCGACTCCCGGGGCCTCACGTGCAGGTTCCACGACCTGCGCGCGACGTCGGGTTCGCTCGCGCTTGCCGCCGGCGTGGATCCCGAGGTGGTGCGTCAGCGCCTCGGGCACCATTCGGCGGCGTTCTTCTTGGAGCGGTACGCGAAGGCCATGCACAAGGCACAGAAGCGAGATGCTGGTATTATGGGTAAGTTCGCCTCGCGCGCTGCGGTTCCGTGTCCGGAAGTCGGTAGCGAAGACGCGAGGAACGATGACGGCACGGGCCCGTAGCTCAACGGTGGAGCTGGGGACTCATAATCCCTAGGTTGCAGGTTCGAATCCTGCCGGGCCCACCACGCAAACACGTTCGCACCACCCGGAGGTGCGTCACCCTTTGAGCAGAGTCGCACGCAAACATGAAGCGAAGACACGGCGCGGCCGCTCGATCACGCTCCCCGTGGTCGCAGCTGTTGCCGTGGCGGTCGTATCGATCATCGCCGGTGTCGCGCTTGGTGTCTTTCGCGCTCAGCCCGCCACCACAGCCGCCGTTGAGGTGCCGACCGGCACATCGATCGAGGCCTCGCTTGCGGCATCCGCCTCGGCCGAGTCGACCGGCACCGAGGTCATGGTGGAGGTGCCGGACGTGCGCGGCACGCTCGTGGACGAAGCCGACACGCTCCTCGTGCTCGCCGGCTTCGCCGTGAGTCGCGTGGCAACGCCGGCAGGGGAGTCGGCGACCGGCACCGTGCTCGCGCAGAGCCCGAACGCCGGCGCAGTGCTCCAGCGCGGCGACACTGTGACACTCACGTATGCCGAGTCGGCTGCGGCGATCACGTCGCAGTCCACGACCGCGAACGATCCCGATGCAACCCCCGGTGCGTTCGTGGTGTGCATCGACCCGGGGCATCAGGAGAAGGCCAATAACGAGCAGGAGCCGATCGGTCCCGGTTCCACTCAAAAGAAGGCGAAAGTGACCGGCGGTGCCACCGGCACGGTCACCAAGCAGCATGAGCACGACTTCACGCTCGCCGTGTCGCTCAAGCTCAAGAAGGCACTCGAGGCCAGGGGCGTCACGGTCGTTATGACGCGCATGACAAGCGCGGTCGACATCTCCAACTCCCAGCGCGCGGCGATTGCCAACAAGGCAGGCGCGGACCTCTTCATCCGCATCCACGCCGACGGCTCCACCAACGGCGACACCCGCGGGCTGTCCACGCTCTATCCCAAGGGCAACGACTGGGTCGCGCCGATCAGTGCCGAGAGTTACAAGGCCGGCAAGGCCGTGCATGGAGCGCTCCTCACCACGACCGGCGCGGTCGACCGTGGTGTGGTGCCCAGGAGCGATCTTTCCGGCTTCAACTGGGCGAAGGTCCCGAGCATCGTCGTTGAGTGCGGCTTCCTGAGCAACCCCGTGGAGGACAAGTTGCTCGCGACCGCGGCGTATCAGACGAAGCTCGTGGACGGCATGACTCGCGGTATCATGGGCTATCTCGAGCAGTAAGCGTCGTCGATGCGGGGGAGAACCGTGCAGCAGGGGGACACAGGAGGCTTCGGGCGCGCGCTCAAGCGCGGCGCGCTGACCGGCCTCATCGTGGCGGTCGCAGCAGCCCTCGCGCTTGGCGCCTACAGTGTCACGCAGGGCGGGTTGCCCGGCGTGGGCTCGAGTGACCCGGACTCTGCCCTCATCATGCTCGGAGTGCCCGACGAGAACGGCGACCTGGTCGCTCAGGCGATTCTTCGCGTTGACGGCATCGGCACCGATGCACCAACCACGTTCTCTGTGGATCCCACATCGTCGGTGACGATCGTGGGTACCTCGTTCGGTCACCTGCGCGATGCGTACGCCTTTGGCGGTGGCGCTCGCGTGGCCGAGGCGTACTCGCGCCTCTACGGCGACACGCTCCCGTATGTCGACTTCGGTCCGGCGGCACTTGAGTACGTCGTGGCCGAAAGCGGCGGCATCGAGCTGCGCATTCCCGCCGACATGAGCGTCTTTGACGGCGAGCAGCTCTCTACGTTCACGAGCGGCCCCGCACGCCTGAACGCAGGCGAAGTGCGCGCCGTGCTCAACGGAAGCGCCTACCTCACGCTAGAGGAGCGCAGGGCGCTTCTAAGCGAGGTCGAGCGCGCTCTCGTTCGTCTCTGTGCTGAGTACCCGGGCGGCATCGAAGCCGCGATCGAGCGCGGCGAGATAACAAGTGATCTGTCGCGTGACGGCGTGCATGCCTTGCGTGGGGCGTGTGCGCAACTCCGGTAAGCGTGACCCTGTGCCGATAACGTGCTAGCATCTCTTTGCATCGTGTGAGTTTAGGATGCGTTTTTGTCGTGCATGGAACGCACTGCGCTTAGGGGGGTCCCGGGATGGTCGATACTTCAACGCACACGGACACCGTGGCCAAGAGCCAACGGGGCGTCTACACGGCACTCGCACTCCTTGTTGTGGTTGTCGCGGCACTCGCCGTGGCCTACCTCTTCTTGGGTGGTGACGAGCTTGTAGCGGACCTGCTGGGGGGCGGAACGCCGAAGCAGGCAACAGTTGTTGTCCCGCCGAAGCCCGCGACTGGCAGCACGGATACGAGCGACACGGCTGCAACCGATGACGCCGCCACAGCCGGTACCTCCGATGACGCCACGGACACCGCGACCGGCACCACGACCGGCGGCACAACCGGCACCACCACCGACAACACTTCCAACGGCACCGGCACCGCGGCAAAACCGCCCACTGCCGACCAGGCCGCCCGCATGTACTGGGAGCAAGTCGCCAGCCAGGAGCAGATCACCAAGCTCGTGAACGGCGAGATCAGCGCCGTGAACATCGGGACTGTGACCAGGAGCGGCTCGACCGCGAACGTTCGCATCACCGTTTCTTACAAGGCCGGCGGTACGCTCTCCGGCACCATGGTGCTTCGCAACTACAGCGGCACGTGGTACTTCTCGAGTATCGCGCGCGACGGCAACTCGCTTGCCACCAAGACCTCGAAGCCCGGCGACGCCGGTGTCGTAGCCACGATCGTGAGCCAGCAGGCCGCGAACCAGGCGATACCGCTCGGGATCATCAACGGCGGTTACAAGACCATCACCATTGTGAACAGCAGCAAGGGCTCCGGCACCGCCACGATCGGTATCACGCTTTCGGGTGGAACCTCTGCCAAGACGGCCGGTACCATCACGTGCGTGAGCAAGGTCATCAACGGCGAGAAGATGTGGTTCATCTCCTCGTTCGCTAAGAAGTAAACAGGTCCCCATCGTACGGATAGGATCGGAGACCGGACACGTGGAGCTGCGCGACTACCTGAACGTTATTCGTGCTCGCAAATGGGTCATCATCCAGGCAGTCGTCATAGTCACGCTCACCGCACTCGTGGTGAGCTTCTTGCAGGCGCCGTCGTACGAGGGCACCGCAAAGGTCCTCATCTCCGGCCAGGACATCGGCTCCGCGATCCTGGGCACCGCCATCTCCGAGCTCTCCAGCCAGCCCGAGCGCGGTCTGCAGACGCAGGTCCAGCTCATGCAGCTGCGCCCGCTTGCCGAGAACGTCATCCGCAAACTGGGCCTCAAGACCGAGCCTGACGTGCTCCTCAAGACAATCGAAGTCTCCGCGGTGGGGCAGACGAACATCGTTGAGGTGAAGGTCACCGCCGGCGACGCGCGCCTGGCCGCTCAGATCGCCAACGCCATGGCCGACGAGTTTGTGACCTGGAGCCGCGACTACAAGCGGGAGAGCATCAAGGCCGCCGCCGACGAAGTCCAGCAGCGCCTCGACCAGGCCAAGCAGGAAGTCCTCGAGCTGGGTCGCAAGATCACCCAACAGGGGAAAAGCGACGACCTCACCGCCGAGCTTGCGATCGTAACCGGCAGCTACACCACGCTTGCCGGCAAGCTTGAAGAGCTCCGCATTCAGGAGCAGCTCGAGGTGGGCTCCGGCCGCGTGGTCAGCGCCGCCGTGGTCAACCCGGCGGCAGTCGCACCGAGTCCCAAGCGCAACGGCGCGCTCGGTCTGGCCGTGGGCCTCGTGTTCGGGCTGGGCATGGCGTTCCTCTACGAGTACCTCGACAACACCATCAAGTCTTCCGAGGAAGCTGAGACCATCTTTGGCGCACCGGTGCTGGGTCTCATTCCCGCCGAGAAGCACGAGAAGGACGAGAAGCGGCGTCTTACGCTGATCACGCACTCCGGGACTGCGGCCGCCGAGGCGTACCGGGTCCTGCGCAACAGCCTCGATTTCATCAACTTTGAGCACAACATCAAGACACTGCTGGTCACCAGTGCGGCACCGGCTGAGGGTAAGTCCACCGTGGCCGCCAACCTGGCAGCCGGGCTTGCGATGGCCGGTAAGAAAGTCGTGCTCATGAGCTGCGACTTCCGCCGCCCCACCACGCAGCAGTTCTTCCAGGTGAACACGATGATTGGACTCTCCGACGTGCTCACCGGCGCGAACTCGCTCAAGGCCGCGTTGCAGCGCTCGAGCGAGGTCCCCAACCTCATGATCCTTACGAGTGGCAAACTGCCGCCGAACCCGAGCGAGCTCTTGGGTTCCGAGAAGATGCACTCGCTCATCAAGGAGCTCGAGACCTGGGCCGACTGGATCATCGTGGATACGCCGCCGCTCTTAGCTGTCGCCGACGGCGCTGCTGTGGCGCGCTGGGCCGACGGTGTTCTTGTCGTGACCAAGGGCGGGGAGTCCACCCGCGATGCCGCCAAGAAGGCCGCCGAGATGCTTGGCCAGATCGGCGCGAGGATCATCGGGTCTGTTGTGTGGGGCCTCGAGCAGAGCTCCGGCGGTAGTGGCTACGGCTACTACGGCGGCAAGGGCTACCGCGGCTACTACTACTATGCGGACTACTACAACCAGTACCAGGGCGAGACACCAGCACAGGGCCGCAGCCAGAGTTCCCAGCGGCATGCGAGCACGGCGGTCTCGACGAGTCAGCCGCAGGTGTACATTCCGCCGGTGAGCCCCGGTCGTCAGTTTGCGGCGACCGTGGGACGCGTGCTGGCTGGCGTGCTGGCGTTCCTGGTGATCGTGGTCATCATCGCGCTGGTGGTGTACTTCCTCGACCAGGCGATGGGCTGGGGGGTCATGCAGTCCGTCATGCAGGGGATGTAGTCTGTAGTCGTGGGGAAGCTGAAGGTGCGTCCAGGAGCTAGGGCCAGGATCTGTGCGTCTCGAGAGCGGGAAGGGCATTGTCCCGACCAGCTCCGGAAGAGCCTTGCGCGATGAAGGCACGGCATCTTGAGCACGGCGTGTTGGTTGCTGCTTCGCTTGCAGTCGGACTGTTGCTGGGACGAGGCAATTCGGTTTTGGCGGTAATTCCAATCGGAGTTTGGATTGCCTACGTGTACCTACGATTTGGGTCAGGTGGCCTATTGTTGCTGGCGATTCTGCTGGCACCCCTACAGACGTACCTCCCAACCATCGGGATTCCGTATATCTGGCTACTGTGCTCAGCCGCTCTGCTGACACGCCTTGCGGACTTCAAGAGTCCTCCGGTACTCGGGAGGATTGGGGCAGTAAGGCTGATTGCACTCGCGTGTTTGTTGGTCGCGGTCGGCGCATCATACCTTACTGCGGGGCGGTCCCCTGAGGGAAATGTGAGCGCGGCCCTGAGCCTTGTTTTTGGTGTTGTGGCATACTGCTCGGCGCTTCTGAATGTTCAGTCGGAGAAGGATGTACGGCGCGCAATTGCCGCTTTTGCAGTATCGGGTGCATTAGCTGTGGTTCTTGCACTTGCGCAGCTAGCCTTCCCCGGCATTCTGATACCGGGCGTGGTCGGTGGTAGCGCAGGTACTGCGACATCCCAGTTGGGTACTGCGTTCCTTCGGTTGTCTGGGCCTGTCGGTGACTATGAGTTGTTCGGTGAATTCGCCGCCCTTGCCCTTGTTGCGAGTACTTGGATTGCGCTTCAGGTCGAAAAGGGACGTGTGAGACTACTCTTGGTTGGGACTACAGCACTACTCTTCGTGGGCGTTGTGCTGAGTGGCACTCGCGGTGCAGTGCTGATCGCCGCCCTAGGTGTTGTGCTGGTGGTGATGCGCGATCAGCAGAAGACTGGGAGGCGTCTGCAGACAGTAATCCTCTTGACCGGAGCCGGAGTGGCCTCGGCGGTTCTTGCAGCAGAGGCTGCGGGTGTACTGTGGGCCCGACTCGCGGGTACATCGATTCAGGGCACCCTGGCCGATACCGTGAATCGCGGCACCGTCTGGGCGCTATTTGCGGATCGTATCACGGCGTCCCTACCGGCGTGGGGGTTCGGTCCCGAGTTCCAATTCAGCCTCTGGCAGACCTATCCACACAGTCTGTATCTGTACCTGGCGTTCACACTAGGCCCGTTAGGCCTAGTTGCCATGGTTGTGCTCCTGGTTGATGCGGCGTCTGCACTCGCGGTTCCTGATCGAGTTCGTGTGATCACCGCGACGGCTTGGTGTGCAAGTCTCTTGGTTATGCTTCTAATGATTCATGAGGCGAAGGTGGAGTATCTACGCGCGTACAACTACACGCAGGTAGTGTTTCTGCTCCTTGGAGTTGCGGCAGCGGCTCGTGACGTAGCACCTGATCCAGGCACCTCAGAGGTGCCGGTGTGATGCGAACGATCTTTCAGACACTCAGGGGCAACAACGGGCGCGTTCGGATGTACAGGGAGACCGTGCTGGGGTGGGTCTCCTCCGCAACCAATCTCCTTCTTGGGGTTGCGAGAGCTAAAGCCAGCGCGCTCTATCTTGGCGCGACTGGAATCGGACTTGTAGCGCAGTTCAACTTCTTCTCATCGTGGGCTGCCGGCATCGTCTCAAGTGGGCTTGGAACGGGCGCCATTCGCGAAATCTCCGCGGCCAGAGGTCGCGGTGACCAGGACGCTGAAATGGAGCTGATGCAGTTTGTTCTGATCGTTCCCACCGCGATTGCCCTAGTGGCCACGTTGATTATGATTCCGCTGTCCGGACGTCTTTCTATGCTGTTGGTCGGTACGCAGGAATACGCACTCGGGGCGGCAATGGCCGCGATTGCAATCCCGTTCTCGGTGTTTACTGGGGCTGTAAACTCAATTGTGAGTGCTCACGAACGACCCGGAAGGGCCTCGGTCTCAGCAGGAATATCGAACCTGCTCACAACTGTCCTTGTCGTCGTGCTCATTCTGAAACTGGGGATTATCGGGGGCCTGATAGGCGTTGTCGTGTCCTCAGTGGTCAACTCAGGGGTGGTTGTTCTCAGGGAGCGGGTTCTGTTGCGACGCGTGATTAGCACCGCGTGGAGGCCGCCGCGTTCCCCCGCGTTGCGAGCGCTGGCGGGTATCGGGATCACAAGTCTTGTTCTGGGCACCGCGTCGTCTTCTGGTGATTTATTCATCCGTGGATTGCTGCTGCGGACATGGGGAATTGGCGCCGTTGGCCAATATCAGCCGGTGTTTGCGGTGTCCAGCGGGTACCTTCTGGCTTTCATTGGCGCTACCGCTGCGTACCTAATGCCGAGGGTCAGCAAGTTGCTTCACATGGGGGAGAACGGCAGGGCGTCACGCGAGATGGATGCGGGAATCGAGCTCGCCCTGGCCGTTTTCACGCCGGCGATACTGGGGGTCATGGCGGGTTCTCTTCTTCTGCTCAAAACACTGTATTCGGTCGAGTTTGTTGGAGCCGCACCCTATCTGCGTGTCCAGTTGCTCGGTGATATCCTTCGTGTTATTGCCTACTCCCTGGGTGCCGCGCTGTTGCCACTGAATAGGCTGAGGAGCTGGTCGGCGATTGGGTTGGCTACAGTTCTGGCGAATGGTGGAATCGCACTGATTGCGGTTCCGATGTTGGGCGGAGCTGGAGTGGCTCTCGCGTATACCACGTCATGGGCGCTGAATGCGGGGCTTACTATGCTGGTTATCGCACGGTCAGAAGTAATCTGTCTTTCGCGCCGAACGTGGATTCTGATGGGTCTCGGTGTGGTGTCAGTAGGTGCGGGTTTGGGTGCATTCTCAGGTCGGGGATCAGGTCCCGCGGTGTGTACGGCTTTGAGTCTTGCATGGGTGGTTTACCTGGTTCTGCGGGCCCGCCACGGAGGCAGGCGCTGGCTGTCACGCGATGCGCTTGACCAGTCTGGAGGAGAGTCTTGGTGAAGGTACTCTACTGCGGATTGGGAGATGACTACGGCGACCCCGCACGTGGACCGAGCTACGAACAGATGAACTTTCAGACATGTCTGGGCGCCATGCCTGACGTTGAGATGATGCACTATGACATCGGACGGGAGATATTGGAGCACGGATACTGGGGCGCGAATCGCCTACTTACAGACATGGTGGAGGACTCGAAGCCCGACGTCCTATTCATGGTGATGTTCGAGGAACAGGTGGACAGGGACGTTATCGAGCGAATCTCACGTGGGACGAAGACCGTGACGGTTGGGTGGTTCTGTGACGACCATTGGCGCTTTGAGGGATACTCCCGCCACTGGGCGCGGGCACTGGATTTGATCGTGACCACGGATGTGGCTGCCGAACGGAAGTATCATGATCTCGGTTATCGCAATGTCCTTCGGTCGCAGTGGGGATTCAACCACTATTCGTACGAAGTGAAACCTCGTCCACCTGTGCATGGCGTTACATTCGTGGGTCAGCCACACGGTAACCGCAAGAGGACTATTGCGACTCTCGAACGGCATGGCGTTAAGGTCGAAACATGGGGGGGCGGCTGGCCCAACGGGCGTATTAGTCATGATCAGATGGTGGATGTGTTCAGTTCGAGTCTAGTGAACTTGAATCTCGCGGCATCCTCGACTGGCGGTCTGTTTGGATCCGGGCCTCCACAAATCAAGGGCAGGCTATTCGAAGTGACCGGTTGCGGCGGTCTCCTGCTTACCGAGTACGTTACTGGGCTTGAGGACTACTTCGAAATAGGCAGTGAGATTGTGGTCTATCGGGGTCTGCGCGACCTGACAGCCAAGTGCCGGATGCTGATCACAAGTCCTTCGTTGTGTCGTGAGATAGGTGAGCGCTCGCGGCAGAGAGTGATGCGTGAGCACACAATGGAACATCGACTTACAGATGTTCTCCGTGCTGCGCGAAATGTGAGGAAGTAGTCATGGGGACGCCGCAGGCGGAAATCGCGATATGCACTCGGAATAGATCCGCAGAGGTTCGACACCTGCTCTCGTCTCTCCTCGCACTTGGTGAGCGCAGGCGCGTCATCGTGGCCGATTCGAGTGATGATGCCTCCACTGCTGCCGCAGTGGAGGGGTTCTCGATGCTACTTGACATCACCTACGTGAGCTGTGCCGCCGGCTTGACCCGACAACGTCAGGTCGCCGTCTCGAGCGTTTCGAATGACGCGGCCTGGATTCACTTCATCGATGACGATGTTGAAGTTGAACCAGGGTACTTCGACCAGATCGAACTCTGCTTCCTGCGCCACCCTGAAGCCGCAGGCGTTGGCGGACTCATTACCAATCTTCCGCGTCACAACCCATGGTGGCTGCGTAGATTCTTCTTGATTGACTCGACACAAGGCGGATCAGTTCTGCGTTCGGGAGTGAACGTCCTCTTCTTCGGAGATGTCGATGAGATTGAAGTGGACTGGCTTTCGGGTTGCAGCATGAGCTACAAGCTTGATCTCTTCTCTGACATTGGTTTTGACACCAGGATGGAGGGATACTGCGCTGGCGAAGACGTCGACTTCAGCTATCGAGTCAAGCGCAGTGGACTGAAGTTGTGGGCGACATCGCAAGCTCGTCTTGCGCATCTCTGTTCCGCGGCCAATCGAGATGATGCAGAGTCAGTCTACGCAGTCCAAATACGTCGACGACACAAGTGGGTTGCGGAGATGCGCAGTCATGGGGTCAGTATGCTGGCCTTCCACTGGTCCATGCTCGGTGATCTTGTTGTTATGCTCGGGAAATCGGTGTTGTCACCAAGAAGGTCCGTGCTGCGCCGGGCGGGTACGGTTGCCCGTACATGGACAAGCGTGCTATTCAAGGCGCCTCAATCGAAGAATGCCAGACTGATTGGGTACCGAGATGCTCGCTGAGGGCGCGCGACCCAGAGTGGTTGTGCTGATTCCCACACGGGATCGAGCAGAGAGTCTCTCGCGATGTGTGCGAAGCGTTGCGCGACAGACTCAATTGGTTGATCGAGTCGTTGTCTGCGATGGCAGTGCTTCATGCGCCGGACTTGACTCGTCTGAATGGTCTTCCCTTCCTGTTCTAGTAGTTGCTGCAAGTCGAGTTGGTGCGTGTGAGCAGCGCAACCAACTACTGGATCTGGTCAGCAACGATACGTGTGACTTCGTGCTGTATCTGGACGACGACGTTGAAATCGCGACGGACTATGTTCAGCGGCTCGTGGCGTGCCTGCAAGATGAGTCGGTAGATGGTGCCGCGGGGGTCTCGCGGGGGGAGTGCGCGTCTCCTCTGTACATGCGAGCCTATCGCCATCTCTTCATGTTGGGCGCGTTGCGGGAGATTGGACAGATGCTGCCATCGGGAGTCAATGTTGCGCCCACTCAGGTGGCGGAAGTATCCGAAGTACAGTGGCTCTTTGGGTGTGCGATGTATCGATGGAGCAGGGTTGCGGACCTGAGATTCATTGAGCGAGCTGCCGGGTACGCGGCGTACGATGACGTTGACTATTCACTGAGGGTCTCTAGATTGGGGGGTCGATTGATTGTCGACCCGGGCGCGTCGCTCACGCACCACCATGCATCTGGTGGACGCCCCGATTACGCTGAAATCGCTCGCTCCTCGCTCGTTAATCGCTATATGGTTCTACTTGAATACCGCCCGGGCATATGGTCCGACATTGCATTTGCCTGGAGTTGCCTGGGGCTCCTGCTCTTACTTACTGCGCAAGGATTCAGAACCAAGAATATTCCTGCTCGCGAGAGTCTCGTAGGCATATGGGCGGGAATTGGCGAGTTGCGACGCTCGCGTGGCGGTGCGCTGTGATACCTGACGCTTCCGTTACCGCCGTTGTGCCTACCGCCTATAGGCCTTCCGAACTTAGAGCCTGCCTGCGGGCACTGCTCGGTCAGAGTCTCCTGCC
>JBBQIR010000010.1:0-46003 GCA_038325105.1 Coriobacteriia bacterium
AAGCTGCCGACCGTCTGCGAGCACTGCGGCATCGAGCTCTCGCACCACGACGCGGGATCCGATGCCGCCGCGTGCGCGAGGATCGCGCTACGCTGCCGGCGCGAGAGCGGGACCGCCGACCTCGACTCGCTGGCAGCCGCACTCGGACTGCGGGCGGGGCGGCTCTAGGGCGCGGTCGTGTCTCGGTCTGCCGTGGACTCGGCCGCCAGCGCCTCGAGCGTCGCGGTGAGAGAACCGCTTGCTGACCCGCCGACGATCTCCAGCAACCCGGCCTTGCCGAGCTTCGCATCGACCCGCTCGTTCGCGCCGCAGAAGACCACGCGGATGTGCCGCTTGTGGAACTTCTCGGTGACTTCACGCAGCGACACGAGGCCGGTCATGTCCACGAACGGCACCCGCTCGAGGTTGATCACCACCGTCGACGGCTCCGTGTGCGTGTGCACGAGCGCGCTCTCGAACTGCTCGGTCGCGCCGAAGAAGAACGGGCCGTCGATCGTGTAGACGACGACGCCTTCGGGCAGCGCGTGACGGCTCTCGGTGGGGAGGCTGCACGCGACCTCATCGGCCTCCATCTGGCGGACTTCCACCGAAGACGACATGCGGCGCATGAAGTTGAGCATCGCGAGGATGACGCCGATGTTCACGGCGATGACGAGGTCAGCGAAGATCGTGAGCCCGAAGGTGATGAGCATGATCGCGACATCTGCACGCGGCGCTCGCTTCACGGTGCGGATGAAGTGGTCGGCCTCGCTCATGTTCCACGCGACCACGAAGAGGATCGCCGCGAGTGCTGCCAGCGGCACGCTTGCCGCCAGCGGTGCGAGCGCGACGACCACGAGCAGCAGCAAAAGCGCGTGCACGATGCCTGCGAGCGGGCTGTTGCCGCCATTGCGGACGTTCGTTGCCGTGCGTGCCAGCGCGCCCGTCGCCGCAAACCCGCCGAATAGCCCGGACGCCATGTTCGCGATGCCCTGCCCGATGAGCTCCTGGTTCGAGTCGTGTCGGGTGCCTGCCATGCCGTCGGCAACCGTGGCCGAGAGCAGAGACTCGATCGAGCCGAGGAGGGCGATCGTGAAGGCCGGCCACAGTAAGTTGAGCATGATGCCCGGCGAGAACGCCGGTATCGCGAACTGCGGCAGGCCTCGCGGGATGCCGCCGAACGCGGTGCCGATAGTAGCAACGCCCTCGAAGCCGAAGATGACCTGCGCGATCGTGGCACCTACGAGCGCTACGAGTGGCGCCGGCACCTTGCTGAGCACCGGGATCCTCGGCCAGATGATGAGCAGCGCTAGGCTTGCAAGTCCCACGAGCATCGTCGCGGGGTGAAGCGAGCCAAGCGAGCCGAGGAGCGCCGCGAGTTTCTGGTGGAAGTGCTCGCCAACAGGGCTCGGGACTCCGAAGAAGCTCGGCCACTGCCCAACCCAGATGACGACGGCGATACCCGACGTGAAGCCGAGGATGACCGGGTCCGGGATGAAGCGGATGACGTTGCCAAGTTTGGAGAGTCCGAAGACCACGAGCAGCGCGCCGGCCATGATCGTGGCGATCTGGAGTCCAGCGAGGCCGTAGCGTGCGGTTACACTCGCGAGCAGCACGACGAACGCGCCGGTCGGTCCGGCGATCTGCACGCGCGTCCCGCCGAAGAGCGAGACCGCCAGTCCAGCGACGATGCCGGTGTAGAGGCCTTGCTCGGGACGCGCGCCGCTCGCGATCGCGAACGCCATCGCGAGCGGAATGGCGACGACGCCGACGACGAGTCCGGCCATGATGTTTCTCGGCCAGTGAACGCGTTTGAACAGACCTGCACGCCAGGCTTCTTGGAACGCTGTCACGGAAATACCCTCCGCAGTGGTGGTTGGGATGTCTCTTACCCTAGCACACCTGCGGAGCCACGCATCTTCGAGCCGTCTGTGCTACGCGGCCTTGCTCTTGCGCGCTTTGAACTGGACCGGAGCGGCGAGCGGCTCCGGCGGCTTGGTGATGAACGTCGTTCCGGCGGCCAGCAGGCAGAGCACGGCGGCGGCACCGTAGGCAACCGCGTACGATCCGGTCGAGTCGACAATCGTTCCGGCCGTCATCGAGCCGAACACGCCGCCAACGCCCCATGCCGTGAAGACAAGTCCGTAGTTGACGCCGAGGTGTTTCGTACCGAAGAAGCCGGCAGTTGCCGAGGGGAAGAGCGACAGGTTCGCGCCGTAGCAGAAGCCGACGCCGGCGGCGACCGGGAAGAGCGAGAGCGGCGTCTTGGCGAACGAGATCGTCGCCATCATGAGCGCCTGCACCACGAACACGAAGAACATCGTGCGGGTCTCGCCGAGACGGTCCGAGACCGCACCCGCTGTGATCCGCCCGGCAGCGTTGCCGATGGCGAGAACCGCCACCAGGCCGAATCCGAGGTCGATGCCGGGCATCTGGGCCGCGGCGATTTTAGCCATGTGGCCGATGATCATGAGGCCCGCGAACGCCGAGAAGGCGTACATGATCCAGAGCAGCATGAACTGCTTCGTGCGCACCATTTCACGCCAATCGAGGTCGCGGCGCGCGGGTTTCGGCGCTGAGGTCGCGGCGGCTGCCAGCGGGACGGTCGGAACGTAGCCCGCTGGCGGGTTCATGAGCAACTGCGCAAGTGCCACGACTGCCACGAGGAACACCGCGCCGAGCAGCCGCAGGGTCGTGGCGATGCCGTAGGTATGAAGCAACGAGGTCGTGAGCGGGGCGATGTACACCGAGGCGAGTCCGAACCCGCTCACCACAAGCCCGGTGATCATGCCTTTGCGCTGGGGCGGGAACCATTTGACCGCAGCGGGTGTGGCGGCCGCGTAGCCGAGGCCGATACCGGTGCCTGCGAGAAGGCCGAAGCCGCCGATGAGCGGCAGCGCGTTATCGGCGCTCGCGAACGACGCGACGATGAGTCCAAGGCCCGTGAGCAATCCGCCGAGCGACGCGACGATCCTCGGTCCGAAGCGGTCCTGCGCACGACCGGCGAACACCATCGCGATAGCGAAGACGCCGACTGCGGTCGCGTACGGGAGGCTCGTCTGTCCCGCGGACCAGCCCCACTCGGCGGTGAGTGCTTTGCCGATGATGCTCCACGAGTAGAGCACGCCGAGGGCCAGGTTGATGCCGAGGCCAGCGAACGTGACTATCCAGCCACGCGCGGAAGCGCGTCGTGCCATAAGGTGCCCCCAGAGGGTCGCATGCGGGTATGAGCGCGGCCGCGAAGCCCCCAGTGGGCCGCCGCACGCTTGTTGGCAGTCTGGCACGTGTCTGCGGTCCGGGCCACGTAACGTCGGCTAAGTGGCACCGATGAGCCGGTGAGCGGCGCCTTGGAGTTCTGTCGTGGTACGCTCCGTGCAACGTCGGATTCCCGTTCGCGGAGGTTCTATGTGCGACAACTCACGTGAGTGCCAGGCGGCCCGTCGCCACGGTTTTGCAACCCGGCCACATAACCCCCACGAGCTCCTCGTCGACACGCCCGTCCACCCGGCGCACTCGGTCATCGACAAGCTCGGCGTGACCGGCACCATGCGGGTCGCGCTTGTGGGAGTCACCGACGAGGTGCTGGCGGGTCTCATCCGGGATGCGACTCCCAATGTCATGACGGCGGTTCCGCGCGAACCGGTCGATCTCGTGCTTTATCAGGCCGACGGCGTGTTTGCGCTGCGGCGGATTGCCGAGTTGCGATCGGCGATCAAACGTGACGGCGCCCTGTGGGTGTTGTGGCCACGTGGCGAGGACGGCATCAGGCAGACGCACGTACAGCGCGCCGGGCTCGACGCGGGTCTGGTCGACGTGAAGGTAGCGAGCGCGTCGGAGCGCCTCTCGGGGCTGAAGTTCGTGTACCGGCTCAAAGACCGGTAGATGTCGGTCGGCGTTTGATGTCTCAGGACGCCTAACCCCTAGTAGTTCTCGGCGAGAATCTCGTAGTAGGACTGCGGGTGCTTGCAGGCCGGGCACTCCATGGGGGCCTCGGCACCTTCGTAGACGTAGCCGCAGTTGCGGCACTTCCAGAAGACGGACCCGTCTTTCTTGAAGACCTTGAAGCCGTTCACGTTCTCGAGCAGTTTGCGGTACCGGGCCTCGTGATGCGCCTCGACCTCGCCGATTTGGCGGAACGACTCCGCGACGTCAGCGAAGCCCTCCTCGTCGGCGACTTTCGCGAAGTCGGGATAGAGGGTGCCCCACTCCATGAGCTCACCTTCAGCGGCTGCGAGAAGGTTCTCGGCTGTCGTGCCGATGCGCCCGGCGGGGTAGCTCGCCGTGATCTCGGTGTCGCCGCCTTCGAGATACTTGAAGAACACCTTGGCGTGCTCCTTCTCGTTGTCAGCCGTCTCCAGGAAGATCGCGCTGATTTGCTCGAAACCCTCCTTCTTCGCGGCGCTTGCGGCGTATGTGTAGCGGTTGCGGGCCTGCGACTCGCCCGCGAAAGCCTTCAGGAGGTTCAACTCGGTTTTGGTGCCTTTGATGCTCATCGGCGTCTCCTCGGTTAGTCGGTTTCTGTTGAGTGAAGTTACCCGATTCCGTGTGGCGCCTCACGTCCGAGGGGGCATACTCTGTCCGGAAGCATTCGACGAAAAGGGAAGGACCACCCATGAGCGACGAACAGGATGTCCCGCAGACCGGCGAGCAGGCACCAGGCGTTGTACCGGACGCCGGTGATGCGTGGAGCGACGTCATGGCCCAGCTTGAGGCACTCGGAGCCGCAGTAGGGCGTTGGGCGAAAGCCGCGGTCAACGACCCTGACAACAAGCGGCGGGTCGACGAGCTCAAGGTCGGGATGGAGCAAGTCGCGTCATCGATCGGCGACGCGGCTGACAAGGCCGCCGACACCGAAGTGGGGCAGTCGTTCAAAGAAGCCGCCGAGAAGACCGGTGAGGCGTTCAAGGTCGCGGGTCACAAGTTCGGTACCGATGTGGCTCCGCATATCGCCGGCGCGTTCAAGACCGCGTCGGAAAAGCTGCGCGAGGCGGCCGGCAAGATGGAGCAGAAGACCGACGCTCCCGAGCAAGACGCGGCGCCAACGGATGAGCCCTCCGGTCCGAGCGCGTAGCTATGTCGAGCACCTGGCATGAGCAGCATCGCGAGGAGTTCACCTTCGGACAGCGGGTTGCCGACTCCACAGCGCGGGTTCTCGGGTCGTGGCCGTTCATTATCGGGCAGACCGTCCTGGTGGCCGCATGGATCACGCTCAACGTGATCGCTTGGGCGCGGCGGTGGGACCCGTATCCGTTCATCCTGCTCAACCTGATGTTCTCGGTGCAGGCAGCGTATGCGGGGCCTGTTCTCATGATGAGCCAGAACCGGCAGGCGGAGCGCGACCGCTATCAGGCGCGGTCCGACTTCGATACGAATGTGAAGGCCGAAGAAGAGATCGAGCTCATGCAATCGGCGCTCGAGCGGGTGGAGGCAGCGCTTGAGCGGGTCGAGGCGCAACTGGCGCGCATCGAAGGTGGCAACCACGAGCGGGCAGACGCACCTACATCATCTTGAACATCTCGGCGAACTCGGCCCAGTGCAGCCATGCGTACCAGACACAGAAGATCGCGATTGCGGCATACGAGACCCACAGGAAGAGCGTCACGGGACCGTGCGCCTCACGCACGGTCCCTGCGTATTTGACCGCGTGCGACTCGGCGTCGTGGGCGCTGTACGTGCTACCGCCGAAGGCGATGAGCACGATCGCGCCGACGGTCGCTGCCACGAACAGGAGCACCAACCAGAAGTACATCATTCGTCGTCACTCCCCTCGGCAACTGCGGGTCCCTGTTCATCGACGATGCGGTACTTCGGCCCCTCGATGTCGCGGAACTGGCCGGTCTTGAGTCCCCAGACCAAGAAACCGCCAAAGATCAATGTGAGCGCGGCCGTGAAGAGTGCCTGCGCGATGGTTGCCTCAAGCATCGCGCTCACCTCCCGAAGTTTTTCGCAAAGGGGTCACTGTAGAGGGGGCCCCATTTTGACGTGTAGTCCGCAGGCTCGGCAAACGTCTGTATGTAGAAGATCGTATCCGCCATCTCGCCTTTGGAGAGAGCGTACTTCCAGGCCGGCATGTTCGTCGTGGGCACACCCTCCGCGAGCTTCCAAACGTACTGCCCGAAAAGCGTGAAGTCGTGCCCGGTCTCCGGGAAGATGGCCGGCTCGGGCACTATATAGCCGCCCGCTACCCGTCCGGAAGCGGGGCCGGCACCGTCGCCTTTCTCGCCGTGGCACTGTGCACAGTAAAGTTCGTACATCTTCTTGCCGCTCTCCCACTGCGCCTTCGTGCCCGCGATTGCGGGCTTCGCATTCGTGCGCTTGGCATACGCAATCCCGGCGTCGTCGGAGACGCCGCCATCGACAGTGCGGATAACGCCGCCGACCATCGAGTGCTCATATGTCGCGATGCGCCAGCGCAAGTCCTCGGTTGTCGACAGCCGCCATGGCGGCATCGCTGTGCCCGGCACACCGTCGCTGATGCGCCAGTAGTGTATGCCGTCCGATGCGTACTCCTTGAGACGCTCGTTGAGGTTGGCCGGTCGGGTCACCACGGTGCGCGCGTACGGGCCTTGGCCGTTGCCGGCGCAGCCATGACACGACAGGCAGCGCTCCGTATACGCGTGCTTACCCTCCTCGAATACTGCCGCGAACGCATTGCCGTCAGCGGTCGACCCGCTGTAGGTCTGCGTCGAAGTCTCGTAGGAGGCCGCAACGCGCTTCATGAGCCCGTCGTACGGATTGATCACCTCGGCGTACTGTGCAGGGGGCATGGGTTGGAACGCTCTCGGCTCGAGATCCTTGCCACCGAGCGTCTCGATGTAGGCGCTGAGCGCTGTCAGGTCGGTGTCCGGCAAGAACTTGAAGTTCGGCATAACAGAGGTCGGACTGACCTTCCTGGGATCGAGGTAATGGTCTCTGATCCAGATGGTCGGCCTCTTTCCGCCGATCTGTCCAATCGTCGGTCCGGTCCGCTCGGTACCGAGGAAGTTCGGCACCGAGTAGAAGAAGTCGCCCGCCTCGCTCGGCGTGCCCACGGCCCAGTCCTGCGTACGCACGAACTGCGAGTGACAGTAGACGCAGCCGTTGCGGCGGTACTCGGCCATGCCCTTCTGCTCGAGCGCGGTGAGGTTGACCGCCCGTGAAGACGCCTCGGTCGGGGCGAACATGTAAGGCATGCCGACGACCATGAACGTCATGAGGCTGAAGAGCGATAGACCGCCGACGAGAATGATCGGCAGGCTGAGTTCCCGTTGCGAACGGCCCTGGAACGGGGATGCCTCGCGTTCGGCAGGCTTAGGGGCGAGCGGCTCGCCGATAGCGACAGGGTGTGCCGCCGCGCCGAACGGTAGGAGCGTCATAAACAGGTTGAGTCCAAAGAGGTAGGCGGCCGTCACGACCATCCCGCCCCCGAACGCGCGGATGAAGAAGTGCACCGGCAGCAGCGGAAGGGTGGGCACGACCTGGATCTGGTTCCACCAGGCTGCGTTGGCGACGAGACCCGCCAGTGTCATCCCCGTGAAGAAGGTGATGAAGCCGGTAATCGCAATCCACCACGTGATGTCGAGCAGCTTCCTGTTCCACAGCCGTCGTTTGCTCACGAGCGGCACCAGCCGCAGCGCGAGGCCGATCACCGTGAACCCCATCGCCCCCGTGAGGGCGAGATGTGCATGTGCGACGGGATACTGCGAGAAGTGCAGGTAGGCGTTTGTGGTGCGGAGCGCCTGGAACGAGCCCTGGAGCGACACGCCCACATACATGAAGAAGCCGGCCATGATGAACTTGAATGTGGTGTCCTTGTACGGCATGCGCGCACCGCGCGTCGTCAGAAAGATGTTCACCGCGAATGTCAGGACCGGTACCGCCATGAGCGCGCTCATGATGACGGCCTCGGTGCGAAGCCAGGCCGGAATGGGAGCCTGCAGAAGGTGATGCTCGCCGACGCCGGTGTAGAAGAAGGCGATCGAGAAGAACCCAATGAGCGAGAGCAGATGGCTGTAGAGCGGCCGCTTGACGATCTTCGGGATGAAGAAGTACCACGCCGGCACGGCGAGCGTTGTAAACCATAGCCCGAGAATGTTGTGCCCGTAATACCAGTTGAATATCCCGTCGATGGTCCCGTTGAGCGCGCCGGTCGCCGGATGCCACATGACGTTGCCGACGAAATACACGACCGGGAACCACAACATCGTCGCCGAGTAGTACCACGCGCTGACGTAGAGCTTCTTCTCGCGTCGGTGCCTGATGGTGGAGAAAACCACAACCGCCAGGGCGACCAGGCAGAGCTCAACGGCCACATCGATGATCCACGGAAGTTCGGCATACTCGCGGCCTTGTGTGTTGCCGCCGAGAATCATCACGATTCCCGTTAAGACCGCCGAGTTCCAGGCGACTGCTGTCCACCCGGCCAACCGGGGGAACCTGAGCGGCGCATCGACAACCCGTGGCAGCACGTAGAGCATCGTGCCGATGAGGCCGGAAGACAGCAGTCCGAACGCGACCCCGTTTACATGCGCGGGGCGGAGCCGACCGAATGTCAGCCATGCAGTGTCGGTGAGAAACGTGGGAGACAGGAACTTGATGGCGAGCAGGAACCCGATTGTCGTGAAGAGAGGGAACCAGGCGACGGTGGTCGCGAGCCAGGTTCGTACTGCCCGGTCTCCTGATTCATGCACGCTTCCACACCCCCTGGTTGACGGACACGCTCCCCGCTAAGGAGTACCCGTTATCCAGGAGGAATCAACGCCCTCAGCCAAGTCCAGGGAAGCGCCTCACGAGCTCCTCGGCAATGCGTTCGGCCGAGGAGGTCGTGAGGTTGGTGCCGGTGCGGACGTGCTTCCCGTTTGCATCAAAGGAGAGGAACGCCCCGTCGGCACGGAAGTTGGAGACCGCGGCGGCGCTCCAGCGCCAGGTTCGGCCGATGCCGAAGACTTCGGCACGCCGAGAGATACCGCCGCCATCGATGGTGAGGATCTCGCGACCATCGAGCACAAAAGCGAGCATCCCCGCCGCCGCGACGCCAAAGCCGACCCAGGAAACAAGCCAAACGGTCAGCAGAACGGCTTCAGTGAGGTCGCTTGGTGCGAGGAGGTCTCGGGCGACGAGGAACGCGCCGATCGACCAACCGAAGACCCACGCTGTCAGGAAGGTGATCAGACATCCGGAGCGCTCGGCTCGCATCGCGATGCGCACGCCGCCGGGGACCTCTTCGACCAGCGACGACGGGGGCAGCGGGAGTTCCGGCGAGGGTTGGCTGGCGGGAGTCTCGGGCATGGAGGCGTCCTCTCTCGTTGTGCTGTGGTGATTGTAGCGGTGCTTGAACAGCTGCGTCACCGGAGCCATACTCGTGCGCATCACTCTCGCCGACGGACAGGACCGAGCAATGCGGATCGCAGTATTCGGGGCGTCAGGACGAACGGGTCGCAAAGTCGTCGAGCAGGCCCTTGGTCATGGCCACGATGTCGTGGCGGCCGTACGTGCGCCCGAGGCGCTCGCGATACCGCATCCGCGGCTGCATGTGGTTCGTGCGGACGTGCGCGACCTCGAGGCGGTGCGTGCGGCTGTTGCCGACTGCGACGCAGTCGTCTCGGCGATCGGCGCGCCGCTTGAGAAGCGGGTCGATCTGTACTCCACAGGTATCGCGAACATTGTGCAGGCGATGGCCGAAAGCGATGTGCTCCGGCTGGCCGTAGTGAGCGCGATGGGTACCTTCGCGCGTAAAGACAAGAACATCGCCTGGGCGTACCGTACGCTCATGATGCCCCGGCTCGCGCCGATCTACGACGACCTCGAGCGCATGGAAACGCGCATCATGGCGAGCTCGGCCGAGTGGACGATCGTGCGTCCCGCCGGGCTCACCGACGGTGCCGCCACAGGTCACTACCGCGTTGCTCTCGATGGGCGAGCGCTGCCGAAAGGCGGGCAGGTTTCGCGAGCCGACGTGGCGGCGCTCGTGCTCAAATCGCTTTCGGTCGACACGTACCTCCGGCGTGCAGTGGCCATCGCGTACTGACGCGCTCTCCAGCGCACCGCGCCGCGTGCCGATAGCACACGCATGGAACCTGACTTCGACATCCTTCTTTGCGCCGAGGAACCCCTTGCTGCGCCGCTTCGTGTGTGGCGCGACACCGTGCGGTGGGTGCTACTCGGCGGGCTCGTGGTGGTGCTGGCATCCGCGTCTTCGCGGGGTGCGGGATGGGTGCCGCTCGTCTCTCACGTTGACCTCGGCATCCATGAGTTCGGACACATGATCGCGATGTGGGCCCCCCGCCAGTTCATGGCCCTCGCTGGTTCGCTACTCCAGGTCGTGGCCCCGGTCGGCCTCGCTGCGTACTTCTGGTTCGCGCGCAAAGAGCTGCCATCGGCGGCGCTGTTCGTTGCGTGGACCGCGGTCTCGTTGCGGAATGTGAGCGTGTACATGGCCGATGCGAACGCCCGTGTGCTCCCGCTCCTCGGCGGCCAGGAGGGGCACGACTGGGCGTACCTGTTCGGTGAGTGGGGCGTGTTGCCGCAGGCCGAGGGCATTGCCGGGTTCGTCTCCGCAATCGGGTGGCTGACGTTCGGCTGCGCATTCGCTCTGGCCGTGTGGGGGCTCGCTCGGCCACGGCTGCAGGCGCGCAAGAACGCCGAGCAGGAGGCCTATCGCCGGACGCTGCCGGTGCGTGAACCGCGCAATCGCCCGCCGGCGACGGCGGAGTGACCGTTGCCCGCGGCGCGTGGTAGTCTGCCGCTGAAGTATCGAGAGAGGAAAACCGCGTGGCCGAGTGTGCATTCCATCCCGGAGTGGAGACCGAGGTTCGCTGCACCGAGTGCGAGCGGCCTATCTGCCCGAAAGACATGGTCTCGACACCCGTCGGCTACAAGTGCCGGGAGTGCGCCCGACCCGTTAAGAGCGCGCGGCAGTACGTCAAACCACGCCAGTGGGCGATCGGCACTGCCGCCGGGCTCGGTGCGGGAATCGGCGGCGGCATTCTCCTTGGATGGGTGCTCGGCTTCGGGTTCTGGTTCGTGTACATCGGCTTCGGGATGCTTGTGGGCGAGGCCGTTCGCCGGGGCACCGGCGGTCACCGGACACAGGGCGTGGCGGCGCTTGCGGGTGGCTGCGCGTTCCTCGGCGCGATCGTCGGCTTGTTCGGGCCGCTCGGCCTCGTGCTGGCGACCGCTGCAGCGGCGTTCTACGTGCTGTCGAGCCGCCTGTAGCGTGCCGCCGTTTGGCACGTGGTTTGCGTCCTGAGGTCCGTACACCACGAGGGAGGCACCGCGACCGTGAAGAACCGCTCGACCATACTGTCGGTCTACGGCCCCGTGCTGCTGGCTGCGCTGCTGATATTCACAGCCGCGCCGGCTTGCGCGATGCCCGATTGCGGTCTTCCCGGCACGAACGGCGTGACGACTTCGTGCGACTCCGCTCCACAGTTCAAGTCCGCGTGCGAACTCGACGGCTCGCATGCACCTGTCACGTCTGAGCCGTGCGGTGGCGGTACCTGCGACGATACCGTGATGTCGCACGGCACCCCCGACGCGGTAGCCGTATCCGGCGTCGACGTTCCCGCCGCTACTGCGATCGCGCAGGCGCCGCGGATTCCGGCCCTTATCGCTCTCAGCATCTCCCGCGCCCCGCTGGCGCTGACCGAGCCCGACCCTCCGGATCCCCTCGGAGTGCGCCTCACGGTCTAGAATGCTCCTGTGTCCTGCAGTCGCTTCCGTGCGCCTGCAGAATGTCCGTACCTGACACTAGGAGCCATCCGTGAACCTGTTTCTCCCCATGCTCGGCGTGGGACTCGTCACCAGCATCCACTGCGTGGCGATGTGCGGCCCGCTCGTCCTCACCTACGCGGTGAAGGGCGCCGAGGAGGGCCCCCTCGTTAAGCGCATGCTCCCTCATTTCGCCTACCAGACGGCGAAGATCTTCAGCTACGTGCTGGTTGGTCTGCTGCTCGGCACGCTCGGGTCGCTCTTCGACATCGGCGGGCTGCGCGGCTGGGTCACCGTCTTCGCGGGCGTCTTCATGATCGTCCTCGGTTTGCAGATGACCGGGAAGTTCCCGTTCCTTCGCAAACTCACCTTCAAGCCGCCGAAAGCGCTCGTACAGGCGATCGGCAAGCTCCGCAAGAAGGCAGTGGCCGATGAGAAGTCCGGTCATATCAGCATCGCAACCCCGATCACGTTTGGATTGCTGACCGGCCTCATGCCGTGCGGCCCGCTGCAGACGGCGCAGATCGCCGCCGCGGGTGCCGGCTCGCCGATTAACGGCGCGCTCGCGATGCTCGGTTTCGGGCTTGGCACAGCACCGCTCATGCTCGGCTTCGGTGCCGTCTCCGGCATGCTCTCGCATACGTTCAAGAAGCGCATGATGGTCGTCGCCGCGATACTCATCGCGCTGCTCGGCCTCGTGATGCTCAACCGCGGCCTCAGCATCGTCGGGTCGCCGGTCACGGCGAATACGATCAGGCAGGCGGTCGTCGGAACACCAGTGGCGCCGAGCGGCACCACCCAGTTCACACCCGGCGCCGATGGCGTCGTCGAGATCCCGCTTGTCATCGAGAGCACACAGTTCGTGCCGCAGACCGTGACGATCCCGGCCGACACGCCTGTGCGACTCATCGTCGATCGGCGGGAAGACAACTCCTGTTCGGATCAGATCGCGATGCCCCAACTCGGCATTCTGCAGGACCTCGCGCCCAACGCGACTACGATCGTCGAGATTCCGGCGACGAAGGCGGGTACGTACACGCTCACGTGCGGTATGGGCATGATGAGCGGATCGCTGCAAGTCGGTGAGTCGTCCGGAACGTCGGGATCTCCACCCGCGGTTCCGCTTGCCGCAGTCGCGATCGTGCTGCTCGGTGCGGGCCTGTGGTGGAACACAAAGCGCACGGGCTCGACGATGACCCAGAAAGAGGCGCTCCTCATCGGGGTTGCTGTTGCAGCCGCGATTATCGCCGGACTGTCCATAGGCGGCATGTTCGGACGCTAGGAACCACGCAAACACATGAATCTCACCAAGGAGACAACAATGGCTGACATGAAAGTGAACGACACCAAGACGAATTCATCGATGACCACGCGCTACGTGATCATCGCGGGTATCATCATCGCCGCGTTCTTCGGCTCGTACTCGCTCGCGATCGCGCGGGCGAACCGCGTGAACAACGTCGGCGCCGCTGCGGCACAGGGCTCGATCCAGGGCGCGACGCCGATTGCGGCTGCTGACAGCTCTACTCCCGCGTGCGCGTGCTGTGGCACGAGCGGCTCAGACGAGCCGATCACGGGCGCGGCAGCGGTTGAGGGCGATGTTCAGAAGCTCACGATCGACACGTCCTCGGGTTCCTACAACCCCAACACCATCACGCTTAAGGCCGGCGTTCCGGCTGAGATCACGTTCACGCAGGCGTCCGGTTGCCTCGCGGAGGTCGTGTTCCCCGACCTCGGCATCAGTGCGGACCTCACCGGTGGCGATACCGTCGTGAAGCTGCCTGCGCTCGAAGCCGGTACGTACGGATTCAACTGCGGCATGCAGATGGTCTTCGGCACCGTGACGGTTGAGTAGGTGGAGAACATGAACTTAACTTCTGACCGAACGTTTACTATCGACATCGAGGGCATGCATTGCCACTCGTGTGAGACGCTTGTGAACCAGGGCATTTCCGCACTTTCGGGCGTCAGCTCGGTCGTGTCCGATGCCAAGGCTGGGACTGTCACGATCGAGGCCGATCCCGAGTTGCTCAACGTCGATGAGGTCATCGGCGCGATTCTGGCAGCTGGTTTCGTGCCCGCGGCCGAGGGTGGCGCACCTGCGACGACCCTCGAGTCGGCACCAGTCGAAGACGTCTCGCTCTCGCCCGACACCGAGTGCGGTACTACTGCGTGCCCGGTGATCCCCGACGACGCCGACTTCCCGGCGGTGCCGCCGGTCGCAGTGGGAGCGTCGACCGTCGAGTCGTCGTTTGCAGTGACCGGCATGACGTGCGCGTCGTGTGTGGCCGTCATCGAGAAGACGGTCGGCCGTATGGCTGGCGTCGTCTCAGCGAACGTGAACCTTGCCACCGAGAAGCTCGTGGTGGTCCACGACCCGTCCGCGCTCACATCTGATGCGATCGCGGAAGCGGTCGAGAACGCCGGCTACCATGCGATTCCGCTCACCGCGGCCGCAGCTCCGGCGAATGCCGGCTCCGTCACGCTCGGCCTTCTCGGCATGACGTGTTCATCGTGCTCGATGGTCATCGAGAAGACGCTCGCGAGGCTGCCCGGTGTCTCAAGCGCGACGGTGAACCTTGCCGCCGAGACCGGAACGGTCACGTTCGATCCGGTGATCGTCGGTGTCGACGAGCTCATCGGCGCCGTGAAGAACGCCGGCTACGACGCAATCCTCAAGGTTGAGGCGGTTGCGGGAGAAGCCCCTGCCGAAGACGTGCAGCGCATCGCGCAGCAGAAGCACACGCGCCGCGAACAGCGGCTCTTCGTGATGTCGCTGCTGCTCTCGCTCCCGCTTCTGGCGCTCATGATCCCGTCGGTCATGGAGACCGTTCCTGTTGCCGTGGCAACGTGGCTCGCCAACACCTTCGGTGGCGCGTGGGACCCGACGATGGTTCTCAAGTACATCAGCTTCGCGCTTGCCACACCGGTGCAGTTCATCGCCGGCGGCCAGTTCTACCGCGGCTTCTGGCACGCGCTCAAGCGCCGTACCGGCAACATGGACACCCTCATCGCCATCGGTACGAGCGCGGCGTACTTTTACTCGATCGCAGCGACATTCGTATCGTCACTTGCAGCCGAGCCGGTCTTCTACGAGACGGCATCGCTGCTGATCACGTTCGTGATCCTCGGCAAGTTGCTCGAGGCGCGCGCCAAAGGTAAGACGTCCGACGCTATCAAGAAGCTCATGGGACTCGCGGCCAAGACCGCGCGGGTTGTTCGTGGCGGCGAGGAAATCGATATTCCGGTCGAGCAGGTTGTCGTTGGCGACGTCGTCGTGGTCCGCCCCGGCGACAAGGTCCCGGTCGACGGCATCGTCATCGACGGCCGTTCAGCAGTGGACGAGTCCATGCTCACGGGTGAGTCGATCCCTGTCGAGAAGAACACCGGCGACACCGTTATCGGTGCCACCATGAACAAGCTCGGTTCGTTCAAGTTCCGCGCCACCAAGGTCGGATCCGACACGGCGCTCGCGCAGATTGTGAAGCTGGTAGAAGACGCTCAGGGCTCGAAAGCGCCCGTTCAGCGCTTCGCTGACCGCATCAGTGCCGTATTCGTACCGGCCGTCATCGCCGCTGCGGTCATTACGTTCCTCGTGTGGCTCTTCGCGGTGCCGAACTTCGTCGACGCCTCGTTCTACGCGGCCGCGACCCCGTTCGTGAAGGCGCTTCTCGCAGGTACGGCCGTCGTGGTCGTGGCCTGCCCGTGTGCGCTCGGTCTCGCCACGCCGACCGCCATCATGGTCGGAACCGGCAAGGGCGCCGAGAACGGCATCCTCATCAAAAACGGCGAGGCACTTGAGACAGCGTACAAGCTCAAGGCCATCGTCTTCGACAAGACCGGCACGCTCACGCACGGCAAGCCCGTGGTGACCGAGGTCGAGCTTGCCGACGGCCACGACACCGCGCGTGTCTTCATGCTCGCGGCAGCGCTCGAGCGCAAGTCCGAGCACCCGCTCGCCGAGGCGATCGTCGCGCACGCGAAAGCGACCGGCGTCGAGCTTCCGGAAGTCGAGGACTTCTCGGCCGTACCCGGTCACGGAGTCGAAGGCACGGTCGACGGCATGCGAGTCGCGTTCGGCAACCGCAAGCTCATGGCGCGCGACGGCATCGATATCTCGCGCTTCGAAGCGCGCATCAGCGAACTCGAGAGCGAGGGCAAGACCGTCATGCTCGTGGGTGTTGGAGGCAACAAGCTCGCCGGCATGATCGCGGTGGCCGACACGCTCAAGGAGAATTCGAAGGAAGCCGTCGAACGCCTCACCAAAATGGGCGTCGAGGTCTTCATGATCACCGGCGACAACCGCCGCACGGCCGAGGCGATCGCCTCGCAGGCCGGTATCGCTCCCGACCACGTCCTTGCCGAGGTGCTCCCGGAGCACAAGGCCGAGGAAGTCGCGAAGCTGCAGGCCAAGGGCCTCACCGTAGCGATGGTCGGCGACGGTATCAACGACACGCCGGCGCTGGCGCAGGCCGACGTGGGCATTGCCATGGGTGCGGGTACCGACGTGGCCATGGAGACCGGTGGCATCGTGCTCATCAAGAACGACCTGCGCGACGTCGTCACTGCAATCGAACTTTCACGCGCGACCATGAAGAAGATCAAGATGAACTTCTTCTGGGCGCTTGGCTACAACACGCTCGGTATCCCGGTGGCCGCACTTGGCCTGCTCCGTCCGGAACTTGCCGGTGCAGCCATGGCGCTCTCCTCGGTGAGCGTTGTGACGAGCTCGCTTATGCTGCGACGCTTCAAGCCGAGCATGTCGAAGGCCGCCTAGACACACACACTCCGCGGGTGAAGGCGTGTCCGCAGCCCGCGAACACATTGAAAGGACCACTCACATGAAGCGGATCATCATGGTCGCACTCGTTGCGGCGCTTGCCGTGGGCGTGCTCGGCCTGGCAGGTTGCTCGACCGATGGCACGGCCGAAGAAGAGACGATGGGCGTCTGGGGCTACGTTGCCTCCGGCGACAGCGCGCTGATCGAAGTCGCCGAGTCGCAGTCCGGCGTCGACACCCTCGTGGTCGACCGCGTGGTCGCGCCCGAGGACTCCTGGCTCGTCGTGCACCTCGAGGTGGACGGGATGCCCGGGGAGCGCGTCGGCCTCTTCGCCGTTCCTAAGGGCGAAAGCACCAACGTGGAGATTCCCCTCGAAGGCGTCACGACCCCGAACGTGATCGTTGCACTGCACGCCGATCGCGGCGTGGCGGACGAGTTCGACTTCGATATGGAAGCGAAAGAGACGACTCCCGATCGACCGTTCTTCGTGGACGGCAAGGAGCTCGCGAAGGTGATTGCGGTCAAGTAGCCGCGTCGCGATTGATCTGCTTGCGAGGGCGGCACCCGAAACGGTGTCGCCCTCGTTCGTCTTCCCATGACTCGGCGCCTGTCCGCGGGTATAGTTGCCGTACGAACGAACCCGCTAGACGAGACGCACCGATGCAGAACGCCGTTTCGGCCCACCGCACGAAGGGACGTCGATGAGCAAGACGCCGATCATCGTGGCCGCAGTCATACTCGCCGAGGTGCTCGCACTGACAGCGATCGCGTTTGCGGCCAAGGACGTTCCAGCCGGTGGCATCGCGGTGCGTGCTGGTGAAGCGAGTGTCTCGGCTAAGGACCAGAGCGTGTGGGACAGCGTCACGCTCGACCGGGTCAGCATTCCCGTCGACGGGTGGGTTGTCGTGCGGGCGGTCGATGGTGACAGCGGCGCGCCCGCCGCTGTTCTCGGCTATGCGGCTGTCGCAGAAGGCACGAATGTCAGCGTCGTGGTGCCTGTAGATCGGACCGACGGTCTCCCCGCGGCCGTCGTCGTGTTGCTCGCGGCCGACAAGGGCGAGGCGGGCGTCTTCGAGTTCGACGCCGGCTCCGGCGGTGGTATGGGCGGCGGCATGAGCGCCGGCGGCGCGTCGAACGGATCTGACAAACCGCTTCTTGCTGATGGAAGCCCCGTGCAGGCCAGCGTCCGCATCACGCCGTACGGCATTGGCAATCTGGGCGACGCTGCGACGCTCGGCACCGCCGTGCTCTCATCGGCCGGCAATAGCGTCACCATCTCCGGTGTATCTGCTCCGGGGCCATCGTGGCTCGTGGTCACGGTTAGTGGGGTCTCGGAAAGCGGTGCGGGCGAGACGCTCGGCGTGCGCGCTATTCCCACCAGCGAGAGCCGTGAGTACACCATCGACCTGACGTCGCCGGCGGGCGCGCAGCAGCTCCGCGTTTCGCTTCACGCGGACCTGGGCGCCCGGGGTGTGCTCGAATTCGACCCCGGCGATGTGATGAACAGCCCGGATCAGATGTACTACACCGAGGCGTCCTACCTGGCAGTCACCGTCTCAAAGCCGTAGCCCGACCGCAGACGGGGGCCGACGTGAGCGTGGTATAGTCCCGCGTACACGGGAATGCCGGAGGGGACGTGTATGACGGACGGACGGCGCATCGGGCTGCCACGCTCGCTGCTTTATCACAAGTTCCACTCGCTCTGGACGACGTTCTTTGAAGAGCTCGGCTGGCGCACCGTCACGAGCCCTCCCACGAACCGGCGCCTGCTCGAGCGCGGCGTGGCGCTCGCGGTCGACGAATCCTGCCTGCCGATGAAAGTATTCCTCGGCCATGTCGAGGCGCTGCAGGGACACTGCGACGCCATCTTCATACCGAGGATCGAATCTCTCAACGAGACCGAGCACGTGTGCGTCAAGTTCATGGGTGCGTACGACATCGTGCGCAACACCATGCCCGACCTGCCGATCGTCACCTACGACGTCGACGCCGCGAACGGGGTGCACGAGCGCGCGAGCATGCTCGCACTTGCGCGGGAGCTTGGCGCCGGCCCGCTCAAAGCCAGGCGCGCGTACTCCCGCGCGAAGGCAGCCCAGCGGGCGCACGACGTGGAGCTTGTGCGGTTGCAGGAATCGCTCCTCGAAGTCACGCCCGGGGGCCGCGACCGCACCCGAATTCTCGTCGTCGGTCACTCCTACAACCTCGCCGATGAACTCATCGGGAAGCCGATTCTCGACTTCCTCGGCACGCTCGGAGTGGAGGTCATCACGTCCGACGCAGTCGACAAACCGGCTGCGCGCGAGCTCTCGAAGCGCCTGTCGCCGAGCATCAAATGGACGTACAACAAGGAGCTCCTCGGGGCGGTCGAACTCTATCGCGAGTCGGTCGACGGCATCATCTTCATCGTGACGTTCCCGTGCGGGCCGGACTCGCTCATGGCCGAGCTCTGTCAGCGCCGAATCGTTGGCGTTCCGGTCGTCACGCTCATCGTCGACGAACTGCAGGCCGAGGCGGGCATGCGCACGCGCCTTGAGAGCTTCGTTGACATCATCGAAGCGAAGCGCCACGCCGCGCGTCGTGCGGAGGTGGGTGCGTGAGCAAGCGTCGCGTGACGTTTCCGCACATGGGCGAGTACTGGATCGTGTTCGAGACGCTCATCGAACTGCTCGGTGCCGAGGCGGTCGTGCCGCCCAAGATGACGCGCCACACACTGGAGGCGGGGGCGCAGGTGAGCCCCGAGTTCGTATGTGTGCCGTTCAAATACAACATGGGCAACTTCCTGGAGTCGCTTGAGGGCGATATCGACGTCATCGCGCAGGCCGGCGGCGGCTGCCGCTTCGGCTACTACGGTGAGGTGCAGGACGCGATCCTGCGCGACATGGGCCATGACTTCGAACTCGTGAACCTCGTCGAGGCCACGAGTCTCCCCAAACTCGTGCGCGACCTCAGGCGAATCCAGCCGGATGCGTCCTACCTGCGAGTCTTGAAGGCGCTTGCGGTCGCGTGGCGGCAGGCGCAGGCGATCGAAGCGGTCGAGGAGTTCGTGCGTCTCAACGTGGGCTTCGAGATCGAGCATGGCGCCATCGACAGGATCGTCGCGCGCTTTTTGCGCGAACTTCGCGGCGCCCGTACGCTGCGTGCGGTGCGCGACCTTCGCGCCGAGACGATGGCGGCGCTTGGGGCCGTTGTGCTCGACAAGCCCGAGCACCCCATGCGTGTTGGCGTCGTAGGAGAGCTCTACGTGCTCATGGAGCCGTTCGCCAACCACAGTATCGAGCGACGCATCGCCGAGAATCGCGTCGAGGTCCACCGGTTCATCACGCTCACCTCGCTCATCAGCCACGCCGTCGGCGGGCGCAAGCATGTCCGCAAGGCGATCGAAAAGACCGGGCCGTGGGTGGAGTTCCATCTTGGCGCTGACGCGACCGAAAGCGTCGCGAAGACGTGGGAGCTCATGAACGAGGGCTTCGACGGGATGGTGCACGTCAAACCGTTCGGTTGTATGCCCGAGGTGAGCGCGATGTCCGTTCTGCAGCGGATCTCGCGCGAGTACACGTTCCCGATCCTTTTCATGAGCTACGACGCTCAGACTGCCGAGGCGGGCGTTCGCACACGCGTGGAAGCGTTCTGCGACATGCTCGAAATGCGAAAGAGGAGACAGACCAGTGCGTAAGGGCTACCTGGGAGTCGATATCGGCTCCATATCCACGAAGGCCGTCGTCATTGCCGAGGACCACACGATTCTCGCGAACGCATACCTCTGGACCGAGGGCAATCCCATCGCCGCGGTCAAACGCGTGCTGTCCGAGATCGAAACGCAGCTCTCGGGCGAGGACGTTGAAGTCGTTGCGGTCGGCACGACGGGCTCCGCGCGTGAGCTCATCGGCGCGGTCCTCGGGGCGCAGGTCGTGAAGAACGAGATCACCGCGCATGCGATGGGGACGCTCTCGCTCCACCCCGACGTGCGGACCATCTTCGAGATCGGTGGCCAGGACTCCAAGATCATCGTGTTGCGCGACGGCGTTCCGGTCGACTACGCCATGAACACGCTCTGCGCGGCGGGTACGGGTTCGTTCCTGTCGTCGCAGTCGCGCCGCCTCGGCATCCCGGTCGAGGAGTTCGGTGACTATGCGCTTCGCTCGACACGCCCGACGAAGATCGCGGGCCGCTGCACGGTCTTTGCCGAGTCCGACCTCGTGCACAAGGCGCAGATCGGCTACGCGATCGAGGACATCGTGGCCGGCCTCTGCAACGCTATCGTGAACAACTACCTCAATAACGTCGGTAAGGGCAAGGAGATCGAGGCGCCGGTTGTCTTCCAGGGCGGCGTGAGCAAGAACGTTGGCGTCGTCGAAGCGTTCAAGCGCATCACCGGCCACGACGTCATCGTCGACGACTGCGGGCACCTCATGGGGTGCCTCGGCATCGCGCTGCTCGCTCAAGACACCGGTGCCGAGGAGCGGTTCGATTTCGGCGTGCGCGACCTGGCATTCGAGACGATGGGCGACGAGTGCGGCGGCTGCCCGAACAACTGCGAGGTCGTGTACGTGCTGCGCGACGGCGAGTTCATCGACGGCTGGGGAAACCGCTGCGCGAAGGGCATCGAGCGCGTACGTAGTGCCGCCCAGCGCGTCTAGGAGCCGCTGGGAGGTTCGCTGTGGTACGCGGGCGTCATGGAGGGGTACGCTTTCTGTGACTTGTCATGCGCGGCGGCCTCTTGGGGGAGCGCCATCGCGCGCCGCATGCGAAAGGGGGTCGCTATGCGCGTTTCGATGCACCGGCGACTACTGCCAGGAATTCTCGTGCTGTCACTCCTGTTCGCTATCGTTCCGGTCGTACCGGCGATGGCGATCGGCGAGCCGAAGACCGTCTATGTCGACGCCGTGAACGGGAGTGACGCGACGGGCGACGGAACGAACGGGAACCCATACATGAGCATCACAGCGGGGCTCCGCGTTGCCCTCAGCGGAGACACCGTGATAGTGGCTCCCGGCACCTACAGTGCCTCGACGACCGGCGAGCTCTTCCCGCTTCGGGTGTACGCGAGTGACTTCACGTTCGCCGGATCCGGTCCGGCCGACTGCATCATCGATGCCGAATCCCTTGCCGGCGTCATGGAAATCAACTCGGTAACGGGGGTCATGATCTCCGGCTTCACCATCACCGGTGGTCTGACCAGCGGTAGCGGGGGAGGCGTCTATGGCATTCTCTCCGAGTTCAATCTCGAGGACTGCGACATCCGGGACAACGATGCGATGAGCGGTGCCGGCATACGAGGGGACAGCTCCGATATCACGATGCTCGGGTGCCAGGTGCTCGGGAACGGGGAGTCCTCGGTCGAGGCCGACAGCCTCGCGTCGGTGTCGGTGGAAGCCGACAGTGTCGCCGGCTGTTACGAGGGCGGCGGGATCTATACGTACGGTGGCACCCTCGATCTTCGTGAATGCGGCATCGGTGACAACAGCGTCAGCGAGGCCGGTGCGGGTATCCGTCTCATGGGTACGCAAGCCACCATCACGGATAGCTCTCTCTATGGAAACACCATTGGCGGACCGGTCGCTCCTAACGGCAGCACCTGGGCTGGCATCGAGCCGCTGCAGCCCGCAGGTCTCGGCGGCGGTGCCGTCTCTGCCGCAGACAGTGTCGTCGACATCGCAGATTGCGGTTTCTGGTCCAACGGAGCCCCGTACGGCAGCAGCGTGCTGTCTGCCGGTTCCGACGTCGAGATAGTCGACTCTTGGTTCGGCGGTGACACCGTAGGCGACGGCGTGGTGGCCGGAATGGCTGGCGCGCCGATCATGGGCACGGACGGTGCGGTCGGCACGGCCGAACTCCCGCCTGTCGTGGAGCCGTTCCTCGACGTGGAGAACTCGTATTTCGAGGGCTCGACCGGTGAGTCGATCTTCTTCGCAGAGAGCATGAACGGTCTTCTCCGCAACTGCGTCTTTACTGACAACGAGGCGGGCTTCCCGCTTCTTGCCTTCATCGACGCCGACTGGGACGTGATGAACACCACGATCGCCGGAAACATGTCCGGCATGCCCGCCGTCTATGCGCAGCCATTCGGGGTCGGATCGATCGAGCCCACGCCGCTCATGCCGGGTGTCAGGCTGACCAACTCCATCGTCTGGGACGAGAACGCGGAAGAGATGTCCGTCGAGGCGGTCGATGTCACCTACTCGGACCTTCGCTACATGGAAGACATGGTCCCGCTGGCGGTCGACGAAACCGTCATCTCCGAGGATCCGGACTTTGTCGATCTTGGCGACGGCGACCTGTCGCTTTTGGCAGGCTCGCCGTGTATCGACACCGGCATTGATGCGGTGCTCGCGCCGGACGTCGACATCGACGGCAACTCCCGTCCCGTTGACGGCGACAACAGCGGCACCGCCGAGTGGGACATGGGCGCCTATGAGTTCTCGAATGCCGTGACCGACGGACGCATCGAGGGATCCGATCGCTACGAGACCGCCGTCGAGATCTCTCAGGACCACTTCGACTCCGCCGACACAGCGGTGCTTGCGACCGGGCGCATCTTCCCGGACGGGCTGTCGGCATCAGGCCTCGCCGGCGCCTACAACGCACCGGTCCTGCTCACCGCCCCCGACGCGCTTCCCGCCGTTGTGGCGCAGGAGCTTGTGCGTCTCGGTGTGAGCCACGTCATCATCTGCGGTGACGGTCGCGCCATCTCCTCCGGTGTCGCAAACGCCGTCGCGGCGCTCGGCGATATCGATGTCGAGCGCATCGGCGGTCGTGACCGCTACGAGACGGCTACCATGATGGCCGACGAGATCGTCGCTGTGACCGGGGAGGACCCCGCGCTTGTGTTCGTCGCGCGCGGCGACACCTTCCCGGATGCCCTCGCTGTCTCGCCGATCGCCTGGTCGAGGTCGGCACCGGTGCTGCTCGTGCGCCCCGGTGAGTTGCCCCGCTACACCATTGATTACTTCATCGACACGCTTGCCGGTACGAAGACGCGTACGGTCATCGTCGGCGGTGAGGCTGCCGTATCAAGCGGCGTGCAGAGCATGATCGCAGCGCTGGGCGTCGCGCTCGACGACCGCATCTCCGGCGCCGACCGCTACGAGACCGCATGCGAGGTTGCGCTCTGGGCTGACGACATGGGCTTCGCGACCTTCGGCGTGACCGGCGTCGCGACCGGCGAGACCTTCGCCGATGCGCTCACCGGCGGTCCCGGCATCGGTGCGAGCGGTGGCGTCCTACTGCTCAACCCGAGAGCCACAGCGAACCCCATGGTGTGCGACACCATCAGCGATCATGCGGCGGACATCAGCGTCCTGCAGATCTTCGGCAGCAGCGCGGCAATCACCGATGAAGTCGCCACTATCCTGAACGACTGTCGCAACATCGAACGCTAGCCAGACCGCACTTCACGAAGCGGCCTCCGTCCACTCGGACGAGGGCCGCTTCCTTGTTGTACGACACGAGTTGACGCGGGGTACCCGGAGCCAGTGTCCTGCCTTGCCTTGTGCACTCTCCCTTTTGGAGCATATACTTCGATGAACGTCGAACTATCATCAGACAGAAAGCGACGACATGATGGCGGTCAAGACACGACAGCTCAGTTCAGAGGCAATCGACGCGGCGTTCAAGGCGCTCGCGTCCGAGCAGCGCCGTTCGATTTTGCGGATGCTCGCAACGTGCCCCTCGGAGCCTGGCGCCTCCTGCAGCGCAGCCGGTGAGGTCTGCGCCTGCAAGATATCCGATCGCCTCGGCCTTGCTCCGTCCACGATCTCGCACCACATGACGGTGCTGCGCAATGCCGGGCTCGTCTCGGCCCGCAAAGAAGGCACGTGGGTCCACTACACCCTGCAGCGCGACGTCGTTCGGCAGGTCGCGTCCGAGCTTCTCGGTTTCTGAAGTCCCCGGTTCTCCACGTCGCGGCGTTCTGCGCATCAGTGGTTCGACAGGTATCGAACAAGCTACACGAGAGGAAGGTTCGCAATGGTCATCAAGATCCTGGGTTCCGGTTGCACGAACTGCAAGAAGCTCGAGGAACTCACCCGCAAAGCCGCCGAGGAGCTCGGTATCGACGCCACGATCGAGAAGGTCACCGAGGTTCCGGACATCATGGCGTTCGGCATCATGTCGACCCCGGGTCTCGTGGTTGATGACGTCGTTAAGATGGCAGGCCGTGTGCCGTCATATGATGAGGTCAAGCGACTGATCGCCGGGGCGGCGTAAACCATGGATGTTTTTGCACCGCTGCAGTGGCTCTCCGATTGGCTCACCTTCGATCTCATCGGGCTTGCCCGCACGAGCAAGGCCGGCCTGGCCGTCAACTTCTTCTTGTACGATGTCCCGAAGGTGCTGATCCTCCTTGCGGTGGTCATCTTCTTCGTTGCGATCATCCGGTCGTTCTTCCCGCCCGAGAAGACGCGTAAGCTCCTGTCTCACTCGCGGCTCTACGCCGGGAACGTTGCCGCGGCGCTTCTCGGTATCGTGACGCCGTTCTGCTCTTGCTCCGCAGTACCGCTCTTCATCGGCTTCGTTGAGAGCGGCGTGCCGCTCGGCGTAACATTCTCGTTCCTCGTTGCAAGTCCGATGATCAACGAGGTCGCCATCATCCTGCTCTTCGGCCTCTTCGGCTGGAAGATCGCGGCGCTCTACGTCGTCTCGGGGCTCTTCATCGCGATCACAAGCGGCATCATTATCGGCAAGATGGGCCTTGAGAGCTGGGTCGAGGAGTACGTCTATCAGATCCGCATGGGTGACGCAGGCGAACTGCCCGAGCAGACGTGGCCCGATAAGCTTGCGTACGCGCGCAGCTACGTTGGGGAGATTGTCGGCAAGGTATGGCCGTATGTCGTGGTTGGCATCGGCATCGGCGCCGTCATGCACGGCTACATCCCGGACAACTTTCTCGTGAAGTACGCCGGACCCGACAACCCGTTCGCAGTTCCGATCGCGGTCCTCGTCGGCGTGCCGCTCTACAGCAACGCTGCGGGCGTCATCCCGCTCGTGAGCGTGCTCACCGAGAAGGGCATGGCGATAGGTACCGTGCTCGCGTTCATGATGGCGGTCGTAGGGCTGTCGCTTCCCGAGGCGATCATCCTGCGCAAAGTACTCAAGCCGAAGCTCATTGCGGTGTACTTCGGCGTCAACGCGGTGGGGATCGTGGCAATTGGCTACCTGTTCAACGCTGTGCTCCACTAGACGGCTGGTGATGGTGCTACTGTGTGGTGCGCGCCGTTGCGTTCCGCGCTCAAGGAATGACCGAACTCGGAAGCTAGGAGCTTGAGATGGCGACATGGGTCTACCGATGTGGAGACTGTGCGATGACGTTTGCGGTCGAGGTCGAGCCCGGCGCTGAGGCGCCCGAGAAGGCCCCGTGCCCGAACTGCGACGATGGTGAGGCCGAGAAGGCGTTCGTTCTTCCGGAGGCCAAGGGCGGTTGCGGGTGCGGTAGTGGCGGGTGCGGGAGCGATACCGCTGAGAGCGGTTCCGGTTCCGGAAGCTGCTGCTGTTAGTTAAGCGGTTCTGAGCGCCTCGGCCAGCGTTGGCGGCAGTCCAGCCGCGATCATGGCCGAGGCGACGCTTTCGATGTCGTACGACACCCGATGAACGATTGCGGCCACCCAGGCGGCGGTCGTTCCTGCTGCCGAGGCTGCGCCATCATCCGGCGCGGCAGCCGCAGTTTCCTCGGCCGAACCGAGAACCAGTTCGACCCATGCGGCACGTGGGTCGCCGTCTTTTGGCTTCCCCACGGAGCCGCTGCTCACGTAGTGGATGGTGCCCGCATCCGTCTCGATCGCGCGGTGGTACGGGATGTGCACGTGGCCGACGCACACGATGTCGGCTTCCGCGGCGGTCGCCAGCCGTGCCAGTTGCGTGTCGGTGCGGTCGGGGAGCAGGTACTCGTTGATCTTGCGCGGGCTGCCGTGCGCGAGCAGGATACGAACGCCGTCGTGGACGACTCTGACCTCCCCGGGAAGCGCAGCGAGCCACGCGTGGTCCGCGTCGGAGAGCGCGCCGTCGGTGAACGCGTACGAGGCAGCTCCATCGGCCTTCGCCGCGTCGGTAGCGTAGTAGCACCCGCACTCGCCGCGCCGGTTGCCGATACCCTCGTCGTAATTGCCGCGGATCGTGGGGATGCTGCGCGCTTGAATGCGCTCGATCACGCCTGCCGGGTCGGGACCGTAACCCACGAGATCGCCGAGGCAATAGAGTTCTGCGATGCCGGATGCGTCGATCTCGCCGAGCACGGCATCAAGCGCCTCGAGGTTGCCGTGCACGTCCGAGAAGAGAGCGATCCGCCGCATTCCCGAGCGACTCGAAGGCGCAAGAGCGCGTGCGACACCGCCGAGGTCGGTCATGGGAGGTCCCATCAATCAGGAAGTGCCGATGAACGATAGCGTAAAGCCCGCCCGGGAGTCGGTCAATGCGCTTCACGTGTCCAGAGACGCGCGCTAGTTCACGTTGATGAGCGAGTCCGTTGGCGCGTGGGCATCGGTCAGCTCCGGCACGTCGGCGACCGGCACCACGCCGGTCCACAGGTCGCGGCCGAAATCCTCGAAGCCCCCGATGGTCACCCGTCCGTCGAGCCTGCCCTTGATCCGCGCGAGAACCTCCGCCTGCGAAGCATCAGCATCGGTCGCCAACACGATGATGTTGCGGTTCTCGGCGACCGAGCCATTGCCCCCGATACCGATAGGGAACACCCAGAGGTGGTCGTACACGCCGGATGCCGTGCGATACATGCTGCGGAACAAGTCGCTCTGCTCGCCTCCGACCGGCGAGATGACGTTGTACGCGACGACGCCGTCGGGCGCGAGGCGGCCCTTTACCTCTCGGAAGAATTCGCTCGTGGTGAGGTGGAAGGGCAACGAGTCGGCGTAGTAGGCGTCCACGATGATGATGTCGTACGTCTCAGGCGTCGTCTGGATGTAGCGCCGGGCATCTGCGATGGTCACGCTCAGCCGCTCATCCTCGGGGAGGCCGAAGTACCGCTCGGCGACGTCGACGACAACGGGGTCGATCTCTACCGAGTCGATGCGCATATCGGGATAGTCGCGCCACATGCGCTTGGTGATCGCGCCGCCGCCCAGGCCGAGCACGAGCACGCGCTTGGCATCGGGCTTGAGCGTGAGCGCCAGGTGCAGGTAGTTGGGGTACGCGATGGTGGAGGTGTAGCCGTCGCGCAGGTCGATCGCGGACTGCGTACTCCGGTCGAAGCGCAGCATCCGGATGTTGTCCGCCTCGGTCACGGTGATCTGGTGATACTGCGTGTCGGCGCGGAAGAGGATCTGTTGCCCCTCGGCATTCGTGGTGGCGGGCTGCTGCACGTGGAGGAACATCCCTACGCATGCGATCGTCCCGACGAGCGACAGCGCCAGCACGACCGATGCCGAGCGGAATCCGAGTTCGTGTGGCGCTCGGCCCGGCTCGGCCTCGGGTGAGAGCCACAGCGACAGCAGCGCCACGAGCGTCAGCAGGAAGCCTATGCCCACGATGAGCGGATTCACCTGCATGAGCGGGATGAGCCAGAACGACGTCGCGAGCGTGCCCACGATGCTCCCTGCGGTCGAAACAGCGTAGAGGCTGCCCGCAGAGCGGCCGATGCGTGCAAGCCCCTTAGACGCCGCCAGACGCACGCCCATGGGTGACACCATCGCAAGCAGGAGCGCCGGCACGAAGAAGATGAGCGTGGTGGCCACGAGCGGCCCGAGCCTCGGCCCGAGCGTTGCCGTCCACTCCAGGCACGCCGCCGAGATGAGCGGTGCGAGCGCGGTTGAGATTCCTGCGCCGCCGATGACGACACCGAGGCTGTGCGTGGAACCCCATCGGTCCGCGGCGCGTCCGCCAAGCCAGTAGCCAAGCGAAAGCGCGATCATGAAGCTTGAGATGACGCTGCCCCACACGAAGATCGAGTTGCCCATCGTGGGCGCAAGGACGCGGGCGCCGAGGAGCTCGAGGCCCATGAGCGCCGCACCGCACAAGAAGACGATCGCGTTGAGAATCATGATTGCTCTACTTTCGGCGTTGCCAGGGGGAATACCTTCGTGAGGGGCCGGCACCCCGCTACAATAGCAGTGACACACGAGGTGCGGGGGAGGACGGCAGTGGAGCACGTCACGGTACGGTTCGAGCCGGACGGCGTGACTGTCTCAGTCCCGGCAGGCTCCACCGCTCACTCGGCCGCGATCGCCGCCGGCGTGCTCCTCGACGCACCATGCGGCGGCCTCGGGCGCTGCGGTCGCTGCACCGTCCACATCAACGGCGAGGTCTCACCGCCGACCGCCGACGAGATCTCCCTCGTGGACATCGCCGATCTTGCGACCGGCATCCGCCTCGGTTGCCGCGCGCGCTTGCTTTCCGACGCGACCGTCACGGCCACCGCCCGAGGCGCCGTCGTGATCGCCGAGGAGGGCTTCGCGCCCGACCTCGATGTCGAGAGTCCGTCCGATCGCGGCGTCGACCCGTCCGAGACCAGCCCGTACCTGCTCGGCGCGGTCGTCGATATCGGGACGACGACGATAGTAGCGGCGCTCGTGGACCTCGAGAACGGCGACGAACTCGCACGCGCCGGCGCGCTCAACGTGCAGTACCCGTGGGGTGCCGACATCATGACCCGCATCACCATGGCCGCCCACGAGGGCGTCGACATCCTCCACCGCCCGCTCGTGATGCAGATTGAGCGCATGATCCTCGCCCTGCTCGAGCCGCTGGAGGCAGCGCCGGAGGACGTTCGCGAGATCGCAGCCGCCGGCAACACGGCCATGACGAACTCGTTCCTCGGTGAGGATCTAACTCCGCTGGCGGGCGCGCCGTACGAGGGTGCGGTGCTTGAAGGCACATACGTGTCGGCCGCGCGGCTTGGCTTCGAGCACCTGCCCGCGGCCACGTGCTACGTGCTTCCGGGCATCTCGGCGTTCGTGGGTGCCGACATCGTGGCCGGTCTGCTCGCGACACAACCATCCGCCGAGGAGGGCCCGGTCGTGTTCATGGACCTCGGCACGAACGGCGAAATCGTGCTCGTGACCGCTGACGGCATGACAGCTGCCTCGGCTGCCGCCGGGCCTGCGCTTGAAGGCGCCGGGATCGAGTCGGGCATGCGCGCCGAGCCGGGCGCCGTCGAACGCGTCTGGCTCGATGAAGGGGATCTCGTGATCGCCACCATCGGCGGCTTCCCGCCGGTCGGCGTGTGTGGCAGCGGCGCGCTCGATCTGCTCGCAGCGATGCTTGACGCGCACGTGCTCGACGCGAGCGGTCGCATGCTCGATGAAGCCCCCGGCGCGATAGGCTGGCGGGTCTTTGAACACGGCGACGTGCGCGCGTTCGTCATCGACGCCGACGCCGGCATCCTCCTGACACAGAAAGATGTCCGCCAGCTGCAGCTCGCGAAAGGCGCCGTGCGCACCGCGCTCGATCTGCTGCTCGCCGAGGCGGGAGTCGCGCCGTGCGATGTGGCCCACGTGCTCGTTGCCGGCGGCTTCGGGCTGCACATCGACGGTGCTTCGCTCGCACGCATCGGCATGATCCCGCCGGAGTGGGCCGAGAAGCTCACCTTCGTCGGCAACACGTCGAAAGAAGGGGCCCGCGCCGCGCTCGTGAGCAGCAGCACGCGCCGGACTGCCGAGGAAATCGCCACGAGCGTTCGCACGCTCTCGCTTGCGGAGCACCCGGATTTCCAGACCCGATATATCGCGTCGCTCGACTTTCCGGCGTGAGCGCGCCCCGCAAAGGGAACAACACAGCCAGTAGCTAGACCGTCACGCGAAGCGGAGGATCCCAAATGCTCTTTGGAATCACGATCGAACCCGTCATGCTTGTCCTCGGCGGAGGCACCCTGTTCACGCTTCTCGCCTTCCAGATCCTCGTCGGGCTGAGAAAGATCAAGTTCAAGGGCCCGCTCCACATGAAGGTTCACAAATGGACTGCGTACGCGATGCTGGCGTTCGCCGTGTTCCATGCGACGGCTGCGCTCGCGTACCTCGGCATCCTCTAAGGTCACAAGAAGGGCGACCCCCCGGTGCGATCCTTCCTGACGACGTTGACCTGAACCGCCCTTGCTCCCAAAATGGGCACGACGACCCATCATGACTCAGGAGTCCCTGTGGAAACCGATCAGTCCGAGTTCACGCCAGAGCCGGCACCCGAACCCACGCCCGTGTGGGAAGCAACGCCTGCGAAGAAGTCGAACACCTGGAAGTGGATTCTCGGCGTTGTTGTCGCGCTGGTGCTCTTCGGGTGCTTCGGGAGCATCGCGCTCATTGCGGGACTCGAGGGCGGTAGCGGCTCGCTCGCGATGGGCGACAGCATCGCGCTCATACACATCGACGGCGTAATTGCCGGCACCGGCAGCGCGGCCGGTGGGGTCATCACCCCCGAGTATCTTCTCGACCAGCTCGACATGGCCGAGAAGGACGACAGCGTGAAGGCGATTCTGCTGCGGATCGACTCGCCCGGCGGGACCGTGGCGGCGTCGCAGGAGATCGCCATGGCGGTCGAGCGCATGGACAAGCCGGTTATCGCCAGCATCGGCGACATGGGCGCCTCGGGCGCGTACATGGTCGCCGCACAGTGCGACCACATCATGTCTGCCCCCGGTTCGGCCGTGGGCAGCATCGGCGTCATCATGGAGATCCCGAACGTGAAGGGCCTGCTCGACAAGCTCGGCGTCGAATTCACGGTCATCACGCAGGGCGAGCTGAAAGACGCCGGCAGCCCGTTCCGGAGCCTGAGCGCCACCGAGACGATGCTGCTCGAAGACCAGATGAAGATCGCCTACGACCAGTTCATCGCCGATGTGGCCAAAGGTCGCGGGCTCGATGAGAAGAAGGTCCGGGAACTTGCGACGGGTTGGGCATGGCTCGGTACCGAAGCGAAGGACCTCGGTCTGGTCGACAGCATCGGCAACTACGACGACGCTGTCGCGAAGGCGGCCGAGTTGGGCGGCATCGAGGGCGAGCCGGGAATCGTGACCTATGAGATCGACAACCCGTTCCAGGACCTCGCGACGAGCCTCATCGGCTTCCAGAGCGACCGCTCGCCCGTGGACGCCGACAGTTTGCGGAGGATATCGCTGCCGAAGTAGGGGCGGTGCCGCTCGTCTCCTCTCTCGGCGCCCTTACCCGACGTCGCGCTATCGCCTACAATGACCGCAACGGTCGCGCGGTTCTTTGCCCCTTGCTTACACCTCGCCGCGGCCCTCCGCCACAACCTCCCGGGAGGATCCACGTGCAGCTCCCCGAACTGAAGCCCGACACACAGGGCAAGGTCCGCGACATCTTCGACCTCGGCGGCGAGCTTCTCATCGTCGCGACCGACCGGATCAGCGCGTTCGACGTCGTGCTGCCCGACCCGGTCCCGTACAAGGGAGAGGTGCTCACCCGCACGTCGCTCTTCTGGTTCGACCTGCTCTGCGACATCGTTCCTAACCATCTCTTGTCGGCCGAAGTCATCGACTTGCCCGAGGAGTATGCGGCGCATGCTGACGTTCTCGTGGGTCGGTTCATGCTCGTGCGTAAGGCCGAGGTGTTCCCGATCGAGTGCATCGTCCGCGGGTATCTGGCCGGTTCCGGCTGGAAGGAGTATCTCGAGCGCGGCACCGTGTGCGGACAGGCGCTTCCCGCCGGAATGCTCGAGTCGCAGAAGCTGCCGGAGCCGATCTTCACGCCGTCCACGAAGGCCGCCATCGGCGATCACGACGAGAACATCTCCTTCGAGCGCATGGTTGAGATCGTCGGCCCCGAGCACGCGGAGCAGCTCCGCGACATCTCGCTCGCACTCTACAAGCGGGCAGCCGAGCACGCGGCGCTTCGCGGCATCATCATCGCGGACACCAAGTTTGAGTTCGGCCTCATCGACGGCGAGATCGCACTTGTCGACGAGTGCCTCACCCCCGACTCCTCGCGGTTCTGGCCCGCGGACTCCTACGAGCCCGGACACGGTCAGCCGTCGTTCGACAAGCAGTTCGTGCGCGACTGGCTCGAGGCGAGCGGCTGGGACAAGACGCCGCCCCCGCCTGAGATCCCGGAGGACATTCTCACCATCACAGCCGAGAAGTACGTTGAAGCGTACGAGATGATCACGGATGAGCCATTCGTGCCGGAAGGCGACTGACAACATGGCACGACGTTCAGCCTCAAACGAGCGGTACCAGAAAAACGCCAAGATCGGCTCCACGCGCAGAAGCGCCTCGTCCTCGAAGCCGAAGCGTGAGGCGGGCAGCTACATCGCCGCGTCGACCAAGAAGGCTCCCGAGAAGAAGAAACAGAGCTTGTTCTCGCCGCTTCCTACATCACCCGAGATCAAGAAGTGGCGCCGCATCTGGTACGCGCTGCTCGCGCTCGCCGTCGCGTCCTACGCGCTTTCGCTCTACGCGCAGAGCATCAAGAACGAGACGCTTCTCACCGTCGCCCTCGGCTTCGAGCTCGCTGCAGTGGCCGCCGCGGTCGGCATCGACCTCGTCGTCATACGCAAACTGCGCAACCAGGTGATCGCGGATCAGAAGGCCGGCAAGAAGGGCGGCGCGAAGTCATCCGAGAAGGTCGGGAAGGACCTCTCGTGAGCCTCAAGGACGTTCCCGCACGCGTGCGGGCGCACATGTACATTACGTGGACGGGTATGGTCCTTGGCGCGGCAGGTATCCTCGGCTTCATCCTTTCGTTCAACCAGGTGGGGAGTCCTGCGGCTGCTGTCGTTGACGTGCACCGGGACATCCCGTGGTTCGCGTACATCTCGATCTTCATGTGGGTGGGTGGCATGCTGCTCGCCTGGTACGGCCGAAGGCAGCTAAACGTGGCGGTCCGCAATCGCGAAGAAGAGCTTGCAGACGCCGCGCGGGTGGAACTCGACTGAAAGGGCGGTTGCGGTGGCGCGTTTCCAGATCTTTGTGACGTACAAGAAAGGCATCTTCGATCCTCCCGGCGCAACCGCCGAGCGCGCACTCCAGAGCATCGGCTACGGCGAGGTCTCCTCGGTCAAGATCGGCAAGTACATCCAGCTTGAGGTTGCCGACGGCACCCCCGAGAGCCGCGTCCGCGAGATGTGCGACAAGCTGCTCGCGAACCCCGTCATCGAGGACTACCGCATCGAGACTGTCGAGGGGGCGTAAGCGCATGCGTTTTGGTGTCGTGAGCTTCCCTGGCAGCAACTGCGAACAGGACCCCATTCACGCGGCACGCCTGCTCGGCCACGAGGCCGACTTCGTGTGGCACGGCGATACGGACCTCTCGGGGTTCGATGCGATCGTGCTCCCCGGCGGCTTCTCGTACGGTGACTACATCAGGTGCGGCGCGGTCGCCCGCTTCTCACCCGTGATGGCCGAGGTCGTCCGCTTTGCAGAGCGGGGCGGACCCGTCATCGGTATCTGCAACGGCTTCCAGATCCTCTGCGAGGCACACATGCTTCCCGGCGCGCTCCTGCGCAACCGCGGTCTCAAGTTCCTGTGCCGCTCGGTTGCCCTGCGCGTGGAAGAGTCGGCGTGCCAGTGGCTCGAACTTGCACCCGGGACTGTGGTCAACGTCCCGATCAGCCACAACGAGGGCAACTACATCTGCGACGCGGACACCCTCGAGCGCCTCAATGGCAACGGTCAGGTCGTGTTGCGTTACTGCGAAGCCGACGGTACGAGCGCCGCAGAAGGCAGCGCGCCCAACGGCGCGCTCGACGACATCGCCGGCATCTGCAACGAGCGCGGCAACGTGTTCGGGCTCATGCCACATCCCGAGCGGGTGGTGGACCCGGTCTGCGGGCTCACCGACGGCACCGCGTTCTTCACGGCCATTGCACGACGATTGGCGGAGGTGGGCTAAATGCAGGTGAACATGCTCTCTGGTCCCGGCGTGGTGTTCTTCCAGGTACTCATGTTCGCCCTGGTTCTGGGCGCGCTCGTCATGATCGTGCACACGCTTACGCGCAAGGCGGATCGCTGGCGTCACCCGTGGATGCGCTTCGTCTGGGTCGCCCTGGGTGCCGCATGGTCGCTCGCCGTGGTGTTCGCACTCATCTGGCGAAACGACACCACGTTCACGGTCGTGGGCATCGCGTTCGTCGTGATCCTCGTGACCGAGGTCGCGTACCTCTTGCGTGTCGTCTTTCCGGCCCCGGGCCGTACGCTTCCCGCCGACGTGCTCGAGCCAGTCGGTCCCACTGCCGTTTCCGAGACGACCACCGAGGAGCAGTCGCCTGATGCGTGATGACCTCAAGCCAGAACTCGCCCCGCAGCTTGCCGTCGAACTCGGCCTCAAGCCCGAGGAATACGAGAAGGTCGTCATCATCCTCGGCCGCACGCCGTCTCTGACCGAGCTCTACATGTACTCGCTCATGTGGAGCGAGCACTGCAGCTACAAGCACTCGCGCAAGGCGCTCCGCATGTTCCCGACCGAGGGAGAGCACGTCCTGCAGGGTCCCGGCGAGAACGCCGGCGTCATCGGTGTGGGCGACGGCTGGGCGCTTGCGTTCAAGATGGAGTCGCACAACCACCCCTCGGCGATCGAGCCGTATCAGGGCGCGGCCACGGGCGTGGGTGGCATCATCCGCGACATCTTCACGATGGGCGCACGCCCGATCGCCAGCCTCAACTCGCTCCGCTTTGGCACGCTCGACAAGCCGCGCCAGCGCTACTTGTTCGAGGGTGCGGTCGCCGGCATCGGCGGCTATGGCAACTGCCTCGGCGTGCCGACTGTGGGCGGCGAGGTCTACTTCGACGAAGCGTACGAAGGCAACTGCCTCATCAACGCGATGTCTCTCGGTCTCATGCGCGAGGAGAACCTTACGAGCGCAACGGCGACCGGCGCCGGCAACCTGGTGCTGCTCATCGGCTCCACGACCGGCCGGGACGGCATCGGCGGCGCATCCACGCTGGCCAGCCAGGAGTTCGACGAGAAGGCCGAGGACAAGCGCCCGAGCGTGCAGGTCGGCGACCCCTTCGAGGAGAAGCTCCTCATCGAGGCGTGCCTCGAGCTGCTCGACGAGAAGTTGCTCGTGGGTCTCGGCGACCTCGGTGCTGCGGGTCTCACCTCTTCGGCAAGCGAGATGGCGAGCCGCGGCGGCGTGGGGCTCGACATCGACGTCGCGAAGATTCCCGCGCGCGAAGATGCGATGAAGCCGTTCGAGTTCATGGTCTCCGAGAGCCAGGAGCGCATGCTTGCGGTTCTCGTGCCCGAGAACCTCGAAGCGGCGCAGGCCATCTGCACGAAGTGGGGGCTGCGCTCCACGGTGATCGGCACGGTGACCGATACCGGTCGCTTCGTCGTCCGCGAGGGCGACGAGATCGTCGCCGACATGCCCGCGACAACGCTCGCGCACGACGCGCCGATCTACGACCCCGCGATGACGCGACCCGCGTATCTCGACGAGGTCCAGGCCTTCGACCCGATAACGGGCGTCGACCACCCGGCCTGCGAATACGTGCTCGACGACATCCTGTTGGCGCTGCTGGCGAGTCCGAACATCTGCTCGCGCCGCTGGATCTGGCAGCAGTACGACCACCAGGTGCAACTCAACACCGTCGTCCTCCCGGGAAGCGATGCGGCGGTCCTGCGCATCGGCAACACCGGCCGGGGCGAGATGACGAACCGCGGCATCGCGGTCTCCTCGGACTGCAACGGGCGCTACTGCTACCTCGACCCGTACGTGGGTGCGCAGATCGCGTTCGCCGAGGCCGCGCGCAACGTGGTGTGCTCGGGCGGCACGCCTGCCGCCATCACCGACTGCCTCAATTTCGGCAATCCCGAGAAGCCCGAGGTGTTCTGGACCTTCTACGAGTCCGTCCGCGGTCTCTCCAACGCCTGTCGCGCATTCGGCGTGACGGTCATCTCGGGCAACGTGAGCTTCTACAACGAGAGCTTCGGGTCGCCCATCTACCCGACGCCGACGGTTGGCCTCGTGGGCGTGCTCGACGATGTGTCGAAGCACTGCACGCTCGCGTTCAAGGCCGAGGGCGACGTCATCGTGCTACTCGGCGAGACCGAGAACGAGGTAGGCGGCAGCGAGTATCTGAAGCTGGCCCACGGTGTCGTGTCCGGTCGTCCGCCGGCGATCGACCTGGACCTTGAGATGGCGGTGCAGGCGACCGTGCTTGCCGCCATCGACGAGGGCATCCTCCACTCGGCGCACGACTGCTCCGAAGGTGGCCTCGCCGTGACACTGGCCGAGTGCTGCATGGCCGGCGACATTGGCGCCGATGTGCACGTTGACGACGATCTGCCGAAGTACGCGGCGCTCTTCTCGGAGACGCAGAGCCGCATCGTCGTGACGACGGCTCCAGCGGATGCCGAGCGTCTCGTGGAACTCGCGCTGGCGAACGAGATTCCGTACGCGGTTCTCGGGACGGTGGGCGGCGATCGCCTCAGCATCGAGGATACTGTCGGGGTCACGCTCGAACAGCTCCGCGAGGCGTGGGAGCCCGCCCTTGAGCGGGCGCTTGCAGGGAAGTAAGTGCCGCGTACCGCACGATCCGGTCCCGGCGCTCTAAGCAGCAGGCCCGCTGGGTGACGAATTGCAGAATAGCCATGACGAGGTGCGATTCGTCAGCGATGTATACCGTCGAGTTGACACAGTTGACCGCCCATCAGCACGGGAGCATGACGGTGTGTGAACGACAGCACGGGATGGTATGAACTTCATCGAGACTAAGAAAGGGGCTCGATTGTTGCTTGCACCCCTGATTAGTCCATCGCTTCGAGGGAGTTCTTTCAAGGTCTGAAGGGAGTTGTCGTCGTGAAGAGAGGGACATCGAGAATAGCTGCGATGCTACTCGTGACGGCTCTCGTCTTCGGTCAGGGGCAGGTTGCCGTGCTTGCGGCGCCGAACCCCGACACGAGGTACGAGTCCGCCGAGAGCAAGGCCGCGCTAGAGAAGAAAGCCAAGGACGTTCAGGCTCGCAGGGAGCGGCTCATCTCCCAAGACGAGCGAGAAGCTGCGGCAGCAAGAATGAGGCTAAAGAAAGCCGCAGTTGCTGGCTCCGACGGTGCCATTTCCCCGACGGCCATTCCCGCGCCGGGTCCCGGTGGGTCGCCGGATTACTTCGGCGTAGCGAACTGGGCGAATAGCCCAAGCGTGCGGAAGTTCATGAACGGGCTTCCCCTGTTTGGCCCGGCTGGCGCCAACAACCTCGGGCAGTATCTCTCGGTCGGTCACCCGGACACGCTTACATATCCGGGCTCCGACTACTACGAGATTGAACTGCGCGAGTTCACGCAGCAGATGCACGAGGACCTGCCGCCGACCACGCTGCGCAGCTACGTGCAAACGAATATGGGCACGAATGCCGCGGGTACCTCGAACAACGTGGCTCCGGACGCGCTCAACTACCTCGGCGTGAACATCATCGCGACGAAAGACCGTCCCGTGCGAGTCAAATTCACGAACAGTCTCCCGACTGGCGAAGGCGGGGACTTGTTCCTACCGGTAGACACCACCCAGATGGGCGCGGGCATGGGCCCGCTGAAAGACGCTGCTGTCGGTACGAAGATGTACACCGAGAACAGAGCGACGCTCCACATGCACGGTGGGAAGACGCCGTGGATCAGTGACGGCACGCCGCACCAGTGGATTACCCCGGCGGGCGAGATCACCTCGTACCCGAAGGGTGTCAGCGTCCGCAATGTGCCGGATATGCCCGACCCCGGTGACGGCTCGATGACCTTCTTCTACACGAACCAGCAGAGTGCACGCATGCTCTTCTATCACGATCACTCCTACGGCATCACCCGCCTCAACGTGTACGCCGGCGAGGTCGCCGGCTACCTCATCAGAGACGATACCGAGAAGGCGCTCATTGCCGACGGCATCATCCCGTCGGACGAGATTCCGCTCGTTGTCCAGGACAAGACGTTCGTGGATGCCGAGACGATCACCCAGACCGACCCCACATGGAACTGGGGCTCCACTCCCGGAACCGCGCACACGGGTGACCTGTGGTGGCCGCACGTCTACGTGCCCGCCCAGAACCCGGGCGACGTATCCGGTGTGAACCCCTTCGGCCGTTGGCACTATGGCCCGTGGTTCTGGCCGCCCACAACGGGCATTGAGCAGGGTCCGGTTCCGAATATCTATTACGATCCAATCAATGCTCCCTGGGAGCCGCCGCTGATGCCCGGAACTCCTGACAACTCAGCCGGCATGGAAGCATTCCACGACACCTCGGTCGTGAACGGCACGCTCTTCCCCGTGCTTGAAGTCGACCCGAAGGCGTACCGGTTCCGTATTCTCAACGGCTCGGACGACCGCTTCGTCAACCTCCAGCTCTACGAAGCTGACCCGAATAAGGGGCTAACGCCGACCCGCGAAGCGGGCTCGAACCGCTATGCGACCGCTGTTCAGGCAGCCATGGCCGCGTTCCCGGACTGGACCGGTGTGACGAACGTGATCATCGCATCTGGCGAAGATGTCTCCCAGGTTGACGCCCTTTCCTCTGCAGGGCTTGCGGGTGTGTACGACGCACCGCTACTGCTGGTGAAGGGTATGTCCATCCCCGACGAGACCCGCGACGCGCTGCTCGCGATGCCGGACGGGCTCACGGTGCACATCGTCGGCGGCCCGCCTGCCGTGTCGCCGGGCGTCATGTCGGGCCTCGATGCTATCGCAGGCGTTGACAGCGTCGAGCGGATTTCCGGTCTCAACCGCTACTCGACGGCAGTTGCTGTCGCCGACAAGATGAAGACGATTCTTGGCGCGACGTTCCCCACGAGTGCTTTCGTCGTGAACGGCTCGAATGTTAACAACCTCACCGACAGCCTGGTCGCTGCGCCGGCGTCGGTCACCATGCATTACCCGATCCTGCTTGTCAGGAACACGTCGGCTCCTGCGGAGACCAAGGCGGCACTCTCGTCGCTTGGCATTACGAGACCATACATCGTTGGTGGTCCGCCTGCGGTAAGCGTTGCTGTTGCGACCGAGCTCGGTGTGGCGTCGGGCGACCGAATCTCCGGTCCTGACCGCTACGCCACTGCAGTCGCCTTTGCGAACCGCGCGAAGGCCGAATCGTGGCTCACCTCGAAGTACGTAGGCGTCGCCGGAACGACCGTTGACGCGCTGTCCGGTGGGGTGACCATGGGTCACCTCGGCGGTCCGATCCTGCTGTCCGGCAAGTCCGTGTTGCCGAGTGCGACCAAGGCGTTTCTGTCGGCCAACAAGGACGACATCTACGACGTGTTCGTTTTCGGCGACACCAGCGTCGTTGATGAGGGTGTCATGGCTTTCATCATGACGGCGATCAGCAGGCTTACCGAAGTGAAGATGGTTCCTGCCGCGATCACGCAAACGAACTTCCCTGAGAGCTGGCCCGTCGACGGCCGTGCCGGTGGCGTTCCCGATCCCGACACAGCCGGTCCGCAGTGGGTTCAGATCGCAACGGAAGGCGGGTTCCTGCCGAAGCCTGCGGTCTTCGACAATCAGCCCATCACGTGGGTGGCCGACCCCACTTTGTTCAACGTAGGCAACGTCGATCTCCACACGATGATGCTTGCTCCAGCGGAGCGCGCGGATGTCATCCTCGACTTCTCGCAGTACGCAGGCAAGACGTTGATCCTCTACAACGACGCGCCGACTGCGCACCCGGCTCTTGACCCCCGGACCGACTACTACACCGACTCGCCTGACCTGCGAGACTCGGGCGGCACAAAGCCTATTCGCGCAGGGTTCGGTCCGAACACCCGCACCATGATGAAGATCAAGGTTGCGGCCAAAACTCCGGCCCAACCATACGATCTTGCGACGCTTGAGGCGGCATTTGCTTCGACACCAACGACAGACGGCGTGTTCGCAGCATCGCAGAACCCGCCGCTGCTCCCGAACGACCGGTACGACTCCGCGTTTGCGACCTCGTTCCCCACGGACGCCTACGCACGCATCTACAGCAAGGAGATGACCTTCACAACGATGGCCGGTACCACGGTGACCTTCCCGCTCCAGGCGAAGGCAATCCAGGACGAGATGGGTGAGACGTTCGACCCGGTCTACGGTCGCATGATGGCCAACCTTGGCCTCACCGTTACCGGTGTGCCCGGCTTCGCACTCCGGTCGTTCGTCGACCCGGTCACCGAGATTCTCACAGACGCCAAGGCCGAGGCACTGACGCCTGTCCTCGACGATGGGACGCAGATCTGGAAGATCACGCAGAACGGTGTCGATACGCACCCGATTCACTTCCACCTGTTCGACGTTCAGGTGATCAACCGCGTCGGCTGGGACGGCTTCATCAGGCTGCCCGATGACAACGAGCTTGGCTGGAAGGACACCGTACGGGTTGCGCCGCTTGAGGACACGATCGTCGCGCTCAGGCCGGTCGCTCCCAAGATGACCTTCGGCATCCCGGACAGCGTCAGGTATCTCAACCCGACCGAGCCCGTGGATTCCATGATGGGCTTCATTCAGACCGACCCGTACACAGGCGAGCCGCTTGTGACACCAACGACCAACCAGCTCTTCAACTTCGGCTGGGAGTACGTGTGGCACTGCCACCTTCTGAGCCATGAGGAGATGGACATGATGCGACCGATCGCGTTCCAGGTCGATCGCGCAATGGCGGCCGCTCCGTCTCTGACCGCAACGGGCACTGTCGGCGGACCAGTCACGCTTGACTGGACCGATGGCACTCCCTGGGACAACGCGACCGGTACGGGTCCCGACACCACGAGGGGCAACCCGGCGAACGAGGTTCTTTACAGGGTAGAGCGTGAGACCGATGGCAGCGGTGTGTGGGATGTCATCGCGCAACCGCTCGCGAACTCGATCCAGTACATCGACACCACGACGGCTGGAGGATCGACCTACCAGTACCGGGTGGTCGCCAACAACGCGGCCGGAGACTCGGTGTCGAACGTGGTAGCGCTTCCTGCCCCGTAGACTGTCGCGAAACACCGCACTTCTCGGGGCCCGTCGGCAGTCGCCGGCGGGCCCCGCGCTCGTTGTCGAATCGTGCTATGCTACCGCCCATCAACCCGTCTCAAAGCAGGAGCCTCCCGACGCATGGACCAACATTCGCCCGTCTCGGTCGATCAGTCCGCGCAAGAATGGATTCTGGAAGAACGCCCCGACCGGCCCGAAGAGGCGTGCGGTGTCTTCGGTGTGTATGCACCCGGTGAAGACGTCGCCAGGCTGGCCTATTTCGGTCTTCACGCACTGCAGCATCGCGGCCAGGAATCCGCCGGCATCGCCGTGGCCGACGGGCACACGCTGACCGTCGTGAAGAGCCTCGGCCTCGTCGCGCAGGCTTTCAAAGAGAGTGACCTCGCCACGCTCCAGGGTCACCTTGCCATCGGTCACACGCGGTACTCCACCACTGGCTCAAGTAGCCACTGGGAGAACGCGCAGCCAATGGTCTCTTCGATTGGCCCCAACACCATCGCGCTTGCCCACAACGGCAACCTCGTGAACACCGTGGAACTCCGCGATGCGCTCAAGGGTCGCGGCATTCGGTTCAGGTCGACAACGGATTCCGAGGTCATCGCGACTCTCGTGGACCACTTCACGCAGGAGCATGGCTCGATTCGGGGCGGCATCCGCGAGACCATGAAGCTCGTGCGCGGCGCCTACGCTGTCGTGCTCATGTCCGAGGAAGCGCTCTATGCATTCCGCGACCCGTACGGAGTACGTCCGCTTGTCCTCGGTCAGCTGAACGACTCGTGGGTGGTTGCTTCCGAGACGTGCGGGCTCGACATCATCGGCGCAACCTTCGTGCGCGACGTCGCGCCCGGCGAGATGGTGAAGATCGGCCCGAACGGCCTCGAGAGCGAGCAGGCGGTTCCCGCCGAGCGCCCGAGCCTCTGCATCTTCGAGTTCATCTACTTCGCACGGCCGGACAGCGTGATGTACGACTGCACGCTCTACGAAGCCCGTCAGCGCATGGGTGCGGCGCTCGCGCGGTCAGCCGCCGTTGATGCCGACCTCGTTATGGGCGTTCCCGACTCGGGCGTGCCAGCCGCCGTTGGCTACGCGATTGAAAGCGGCATCCCGTACGGCGAGGGGCTCGCGAAGAACCGCTACGTCGGGCGGACGTTCATCGCTCCGTCGGAGACGCTGCGGCAGCAGGGCATACGGCTCAAGCTCAATCCGATGCGGCATGCGATTGCCGGCAAGCGGCTCGTGGTCGTCGACGACTCGATCGTGCGCGGCAACACCACCCGAAAGCTCGTCGCGCTCCTTCGTGAGGCGGGCGCGACCGAGGTCCACATGCGGATCACGTCGCCGCCGGTGAAGTGGCCGTGCTTCTACGGCATCGACACCGACACGCAGGAGCAGCTCATCGCCGCGGTGAAGTCGATCGAGGAGATCCGTGAGCACATCGGCGCGGACTCGCTCGCATACCTCTCGGTGCCCGACATGATCGCCTCGACAGGACGTACAGCCGAGGAGTACTGCACCGCCTGCTTCACCGGTGACTATCCGGTGGAGATACCCGATGCGGTCAAGCGCGGCAAGCTTCGGTTGGAGCCTGTCGAGTGAGCCTGTTCGCGGTTGCTGGTGCCGTTGGGGATTTCGCGTGGCAGGGTGTCCGTCTCGGACTCCAGTTCAATCCGGTATTCGCTGTCATCGGGGCGGCGCTTGCCGCCGGTCTGCTCGGCTACCGCACATCACCGCGTGAGCGCGGTTTCTGGGCGGGCGCCGCGATTATGGTCGCGTGGCTCGTGGGGGACGGGCTGCTCATCCTGGCGCGCGCTCGTGACGCATACGACGGCGTCGCACAGGTCGCCGGCTCACGCGTGTGGGCAACGGTCCTGCTGCTGGCCCTGTGGGCGCTCGTGAGCGTGACGGTCGGGTACCTTCTGCCCGCGTGGGCGGGCGTCACGGTCGGACGTCGCGTGACGCACGGCACGGGCTGGCTCGCCGCGATGGCGATCGCCGTCGGCGCGTCTCTCGGGATTTCGAGTCTCATCGCTTCGCTCGGGAATCTCGGATAACGATTTCGGCATCCGCTATACCGGTCGCGCGCTGGTATCATGGCAAGCATCAAGCACCGTCGAGCTGGAGGGCCGCATGACCGACACGCCTGACAAGCCTATCTCGTACCGCGAAGCCGGCGTCGATATCGACGAAGGTGCCCGCGCGGTCGAAGGCATTCGAGAGGCCGTGCGCTCCACGTACCGGCCCGAGGTGATTGGCGACATCGGCGGCTTCGGCGGGATGTTCTCGGCGGCGGCGTTCAAGGATATGGACGAACCGGTCATGGTGAGCGGCACCGACGGTGTCGGCACGAAGATCAAGCTCGCGCAGCTCCTCGGCAAGCACGACACGGTCGGCATCGACCTCGTGGCGATGTGTGTGAACGACATCCTCGTGACCGGCGCCGAGCCGCTCTTCTTCCTCGACTACATCGCGGTGGGCAAGCTCGACTCGGCACGTACGACGGCGATTGTCTCGGGCGTCGCCGAGGGGTGCCGCCAGTCCGGCTGTTCGCTCATCGGCGGAGAGATGGCCGAGCACCCCGGCGTCATGGACCCGGACGACTACGACCTCTCCGGCTTCTGCGTGGGCGTCGTCGACCGCCCGAAGGCGATCGACGGTTCCACCATCGTGCCCGGCGACGTCGTGCTTGGGCTCGGCTCAAGCGGCGTGCACAGCAACGGCTTCTCACTTATCCGGCGCGTGCTCGTGGAGGGTCACGAGGACGCGCTCGTGCTGCCGCGTGTCGACTTCGGCGGGCGCTCGCTCGGCGATCTGCTGCTGGAACCGACGCGCATCTACGTGAAGTCGGTGCTCGCGCTGCTGCGTTCGGGCGTGATGGTGAAGGGGATGGCGCACATCACGGGCGGCGGCATCACCGAGAACCTCAACCGTGCGCTTCCGGCGAACTGCGATGCGCGGCTCGTGCGCGGGTCGTGGAAGGTGCCGGCGGTCTTCGGCCTCATTCAGGACGCAGCGTCGCTGCCCGATGACGAGATGCTGCGCACGTTCAACATGGGCGTGGGATTCGCGCTCATTCTCGACCCGAAGGACGCTCCGGCTGCCGCAGCCGCGCTGCTGGCAGGGGGCGAAGTCGTCTCAGAGATCGGCGAGATCGTCGCCGGGAACGGGGAGGTCATCTATGGATGACGGTCAGGTTCACGAGGACAGCGGTTTCTTCCCGGAGGTGGAGTCCGACGAGCGCCTCCACATAGGCGTGCTCATCTCGGGCAGCGGAACGAACCTGCAGGCGCTCATCGACGCGTGCGCGGCTGGCACGATCGACGCGGTCCTCGCGGTCGTCATCTCGAACAAGCCCGACGCGTTCGGCCTTGAGCGTGCGCGGCGCGCGGGCGTCGCGACGGTCGCCGTCGACCGCGCGGCGTACACGACGATCGCGGCGTACAACCACGCGCTCACCGAGGCGCTCGCGAGCCACGGCGTCGGCCTCGTTGTGATGGCCGGCTACATGCGGCTTCTCGGCCAGGAGGTCCTCACCGCGTTCCCGGGTGCCGTCATGAACCTCCACCCGGCGCTGCTGCCGGCGTTCGTGGGTGCCTCGGCGATCAAGGACGCGTTCGAGCACGGCGTGAAGATCACCGGCGTGACCGTGCACTTCGCCGACGAGCAGTTCGACCGCGGGCCGATCATCGCGCAGGAGCCCATCCGCGTGACCGAGGACGAAACCGTCGCCACCCTCGAGGCGAAGATCCACGAAGTCGAGCACAGGCTCGTCGTGGACGCCGTGAAGGCCTTCGCCGAGGACCGCCTCGTCATCGAAGGACGCAAGGTTCGCGTGCTGCCCGCGAGTTCGTGATCGCGCTCAAGGAGACGTGTCGCGTCGCACCCGACCGGACGATCCCGCTCTGGCTGCTCCACCGCGCGCGCCTGACCGCAGGCGGCTGCACGTCGGCGACGCTCGAGCGCGTCGAGGCCGCCGTCGCTGACGCGGCGGCGAGCTACTCGGCCGAGATGTCGTCGCGCATCCGGCTCACCGTGACGGTTGCCGAGGAAGGCGCCGCGCGCGCGAGCGTCGTGCGGCGGCTCTCATCGCTCGACGTCATCGATGGCGTTCGGGCGGTCGCGATCGTTCAGGAGCGGCTGCCGGAGCTCCCGGCGGGCGCCGCCAAGCCCGTCGATCGCAGCTACTGGGATGCCGCGCAGCGTGCGGCGAAGGCCGCGGGCGGCGACCAGGCCGTGCTCGTCGGGCCCGACGGCATCGTCATCGACGGCGGTACGGCGAGCGTGTTCGTCCGCATCGGCAACCGCACGCTCCTCACGCCACCCGCGCCCCCTGCCGTCGCCGGCGTGGCGCGCGCGTGGATTCTCGGGCACGCCGAGGCGCTTGGCTACGAATGCCGGGTCGAAGCGTTCTCGTACGACGACCTTGAGCGCGCCGACGAGGCCTTCTTCTCCAACGCGTTCGGCGGCATTCGCGGGATGCGCGGCCGGGGCGGTCCGGCGAGCGCGGCGCTGGGGGAGGCGTTCGGAGCGGTTCTCGGCGGATCGGTGCGGAACGTCACCTGATGGCGGCTCCGCTCGGACAGCTTTTGTTGCACAATGGTCGCGACACGTCATCTCGGAAGGGGCAATCCTCGTGGATCTCGTGAAGGTCAAGCGCGCACTCGTATCGGTCACGGATAAGTCGGGCGTCGTGGAGTTCTGCCGCGCGCTGTCCGAGGAATTCGGCGTCGAGATCGTCTC